>CAZDSO010000160.1:0-11130 GCA_964508045.1 uncultured Planctomycetia bacterium | reverse complement strand
GTTTCTGGGAGAGCCGAAGGCTCATGGCTGACTCCATTCGAAATTCCATCCTTCCAATATTCCACAGCCCGATCCTCCATCGCCCATGCCCCCTCCCTGCTTTACTTCGTGCCTTGGTGCCTTTATGGCGGTGTCTGTAACCTGAAACCCGTCACCTGGTTGGCCGTGCTTTGCCGGCACCGCATTGATGCAACCCACAGCACGGACGGGAACCGGGTGACCGGTCACGAACCATGAAACAGACGAAACAGAAGGCAAATCGCCGTGGTCCCGGGCCGGGTGTCCGCGTGGCCCGGGACACACGCCTCCCACAAACGGTACACTTTGCCTTGAGGATCGCGCCTGCCTGTCGCCGTCAGCGACGGCAGACAGGGACATCCTACCGCCGCACTGCCGCCCGCGCTGCTGCGCCCCTCAGCCTTCCGCCAAGATCCCCGCATTCACGAAGTGAATGCGGGGATCTCGGAAACTTGTGGTTCAAAAGATGAAATGCGGTGATAGCGCGAATGCCTCCGCGGGCGCAAAAAACTTTCCTGTTTTCGCGTCCCCGGCCTTCTGGTCCTCCCCGCAATCGATAAAATCGTATCTTTGGCTTCCGCAGTCGAGGAACCCGCCATGATCGTCATGAAATTCGGCGGCACGTCCCTGGGCGATCCGGAACGCGTGGACGCCGCGGCCCGCATCGTGAAAGCGCAGATCGCGCGTGGCCCCGCCGTCGTCGTGTCCGCGTTCGCCGGCGTGACCGACATGCTGATCCAGAAGGCCCGGGAAGCCCTGACGGGCAAGGTGTCCGTCAACGAGATCTACAAGCGTCACCAGCAATTCATCCGGGCCTTCAATCTTCCGGAGGACATCGTCTCCCCCGAGCTCTTCCGTCTCGAAGAGCTCCTCCGCGGCGTCTCGCTGGTCCGGGAACTCACGCCGCGGACCCTGGACTTGACGTCCTCCTTCGGCGAGATGATGTCCCACAAGATCGTCGCGGCCCGCTTCCGGGCGCACGACATTCCCGCAGTGCCCGCCCCCTCGACGGACTTGGGCTTTCTCACCGACTCCACCTTCGGGGGCGCGAGACTGAAGGACGAATCCTACGCCCTGATCAAGAAGACCATGGCCCGCGTCGAGGGGGTCCCCATCGTGACGGGCTTCATCGCCCGCGACGAGGAAGGGAACATCACCACGCTGGGCCGCTCGGGCTCGGACTACACCGCCACCATTCTCGGCGCGTCCCTCCGGGCCGAGGAGATCCAGATCTGGACGGACGTGGACGGGGTGATGAGCGCCGACCCCTCCGTTCTTCCCGAGGCCCTCCCCATCCCGCGGCTCTCCTTCGAGGAGGCCTCGGAACTGGCCTATTACGGGGCGCGCGTCCTCCATCCCTCCACCATCATTCCCGCCGTGAAACGGAACATCCCCGTGCGCGTCAAGAACACGTTCCATCCCGATCACCCGGGAACCGTGATCGTCCATCACGTGGACCCGAGCCGGGAGGTCATCAAGTCCATCGTCTACAAGGAGCACATCTACCTCGTCACCGTCGCCTCCACCGGCATGCTGCTCCAGCACGGCTTCCTGGCCCGGATCTTCGGCGTCTTCGACCGACACGGCATCGTGATCGACATGGTGTCCACCTCGGAGGTGACCGTCTCCTTCACGGTGGATTCGAGCGCCAACCTCAACGAGGCGGTGCGGGAGATCTCGCGTTTCGCCGACGTGACGGTGGAGAGCAAGAAGACGATCGTGGGCGTGGTGGGAACGGGCATCCGCGACACGACCGGGATCGCCGCGCGCGTCTTTTCCGCGGTGGCGGGGACGAACGTCAACATCCTGATGATTTCCCAGGGCGCCACCAAGATCAACATCTCCTTCCTGATCGAGGATGAAGACATCCCGCCCGTGGTCCGGGCGCTGCACGAGGAGTTCTTCCACACGGGAGCAGACGGCTCTTGAACGCCCTACGTTCGTTTCTCGAAAGGTTCGGCGACGAGAACGGAGCGCCGGAAGACGGCACGTCGAAAGCGGATCGACGTCTGCTCGTCGGCCTGACCCTCGCCGCCTTCGGCTTGCGCGTCCTCTCCGCGGCCCGCGTCCAGGTCATCGCCTCCGACGGCGTGCGCTACATCGGACTCGCCCGGCTGTTCGCCGCCGGGGATTTCCGGTCCTTTCTCGCCGACGACTATCACCCCGTGTATCCCCTTCTCATCGCCCTGGTCCGCCCGCTTGTCGGCGGGTTCGAGACGGCGGCCTTCGTCGTGCCGATCCTTCTCACCGCCGGGACCGTCCCCGTGGTCTTTTTCCTCTTCCGCCCCGTCTTCGGGCGACGGGCTTCCCTGATGGCTTGCGTGATCTTCGCCTTCCTCCCCCCGCTCTTCCGTACCGGCGCCGACACCCTCTCCGAGGGAGCCTTCCTCTTCTTTCTCGCCCTCGGCCTCTGCCTCGGGGCCGGGGCTTTCCGGCGGGCCGGGCTTGTCCGTGCAGTCCTGGCGGGGGTTGCCTGCGGCGCCGCCTACCTCACCCGCCCGGAAGGGGGCGGTATCCTCCTCGCCTTCGGGCTCTTCACGGGGCTGGTTCTCGTCGCAGGGCTTCGCAACCGCCGGCGGTTGGGTCTGGCGGGGACGGGCCTTCTGATCCTGGCGGGTTTCTTCGCGCCCGGTCTCCCCTATCTCGTCCACATCCGCATGCAGACGGGACGCTGGGACCTCTCCATGAAGAAAAGCGCGGTCGAGATGTCGGAAACGCTCGAGGAAAGGGTGGAGAAGAAGACCGCGAAGGAGAGCCCCGAGGTGGAGATCCTGGGGACGGGCAGGGCCCTGGTCCGCCTTGGGAAGGAAGTGGTCGGCAACCTCTACTACGTGCCTGCGCTTTTCGTCCTGGCGGGTCTTTTCCTGTTCCGGAAGCGAAAAGACCTGCCGCCGCGATGGGAGTTCCTTTTCCTCTCCTGCGCCGCCCTCTGGGCGGCCGTATGCTTCTTCCAGCTGATCTCCCACGGCTACCTGAGCCACCGGCATACCCTGCCCATCGCCCTGTTCCTCCTCGGGTACGCGGGACGGGGCGCGGTCCTCTTCTCGGACGTCCTCGGTCCGCGGCTGCAGACCCTTCGCCCCTTCGCATCCTGCCTTCGCGGCGTTTCCGGAACGGCCGTTCTCCTCTTCTTCCTCGCCTCCCTGGTCTTCCTCACGGGATTGAAGGAGAACCTGCGAGCCTGGCGCGCGGACAAGGTCTTCGTGAAGGAGGTCGCGCGCGACCTCGCCCACTGGAAGGACCCCGGCGGCGCGGCGATCGGCGACCTCTCGCGCGTGAGCTACTATGCGGGCTTGCGGCACGTGCCCCTGCCCCTCGACGCCGACCCGGCGGAGGTCCTCGCGAAGGCCCGGCGGGAGAAGGCCTCCCTCCTCGTCGTGGAGATGGGCCACCTGGAATCCTGGGCCCCCGACCTGGAGAAGGCCCTGGAGACGCCCTCCGACCCGCCTCCCGGTTTCGCGCTCGCGGAAACCTGGCGTTTCGATCTGCATCACGTCAAGCGCGTCCGCGCCTACCGCCTCGCTTCCTCCGGGGACGCCTCCGGCGAGTGATCCCGGACGCCCCGCTCCCCGGCCGGCGGGAGAGGGTCCTCGGCCCGGCACAGGACGAGAAGGAAGTAGACGGAAAGCAGGAGGTTGTAGACGCCGTGGGCCACGGCGTACGCCGCGCCGAGGCCCGAGGCGCCCCATCGCGGGATCCACAGGAAACAGAGCGCCGTCATCAGGGGGAGGGCGATCCCGTGTCCGGCCAGGACGACCCGGAGCCGCTTGGCGTAGAGGATCCCCATCACCGCGGGCGTGCCCAGGATGGAGAAGATGACGGAAAGGTAGAGCCACCGGGCGGCCGGAACCGTTCCGGCGTATTTCGCCGGCAGGAAGAGATCGACCACGACGCCCATGCCTGCGCCGACGACGAGCACGCCGGCCGCGAAGACGCCCAGCGGAAGGATGGATTTCTTCTGCGCGCGGAGAACCTCCCCCCAGTCCCGGACGGAGGAGACCTTCGAGAACATCACGTTGACGTAGGCGGAGAGGAGGAAGATGAAGACCATCATGAGCTGCTGGGCGGGGATGTAGTCGGCCACGGCCCCCGGATGCGGAGAGAGCGTCTTCAGCAGGAAGATGCCCAGACGGTTCTCGAGGGAGGCCATCAGGACGATGACGGCGTAGACCGCGCCGAACCGTGCGATCGACGAGAGGTCCGCCCGGTCGATCCGGCCCCAGCGGCGCGCCCGGCGCGGCACCAGCCACATCCCCAGGGCGAACGCGCCCCAGGGCACGAGACCGTACAGGACGACGGCCCCGTCGAGGGTCATGCGCCCCAGCACCGCCAGCAGGCCGACCGCCGACAGCTTGAGCACGTTCTGGGCCAGGGAGACGAACACGTCCCGCGCGAAACGCTTGTAGCTGTAGAAGATGCCGTTCAGGAAGACGACGCTCCCCAGGCCCATTCCCCCGATCAGCGCGAGGATCACGTAGATCTTCCTCCCCGGGCCCCCCAGATAGGCCTCCGCGAGGGCCCCGGAGGCGAGCCAGCCCGCCGCGAACACGACCAGCCAGAGAAGGACCTTCACGGTCCCCGCAAGGCGGAAGAGGCCGGCCGCCAGGTCGTGCCGGCCCGCCTCGGCGTGGTTCGCCGCGTGCCGGACCACCGAGTTGTTCATGCCGAGTTCGGTGAACTCGTAGGTCAGCCACATCAACGTCAGCACCAGCCCGAAAACCTCGTACGCCTGGCGGTCCAGAAGATGGGCCAGGCCGAACAGGACCAGGAAGGCGATCCCCTTCGAGAGAACGGAACCGAAGAAGAGCGTGAAGGTGTGCTTCGCCGTTTTCGTGCCGATCAGGTCCGCGATCCTGCCGAGCATGCCGTCCATCCGAAAAGAGGGCGCCGGGCCGAAGCCTCGCGTTGCGCCAGAGCGTACACCCGAGGGGGAGGGCGGAAAACCCCCGGGAGGCAAAAATCTGCAAGGTTTTTGCATCCCGAGGGGCTACACTACGGCCCTTCTCGTTCGATCGGAAAGCCCCTCGGGCCATCCGTCCCCGAAGACGCTAAAGGGACCCGAACCATGCGCATCGGCGTCGACGCAAGAGCCCTGGCCGTGAGGCCGGCCGGCATCGAGGTCTACACGCGGAACATCCTCAAGGGCCTCGCCGGGATCCGCCCCCGACAGCGCCTCTTCCTCTACGCCACCAAGGACTTCCCCCCCCCGGCCGAAGGACCCTTCGTGAAACGACTCGGCCGCGGACCCGCCGCGCGGAAAGGATCGCTCTGGATCCAGACCGACCTCCCAGGGCTGTGCGGCGCCGATCGCCTCGATCTCTTCTGGAGCCCCCTCCAGACGCTCCCCGTCCTGTTGCCACGGTCCATCCCCGCCGTCCTCACCGTCCACGATTTCGTCCAGGAACGTTTCCCCGCATCCATGCAACGGTTGAACTGGCTCATCCTCAAGTCGCTGGCGCGGCCCTCCTGGAAGCGGGCCGACGCCTTCCTCACCGGCTCCGTCCATTCCCGGGACCGGCTTCGCAAGCGCGTCGGACCCGGACGGGAGATCCGCGTCGTTCCCCACGGTCCCATGGACCTGCCCGAACCGCCGGCTCCCCGGAAGGCCCGCGCCCGCGTCGAGGCGCGCTTCGGGATCCGCGAGCCCTACCTCCTCTACGTGGGCACGCTGGAGCCCAGGAAAAACCTCCGCACGCTGGTCGACGCCCTCGTCCTTCTCGAGAAGGAGGGCCCGCTGGACCGCCAGATCGTCCTCGCGGGCGGAGAGGGATGGAAAAGCGGGGACCTGCCAACCGCCGTCGAACGCGCGAACCTGGCCTCCAGGGTCGTCTTCACGGGCGCCGTCACCGATGAGGAACTGGCGAACCTCTACGCCGGGGCGGACCTCTTCGTCTACCCGTCCCTCTACGAGGGGTTCGGCCTTCCCGTCCTCGAGGCCATGGCGATGGGCGTCCCCGTGGTCTCCTCGCGCGCCCCCTCCCTTCCCGAGGTCGTCGGCGAAGCCGGAGCGCTTTTCGATCCGCGGAATCCCGCGGATCTCGCGAGCACCCTTCGCCTCCTCCTCGACGATCCCGGAAAGCGCGCGCGGATGGCCCGGGCCGGACGGCGGAGGGCGAAGGCCTTCAGCTGGAAGCGCGCCGCCGAAGAGACCCAGGATCTCTTCGACCGCGTGGCGCATGCGCGCCGCCGGCGAACCCGGATCCCGGCGGGAGCGCGGGACCTCCGGCAGGAAGCCCGCCATTTCGACCGATCCGCCCGGACCTTTCTGGCAAAGGCTCCCCCCCAAGCCTACGTCGTGACGGAACCCACGTCGGCCGAGACCTCGCTGGTCCGGGACGCCTTCGCGTTCCTCGGAAACGTCGAGGGCCTTTCCTTTCTCGACTATGGATGCGGCTTCGGACACAACGCCGTCTACGCGGCTCTCCACGGCGCCGGCCTCGCCGTGGGGTTCGACGTGTCCCGCGAATCCCTGCGCGTCGCCCGGAAGAAGGCCGCCTCCAGCGGGGTCGCGGACCGCGCGTTCTTCGTGGCGGCCGCAACGGAACGACTCCCCTTCAAGCCGCACGCCTTCCAGCGCATCCTCGGCACGGGCGTCCTCCATCACGTCGACCTCGCGCCCAGCGCCCGGGAGCTGGCCCGCGTCCTCGATCCGCACGGCGGCCGCGCGGCCTTCACCGAACCGCGCGGGGGCAACCCCCTGGCCCGGGGCGTCCGCTGCCTGCTTCCCTATCCGCGAAAAGGCCGGACGGCGGAAGAGCGTCCCCTGACCTCGCGGGACATCCGCCTGTTCCTGCGCCCCTTCCGCGCCGGCCGCGCCCGCCCCTATTACCTCTTCAACGCGCTGGCGCGCGCCTGGAAAGGATGGTACCCGGCTGGACGACTCGACCGGCTGGACCGGCGCCTCCTCGATCTCTTCCCGCCGCTCGGGGCGCTCGCGGCCCAGGTGCTCCTGCTCATCGACGAGGGAGGCGACGGCGCGAAGGAGGGGAGGCCGTGAGGAGGATGCCGGCGGTGGCGTGGAGTCGGAACCCTGCACCTCGAAATGTTGTTTTCATGCGCCTCCCATAAGGCGTTTCCTTTCATCGTGACTTCGTAAGGGCTCGGCGACACCGCGACACGATTACCCCCCCGCCCCCTCGCGCTTTCCCCTCCGCGCCTTCAGCGCCTCCCGGTCGATCCGATAGGCCCGGATGTCGCGGGCGCGCCCCGTCTCTTCGCCGATGGTCCAGCGATCGAGGAAGATGAAGCCCCCGGGGGGGGGCTGGGGCGTTCGGAACGCCTCGTGAATCTCCGGATGCCGGACGGGGAAATGCGAGTCCAGGACGTCGATCACGAGCAGGTCGGCCTCTTCCTCGATCAGGACCTGCACGGCGCCTTCCAGCCCCGCGAAGGGGGGGAGATCGACGTGGCGTCCGCCGGCGTAGAACGCGATCCGGACGCGGTTGCCGGCGATCGTCTTGCCCGGGCCGACGCGTTCCTCGAGCGCGCGGCCGATCTCGATGACGTGCATCTTCCCCTCCCGGTAGATGCGGAACGCCGTGGTGGAGCCGAGGACGGCGAGGACCAGGGCGAGACCGGCCAGAAGGCGGGAGGGGAGGAGCCGGGGGCGGGCGCCCGTGCGGCGGGCGAGCGGCGGGCCCAGCCGATCGCAGAGGAAGACGGCGCCGGCGCCGGCGTACCCCAGCAGCATCAGCGCCCCCGGCGAGGTGTGCCGGTGGCTCACGTAGCCGTGCGACCAGGCGAGGAATCCGCCCATGAGCGTCCAGAGCGCGAGCGGAAGGAGGACGTAGGTTTCCAGGACGAGGTCGCGGCGCCGGGTCCGTGTTTCCTTCACGTCCTCTCCGCGCGTCCGCGCGGCATGGGAGCCCGCCGCGAGGAGTCCGAGAAGGGCGAGCAGGAGATGCCCGTAGAAGAGGTTCTCGGCGTAGGTGTTCAGGACCTCGGCCAGGGCGCGGGGAGGCGAGTTGGCTTCGGGGAGATCGGAGGCGGGGTCCGGCTCGCGGCCGCCGGTGTGCTGCCGCTGGTAGGTGGAGAAGAAGTGGGTCACGGGCTTTTTCTTCGTGATCTCGAACCGTCCCGTCTGCTGGCGGATGTGGAGAAGGTAGGGGGCGGACAGCACGAGGAAGGCCAGCGAGAACCCCGCCGCGACGAGGAGGGGGCGCAGGGAGCGGGGGCGGCCGGCGAGGGTCTTGATCAGGGTCCATCCGCCCACGGCCGCAGGCAGGGCGATCCCTTCGGGTCTCGTGAGGTAGGCGGCGGAGGCGCAGGCGCCGGCGAGAAGCGCCAGGGCCGAGCGGCGCGCGAGGGAGGTCGCCGGCCTCCCCGCCGCGCCGGCGTATCCGAGGGCGAGCGCGGAGAGGAGGAAGAAGTGGAAGGTGGGCTCGGAGACGGCGTCGGCCCCGAACCGGACGAAGGGCGGGAGAAAGGCGAAGCCCGCGCCTGCGAACAGGGCCGCTCTGCGCCCGAAAACGGAGCGGACGAGGAAGAAGAGGGGCACGAGACAGAAGGCGCCCAGGATCACGGAGACGGCCTGGGCGGAGGTCTCCCCGTTTCCGAAGACGTTCGCAGAGAGCGAGATGAGGAACGGATAGAGGGGATGCTGGGGATGGGCCAGCGCGCTTTCCGCGTCGCCGGCGGAGAACATCGTTGCGATCCGGATGTATTCCACGCCGTCGGGCGTGATGACGCGGGTCTGGAGCGCGGCCACGAGGCGCGCGGCCAGGGCGAGCAGGAAGAGGCCGAGGACCCAGAGGGCGTCCCGTCCCCCGGTTTCCCCTTCGGGGGGCGAGGCGGCCTCGCCCGAAGCGCCGGTGGTCTTTTCGTCCGCTTCCATGCCCCCAGGATAGGCATTCCCGCGGGCCCCGGCAAAGAGGCTCCAGGCCTTTGCGCGGTGTTTTCTCGAGCCGGATTCACATGAAAGAGGGGGGATTTCAGATTGCAGCCGTCAGATTTCAGCGGCGGCTACAGGCTGGCCAGGCGCCAACCCAGCCACGCGGATGGCGCTTCAAGCACGAGGGCACGAAGACACCAAGGCACGAAGAAACGAGGATTGTGGGAGGCGGGCTACGGAACGAAAGAGAAGACCACGACTTGCCGACACCGCGAATGCCTCGAATGGCTACCCCATTCCCCCTCCCGTCCTGTTTTTGTAAGGTTGGGTCTTCCTGACTGCGTCGAGGTACCCCATGGCGCGCGTCGCCCTCGTTCACGACTGGCTCACGGGGATGCGGGGCGGGGAGAGGTGTCTGGAAGCCTTCTGCGAGCTCCTTCCGGATGCCGACCTCTTCACCCTGGTCCACTTCAAGGGCTCCGTCTCCCCCGTGATCGAGAACCGCCGCATCCGCACGTCCTTTCTCGACCGCCTGCCCGTCCTCCGCAAGAAGTACAGGGCCCTCCTCCCCCTCTACCCCTTCGCCATCGAGTCCATGGACCTGACCCCCTACGACGTCGTGGTCTCCCTCTCCCACTGCGTTGCGAAGGGCGTCATCACGCGTCCCGACGCGCGGCACGTGTGCTACTGCTTCACGCCCGTACGCTACCTCTGGGACATGTATCACCACTACTTCCCGGCCGAGCGTCTGGGCGTTCTCGCCCGGCGCATCGTGCCCGCAACCGCCACCTTCCTCCGCGCCTGGGACGTGACGTCGAGCCGCCGCGTGGACCGCATCATCGCCATCTCCCGCTACGTGAAGGAGCGCATCCGCAAGGTCTGGGGGCGCGAGGCCGAGGTGCTCCATCCGCCCGTGGACATGCGCCGCTTCAGCCCCGCGAAGGAGAGAGGCGACTACTTCCTCATGGTCACCGCCTTCGCCCCCTACAAGCGCGTCGACCTGGCGATCCGGGCCTTCAAGACCCTGGGCCTTCCGCTGAAGATCGTCGGGACCGGACAGGAGGAGGCCCGCCTCAGACGAGCCGCACCGGCGAACGTGGAATTTCTGGGCTGGAAACCGGACGAGGAGGTGGCTTCCCTCTACGCCCGCGCCCGCGCCTTCGTCTTCCCGGGCGAGGAGGACTTCGGCATCACGCCCCTCGAAGCCCAGGCGTCGGGGCGACCCGTCATCGCCTTCGCCCGCGGCGGCGCCCTGGAAACCGTCGTGCCCGACGGCGACTTTTCCCGCCCCTCCGGCACGGACACGGCGGAAAGCCCGCCCACCGGCGTCCTCTTCCCCGAGCAGACGCCCGCTTCGCTGGCCTCCGCGGTGCGACATTTCGATGAGCGGGAGGATCGCTTCGATGACCCCGGGCCCATGGTCCAGAACGCGAAGCGCTTCGCCCTCGAGAGGTTCCGCGAGAACATCGGAAACGTGCTTCGGGAAGAGGGGGCGCTGGGGAATGCGGAATAGGAAATGGGAAACAGGATAAGCAGAACAACCATGTATTCTTGTATCTCAATCTCCAGGCTTTGAAATGTTATTATTCCGAAACCTTTTTCCGGCTGCTTTGGGATGCATGTGTAACCGGATCCGAAATCCCCAATCCGAAATCCAATCATGTCCGTCTGGTACGAGGATGGAATTCGCTTCGAGTGCCACGGCTGCGGGGCCTGCTGCACGGACCGGGGGGACTACGCCTACGTCTTCCTGAACCGGGGGGAGGAGAAGGCCCTCGCGCGGCATCTCGGCCTGTCGGTGCCCGCCTTCTTGAAGCGGCACACGCAGACCGTGGACGGCTACGTGACCCTCAAGAGCCGGAAGAAGCGTTGCGTCTTCCTGGACGAGGAAAACCGGTGCGCGGTCTACGAGGCCCGTCCGCTCCAGTGCCGCACCTGGCCCTTCTGGCCGGAGAACCTCCTCTACCGGCTGTGGACCTCGGAGATCGCGCCCCACTGCCCGGGCATCGGCACGGGTCGGATCTACACGCGCGCGGAGATCGAGGAAACCGCTTTCCGCCACCGCACGGCGGAGCTGCTCGAGGCGGAAAGGGAAGAGAAGGGGACGTAGCCCGGATGATTCATGAAGACGTAGCGAGGTTGCCGCAAGTGCCTGAGATGCGAGGAGCAAGACGATTCTGGTCCGGTCCCCCCCGACCCATGGCAGGAGTGCAAGGGGGCTGCAGCCTTTTGCATTGTCTGGTACCCGTCACCTGTGACCCGTGTTGGCCGTGCTTTGCCGG
>CAZDSO010000159.1:0-11331 GCA_964508045.1 uncultured Planctomycetia bacterium | reverse complement strand
CGAGGCTACGTAGGGTCCTCCGTAGCTCTCGCAGATGCCGGCAAGCGAAGGAGGAATGCGGAATGGGGAATGGGCCAATGGAAATTGAGAGTTTCAGAGGCCACTCTCCATGGTGTATCCTTGTCTTGTCATAATCGCGTCGGCCCGTTTGGACCCTCACGATGAGATTGTACCTTGATCTCTGCGCACTCAAGCGGCCCTTCGACGATCCGGTCCAGGACCGGGTTCAACTCGAAGCGCTGGCCGTCGCTTCGCTTCTGGGGGCGATGGAGCGAAAGGAGCTGACGATCGTCTCCTCTCCGATGCTGGTGTTCGAGAACGGCCGGAATCCGGATCCGAGGAGGCTCGAAATCGTCCAGGCCATCCTGGATCAATGCGAATTCTCGGGGGCGCCGGATGCGGCGACGATCGACGTTGCCCGCAATCTCCATGGACGGGGAATGCCGGCTCCCGATGCCGTTCATCTCGCTTTCGCAGTTCGGGCTGGATGCGACCTTTTCGTGACATGCGACGACGAGATCCTGAGCAGAGCGAAAACGTGCGGAACCATGCTCGAATCCATAGAAATCGTGGGACCTCTTGCTGCGGTTGCGCTGATCGAGACGGGAGGGCAGGCATGAGAACGGCCGAAGATCTGAGGGAACGCGCCTGGAAGGCCCTGGTCAAGGAACTCGGCCTGGCGGACGCATTGCGCTACTTGATCCTTTTCCAGCCCGGAAGGGGAAACTATGTTCGTGAACGCAAGGATCTCCTCGAGGACAAGAGCGTCGACGAGTTGTTCGAATCGCTCCGTTCGCGGAAAAACTGAATCACGCACCCGTTCCCCATTTTCCCTGAAAAACCCGCGGATTGCCCCTCGAATTCTTCATCCTCAGAGGGGTCCCTGGGTTTTTCTGACGTCCTACGGATCAGCCCGGGCAAGCAGGCTGCTGGTGTCTGTGATGGCGGAACGGCAAGCCGGTAGCCTCCGCTGGAATCTGTTCCGAGAATTCGGGAAAAACCTTGATCGGTGACCGCTTTGGAGGGCGAGCCTCCAGGCGAGCCACGACAATCCCTACGCGTCCCCGCTCCTCCGGCTGAAATCTGGAATCTCAAATCTACAATCTCTATCGGGGCGAAATCCCGAATTCCTCAATCCCTCAATCCCTGAATCTACCGCGTGTAGAACCGGAAGAACCCGTCGCGGTAATTCACGCCGTCATAGCCGCCGCCCAGCAGGCAGAACTCGTCGGACTGGTCGGTGCCGCGGTGGTTCCAGGTGAAGGCGGCGGTGACGCCGAAGAGGTCGCGGGCGGGGTAGGGGAGGGATTCGCCCAGCAGGCGGTACTGGTCCGCCGAGTGTTCGTAGAGGAAGATCCGGGCGCTCGGGAAGCCCCCCGTCCGCTCGCCGCCGAAGAGCTTCAGGTTGTCCCGCTCGAACAGGCAAAGCGTCCCCTCGAGGGCAAGGGGAAGCGTGCTGAGCGGATCGACGGCGTCCTCCGAGGTCTTCCAGGTATCCGCTACGGGGTCGTATCGCTCCACCGAGTCGGTGGGCGCGCCGCCGGCCACCTCGCCGCCGAAGACGTAGATGAGGCCGGTGTCGGGGATGGCGCCGATGCCGAAGTGGGAGCGCGCCGTGCCCATGGACGTTCCCGTGCTCCAGGAACCTCCCGTGATGTCGTAGATCTCGACGTCGCCGGTCTTGCCGGAGCCGGTTTCTCCGCCGATGGCGTAGATCTTGCCGTTCGAGCAGACCACGCCGAGTCCTCCGCGGGCGGTGGTCATGGGGTTCGCCGAGACGGTCCAGGCGTCGGAAGCGGCGTCGTAGGTCTCCATGGAGGGCACCGCGTCGTCGTTCGCGTCGAACCCGCCGAGGACGTAGACCGTACCGCCGTGCGAGACGGAGCCTGCTTCCCGTCGGGCCGTGTTCAAGGAGGCGCGGGCGGTCCAGGTCCTCCGGATCTCGAAGGGATGTGAGGCGGGGACGTCGCCGACGATCTCGAAACCGGCGCACGCGTCCATAGCGCCGGGAGAAGTGCCCCTTCCACCGAAAAGGAAGACGCTTCCGTCATGGAAACCGAGGCATGCGCCCGCCAGGGAGGACATCGTCGAGTCCATCTCGAAGGCAAAGGACGCCTGGACAACCGGATCGTACGCTTCCACGTCACTCGAATACCCTCCGGAATTCTGTCCTCCGATCGCATACACCTTCCCGCCGACGGATCCACAGGTCAGGAAGTACCGGGCGAGGGGCATTCCGGGTCTCGTCGTCCAGGCGTCCTGGTCCGGATCGTACACCTCCACGGTATCCAGTTCGTTGACGGCTTTTCCGCCGATGACGTACACCTTTCCCCCGATGACCGCACAGGAAGACCCCCACCTCTTCGTCGGCATGCTCGCCTTCGCCATCCAGGTGTCCTGGACCGGGTCATAGACTTCGACGGTGTTCAGCGTCACGATGGGCATGGTCCCGTAGCATCCCCCGAAGGCGTACAGCTTGCCGCCGACGGCTGCGCAGGAAAAGAACTGCCTCGCCGTCGGCATCGTCGCTTTCGTCTCCCACGTGTTCCCGACCGGGTCGTATTCCTCCACGGTTTTCAGTTCGCCGCCGCTGTTGCTTCCTCCGACGGCGTACAGCTTCCCGCCGACAGCCGCGCAGGATAGGCCGTTTCTTTCCGTGGGCATGGCCATCTTCGTCGTCCATCCGTCGTCGGCCGGGTCGTATTCCTCGACGGTATCCTGGTACATGCCGCTTCCATATCCGCCCACGGCGTACACTTTTTCGCCCACGACCGCGCAGGAGAGACCGCGCCTTGGCGTTGGCATGCTCGCCCTGGACGTCCACACATCCAGGACCGGGTCGTATTCCTCCACGTCGTCCAGGATGGAGATCAAGTCATCTCCCCCGACGGCATATAATTTGCCTCCCACGACCGCGCAGGAAAGAAGACGTCTCGTCGCGGGCATGTCCGATCTGGACGTCCATCCGTCACGAACCGGATCGTATTCCTCCACGGCATCCAGGTGGGTGGAGCCGGCCGATCCGCCGACGGCGTACGCCTTCCCGGCGACGGTCGCGCAGCCGAAATCGGATCTCGCCGTCGTCATGTCCGTTTTCGTCGCCCATGTATCCTGATGAGGATCGTATTCCTCCACGGCGCTCAGGTCCACGCTGCCGTCCGATCCCCCGATGGCGTAGATCTTTTCTCCGATGGCCGCGCAGGACAGATTCGACCTCCCCGTAGGCATCGGTGTCTTCGTCGTCCAGGAATCCTCAGCCGGATCGAATACGTCCACATTGTCCAGGTAAGTGGGCACGCTGTCCCGTCCCCCGATGGAGTAGATCTTCCCTCCGAAAACCGCGCAGGACAGGGAATGTCTCGCCGTGGGCATGGTCGCCTTGGTCGCCCACGCGTCCTGGGCCGGGTCGTATTCCTCAACGATGTTCTGGACGCCGCCGATGCCGAATCCCCCGATGGCGTACAGTTTCCCGGCGACAGCCGCGCAGGTGGGCAAGGTCCTCGCCTTGGACAGGCTCGCCCGGGTCGTCCAGGCGTCTTGAACGGGGTCGTATTCCTCCACGGTGTCCATATAGCCACTGGTGCTCACGAATCCCCCGACGGCGTAGATCTTCCCGCCGACGGCCGCGCAGGAAAACCCTTCCCTCAGCGTGGGAAGAGAAGACCGGGTCGTCCACCCGTCCAGAATCGGATCGTAGGCCTCCACCGTATCCAGATCGCCGGTTTCGTCTCGCCCTCCGATGGCGTATATCGTTCCGCGGACGGCCACGCAACACAGACTGTGCCTCTCTGTGGGCATCTTCTCCTTGGATACCCAGGGCATCGACCCGTCGTTGGCGAGGCTGAAGGAGGTGTTCGACGGGACGCCTGCAACGTTGGACTGGCTGGCGGTCAGGCGGAAGTCGACGCCCTGAGCGTAGAGGCCGTCGCGGGCCGTATCCCAGGAAAAAACACCGGACGTTCCGCCGGAAGGCGCCGTGAGGAACAGGCGGGACGTCGCAGGGCCGGCCGTCGTCCGTCTCCAGGCGCTTCCGCCATAGGGCCGGAACTCGGGAAGGATCGTGACCTCGTCGCCTTCCACATCCAAGATCGTGTAGGGGATGTGGATGATGCCTCGTTCATGGAAAGGGGGAATCGGGCCGATCTGCACCTGGGGCGCGGTGTCGTTCCGGATGCTCACGGTTTCCGTCGTTTCCAGCCAGGATCCCCAGGTGTTCCCCCCGTCGTCCGATGCCCGGATGCGGACGAAGGCGTCCGCGTCCTCGCCCTCGAGATCGTTCGGATCGTCCGAGTCCCAGGGAAAGAAATGAGCCACGCCGGGCGAAGGCGCGGAGCCGAGGTTGGTGTACGCGCCGGAAGCGTCGGCCGTGGCGTCGGTCCAGGTCCCCGTTGTTCCAGCGCGAAACTGGATGTCGATCTGCGACGTGTCTCCGTGCGTGTCGCTGAGGACGTACTCGACCGTCGCCGTGCCGGTCACGAGACCGTCGGGCAGGTCGATCGACTCGATCACCGGCGGCGCGTTGCCCAGCGAGTGGCCCGCCGATACAGCCTCCGAGGCCTTGCCGGTCGTGTCCACAGCTGTCACCCGGATCGTCACGTCCAGAGTTTCCGGAAGCGTGACTTCCGCATCGGTATCGTAGTCCCAGGCGAAGGTGTAGCTGCCGGGCGCAAGGCCGGCGGTCCCGTCCCCGCCCGTCGCTTTCGTCGCGATGTGAAAGGTTCCGGAAGCGCCCACCTTGTACTCGACGGTCACGTCGCAGGCGTCGCCCTCGGCGTCGTGGAGGGTGTAGGTGACCTGGCCCGGGCTCGCGGTGAGCCGGGCCGCCGCGGTGATCTGGACGACCGGCGCGGTCTCGGCCTCCTCCTCGGGCTGCAGCGCGAGGATCACGGCGGCGACGCCGCCGCCGACGAACCACGCGCAGCCGGGGAAAAGGGCGAGCGCGCTGGAGAGGAGCAGAAGGCGAGAAAGAGAACGCATGATCAAATTCTCCCGCCTTGAATTCATCGACACGTCTCTACAGGAAGCAAACAAAGCATCCTACGCGGGGAGAAAGGAGAAGGCAATACAAGCATAGCGAAGGCAGGGAAATCCCAAAACGCAAATCCCTCGATCCTGATCAACCTGATGGCGCTCCGCGCCAGACGGATCGACCTGATTCAGTGTCCATGGCCGTCTCCAAACCTACATGTATTGAACACCTCGTAGGGGCAGGGCTTGCCGAGAACCTCGTTGCAGTGCTTGCACGGGGCGCGGGCGTCTCGCCCGCAGCACTTCCCTTGCGTCCTGGCGAGAGAAGAATCGCGGGTTGGCTCTCGCGAGACGCAAAGTACGCCAAGGCGGGCAGGAAGACGTCGTGGTGTTGTTGAATCGATGACCGCCTTGGAGGGCGAGGGTCCTCCCGAGCCGGAACGCTTTGGGCTTGAGAGCATTTCCGCCGCGGTGCTGCGGGCTGGAAGCCCGCGGTCCGCGTATACCGTAGTGCCGAATGGACGCCGGCTGGAAGTCGGCGGTCCGCGCAAGCCGTGCGCCGCGGTGCTGCGGACAGGATGTCCGCGCTCCCGGGCTCGGCCGCGGCTCCGAACACGAAGGCACGAGGACACGAAGACACCAAGAAGGGGTACCTTTTGTGGGAGGCGAATCCTCCGGTGAAACCGGAGGTTCGGCGACCCCCGGCCGCGGCATCGCCGTGGTCCCGGGCCGAGAGCCCGCGCGGCCCGGGACACACGCCTCCCACGAACAAAAACCCCGGAAAGGGTTTCCAGGAAAACAACCATTCGACGTGTAGGGGCCCCGATCCCCGATCCCTTGGTGTCTTCGGAGCGCCAGGAAAAGCCTGGCGAGCCTGTCTGGTTGAAAGGAACCGGACGTGATAGTTGCTCGTTCATCACGTAGACGCGGCCCCTCCTGCGAGGGCAACCGACCGGGAGAAGCGGGCCGGTCCGGGAGGGATCCACCTGACCGGGCGTAGGGCGGGAGACCGTCCCGAAGTCGAAGGTGCGGGCCCTAGCGAAAGCGAACCGATTCGGCCTCGTGACACTAACCGGCGGTGGCCAACTTACCGAAGATGGCGAAGCCTGACACCCGAGGGGAAGCAACGAGCAAGAGCACCCTCGGGGCCGCCCGGGGCGATTGTGGAGGGCACGCACCGAGAGGCTTGCCGAGGAACCTGGGAGGCCCTCGTCGTGGGTAGAACCCAACGTGAAGCGGAAATGAATAACCGCAAGCGGCGGCAGAGGGATTCGGAGGGGTTCATAGTAGCAGAGAAGCGGGGTAACTCCCGTGGAGCCAAGGAACCCCGCCAGCAACATGCTGAAGCAAGAAGAGGAGAGCGCCGCTTGGACAAGAAACGTCCCAATACGGAAGGAAACCGGGAAGAGGGCGAACCGGACCTGGACCCAGAGATGGAGTTCCGCAAGGGAGTCCAGACGGCCGCCATGCTCATCCTGGAACCAATCTTTGAAGCGGACTTCCTGGACTGTTCGTACGGATTCCGCCCGGAAAGATCGGCACACCAGGCACTGAGCGAAGTCCGGAAGCACATCAAAGAAGGACGTCGGGAGGTATACGACGCGGACCTCAAGGGATACTTCGACTCGATCCCGCACGACAAACTCATGGCCTGCCTGAAGATGAGGATAGCGGACCGATCCACACTCCGGCTGGTGCGACTGTGGATGAAGGCCCCGATACTGGAGGAGAGCAAGAAAGGGCCTCCGAAGATAGGTAGAAGCAAGAGCGGTACGCCGCAAGGAGGGGTGATACCCCAGGAAAGCGTTCCGGGACATCAACCACTACGTACGACAAAGGCTGACCTTGTTTATGAAGAGAAAGAGCCAGCGCCCGTACAAACTTCCGGAAGGAACCACGTACTACAGGCACCTGGCCGACCTAGGACTGAAACCGCTGTAGAGGAACCCGTGCTCTTCGCAGCCCCTGGTGCAGGTCGCTGGGAGAGCCGGATGCGGGAAATCCGCACGTCCGGTTCGAGGAGGGGAGAGGAGCCCGGAATTAGGTCCAGGCCCTCTCCTACTCTACTGTCTTCGTGTCGAAAACCGCGGTATCACGTCGCTGTGGGCGAGTGCGGACGGACTAGCGTCCGTCCCTACAAGTGCGCGGCTGGAATCTGGCGGCTGGAAGCCGGCGGTCCGCGCAAGCATTGCGCCGGGGTGCTGCGGACGGACTAGCGTCCGTCCCTACAAGTGCGCGGCTGGAATCTGTCATCCCTCCGCATTCCGCGACGAGCGCCGGCTCGTGCCTGGAGCCCGGAATCTCCCCAAGTCCGGTTCCGGATCCGCCGATAGGAGAATGCGGCCGGACCGGAGCCCGGCGGCCGGGCGCCGGCCGGCGGCCAGCGGATCGAAGGCGGGTTTTGGAGGATCGGTCATGAGGAGCATCCGCAGACATTTCGGCTTCTACCTCGCCGCCCCCTGCCTGGCGGGAGCGCTTTTCCTCTTCTTCCTGGCGAAGCTGTCGCTTCCCTCGCTTCCCGATCCCCTGTGGATCGGCCTGGGCGGAGGCGTGCTGGCTCTCGTCTACCTGGTGTCCCTGTCCGTGTGGGTTCTTCACCAGTGCCTGCTGAACCAGTATTCCCTCTGGCTCGCGCCGCTGTCGGGCGGGCTTGCGGGCATCGTTCTCGGCGTGGCCCTGGAGTTCCTCTTCCTGCAGGGTTCCGTTCGCGAGGGCGTGGCCGTCAACAGCTGCCTGGCGGCCGGGGCGCTCATCCCCCTCGTCCTCTTCTCCAAGCGCCTGTTCCAGGAGCAGATGACCGAGAGAGGCCGCAGCGGAAGGCTGCGGAAGTGGGCCTGAACCTGCGAGGCGAAAAGGGCATTGCAAGGCGCAGGGTTTCAACGAGGTGGCATCGCATGAAGGCGATCGAAGAACCGGCGAGGCGGACGTCGCTTCTCGCGCTGGCCGTCCTTGCGACGTTCCTGGGGACCGCCTTCTGGTTCCTCTCGCGCTCTCCAACGCCTGTCGAATCCACCCCCTCCCTCGTGGAACGCCATGCCCGGACGCACGGCCTGGATCCGGACCTCGTGAGAGCCGTGATCCACGCCGAGAGCGGCGGCCGGCCCGGAGCCGTATCCCCTGCGGGAGCCGTCGGCCTGATGCAGATCATGCCCGGCACGGCCGCGGCCGTCGCGGAGAAGCTCGGCCTTCCCTCCCCTTCGCGTCGCGATCTCTTCGATCCCGACGTCAATATCCGGATCGGAACCTTCTATCTCGCCCAGATGCGGGAGGATTTCGGCGACGATCATCTCGCGCTGGGGGCATACAACGCGGGTCCGGCGAACGTCCGGCGGTGGCGGAAGAAGCATCCCGGGGCGCCCGGTCCCGAGGTGATCCGCCGGGCCGGATTCGCGGAAACCCGCCACTTCGTGAAACGGGTCATGGCCGAATGGCGGCGGGCGAGGGGCCGATAGGGGGGGGCCAAACCGCTCAAGTTCCCCCCGGGAAAGGCCGATGAAACTCCTGGAGGCCGTTGCACGGCCCCCGATCGGAGGAGGCCGCCTCGAGGCGGAAGAGACCACGGAAAGGGGAGATCATGCGGGGAGTCATCCGTTGGATCGTCTGGGGCACGGCGTTGAGTCTGGGCGCGATTCTCGGGGTCGCCGCGGCCGGCGGAGAAGACGGCGATTTCGACAGGACCCCGCAGGAATGGATTGGCCTTCTGTCCCATCCCGAATGGGAGGTCCGGGCCCGGGCGACGGAGGCCCTGAGGAAGGGCGGCGAGGAAGCCTACAAGGCGCTGTTCACGTGCGAGAACCCCCACCCCGAGGCGCAGTTCCGCATCGCTCTTCTGAAGCAGGAAATGGCGCCTCTCTACGGGGGATGGAACCATGCCCTGGAGGCGGGCCGCACGGCGCTGGACACGGGGGACATGGAAGGATCCGTCCGGTACTTCCTCATTGCGGCGGAAAAGAAGAAGGCGCTCCGCGCGGATCCGTGGCTCGCCGACGTATGCCGGCGGGCCTGGCGGTCCCTGGCGCCTTCGGCGCGCGACACGCGGGGCATGCAGGACTGGGAGATGTTCCTGTGCGGCGAATTCGAGGAGCTGGCCGCCCGTTTCCCGGACAGCGAGCTCCGCGAGAAATCCCTCTTTCTGGCCAGGCGGTACGAGGAGGTCCTCGCCGACTACCCCGAGGGCGCCTACGCGCCCCTGGCGAGGTACTCCCTCACGGCCGGGCATCCCTACTTCGCCCCGCCTTCCTATCTCGAGATCGAGAACCCCGCCGAGGAGGTCCAGGCCTGGCCGGAGTTCCTGCGGCGCCATCCCGGACACCCGGGTTCCGACGACGCGGCCTACCGTCTCGGCCGCGCCCTGGAGAAGTTGGGCCGGTACCGGGAGGCGGCCGTCTGGCTCATGCGCTCGGCCCGGCTTCCCGACGGTGAATTCCGGTGGAAGGGCCCGTTGCGGGCCGTCTGGGTGGTGGACGCGATGGCCTCGGAGGCGGACCTCACGGCGCTGGCGTCGAAGGACGCGCCGGCGCGGATCCGGGAAATGGCGTCCCTGACGCTGGGCATCCGGGCGCTTCGCCGGTCGGCCTTCGGCGAGGCCAGGGCGAGGCTCGAGGCCTTCGTGCTCGATTATCCGGGGAGCCGTTTCCGCGAAGATGCCCTGAAGCGCCTCGAGGATCTGAAGACGGTCCTCCTTCCGGAAGCCGGGCGGCAGGACGGGGAGACGGGAAGCGGAGACGAGGCCCTGTACGAGCTGGGCCGCTACTTCTACCACCGGCTCCTCTCCCTCTACAATCCCATCTGGGAGGGAAACCGGGTGAACTACTTCGCCTACGAGGTGAACTGCCTGGGCCGCAGCCACGCGTTCCGCAATCCCTCGTACTTCGAGGCCCACAACAACTACCTGCAGGCGGCGGCCTACTTCGACCGGCTGGCGGCGGCGCACCCGGACAGCCCGCTCCGCCCCAAGGCTTTGTACTCCGCCGGCACCGCCTTCATGAAGTCCGTCTCGCTGAACCGCTTTTCCGTCTTCACGACGAGCCGGGACGAGATGCTTCGCGAATCCCTCCGCCGCTACCGCGAGGTTGTGAAGAAGCATCCCCGGAGCGACCTGACGGACGCCTCCCTTCGCATGATCGGCGTGGTGAAGCGCATGCTTGCCGAGACGTCGCGGTGAACGAGGCGACCCCGGGTTGCCGATCGAGCCCTTCGCGCTGCAGCGGGGTTTGGGAGATAGAAAATGGCGCGCCGCCTTCTGCCTGCTGCCCTGGTTTTTGTGCTGCTTCCGCCTGCTTTGGGCTGCGCATCAAGCGAAGCCAGGCCGGTCTTCCACGTGCACACCGCGGAAGAATTTGTCCAGGCGATCGGTCCCAAGCGGGAGGTCATCCTCGATCCCTGCACCTACGTAATCAGCGGCTTACCCCGCTCGAGGCATCTGCATGTGAGGTGGGAGGACGTCCACGACGGTGACCAGATCATCGTCTACATGGCCGACGGTCTTTCCCTGAGAACGGAAGGCGACGAGCCGGCGGAAGTGCTCGTATCGCCCCGCTACGCGAACGTCATGACTTTCAAGGATTGCAAGAGCATCTCCATCGGAAATATCGTCTTTGGACACACGAAGGGCGATGGAACCTGCGGGGGGGGCGTCCTGTCGTTCACGCGATGCGAGGACGTCTCGATACGAAACGTCGTTCTTCACGGCTCCGGATACGAAGGGTTGACCGTTCGGGACTCGACGTCCGTCACGTTCGCGAACTCGATCATCCGGGATTGCACGTACCGATTACTCGATCTTTCCGATTCCTCCGGAATCCGGTTTCTCAAAGCCCGTCTTCTGAACAGCAGGCAGTACGAGCTGGTCTCGATCCGTCGTTGTGATGGCGTCGTCTTTCAAGCCTGCGAGATCCGTGGAAACAGGGCCGGATGCGAGGGCGAGAACACGGACTACCCGCTGTTTTCCATCCACGGATCCTCGGACATCGCCCTGTTCGATTCGTCGATCTGTGGCAACGAGGCGGACTATCTCCTCTCAAGGGAGGGCGCTTGCACCTTCGTGAACTGCCGCTTCGCCGAGAACGTGATACGCCGGGGCCGATGCAAACGCTGAAGAAAAGCTGCGTTTCTCATCGCTGAAGTGCTGCGGGCGGGACGCCCGCGCTCCCGGCCGCGGCACCCGTCGAAACCGAAAATCGAACCCCCAAAACCCCTCAATTCGGAATTCGTCGATTCCTCTATACTACATTCTTCCTGTTCCGAATCTTTTTGGAAATACGAATCGATGACCGCCTTGGAGGGCGAGGGTCCCCCCGAGCCCAAATCATGGCTCGCCAGCCCGTACTACGCCGATCGGCTCTTGCAAGGGCTACGTAGGGT
>CAZDSO010000158.1:0-11538 GCA_964508045.1 uncultured Planctomycetia bacterium | reverse complement strand
GGGAGGCGTGTGTTCCGGGCCACGCGGACACCCGGCCCGGGACCACGGCGATTCGCTCTCTGTTTCGTCTGTTTCATGGTTCATGACCGGTCACCCGGTTCCTGTCCGTGCTGTGGGTTGCATCAATGCGGTGGCGGCAAAGCACGGCCAACACGGGTCACAGGTGACGGGTACCAGACAAAGCGAAATACTGCAGCCGTCGCCGAAACTCCCACAACCTTCCCCTTGCACTCCGCCGGGCCGCCCTTGCCCTTCGCGCCTCCCTTTGGTATGCATGGCTCCTTCGTCCAGACAGAAAGGAAGACGCCATGGCCCTGGTCAACCTGCTCCGCTTCTCGAAAACGTCCGGCGGCATCGTCGCCGACGAGGGCTTCTGGAACATCTTCTTCCGGCGCCGCAACCACGGCGACAACCTCCACCGGCTGCTCACCGACGAGATGGCCTCCGCCTGGAACATGGAGGTCGTCCTCGGCACCGTGGGCTACCCCTCGGTCCACCAGGAACTGCTCGGCGAGACCCGCGCCGACATGGCCTCCCGCCACGCGAAGGGCGAAAAACCCGAGGGCGTGAGGGAGGTCGCCCGCGTGGTCTTCGAGGCGCTCCAGCGCGCCGTGCGGCGGCGCATCGACCAGAAACTGCGCTTCTGGTTCGGGTTCGAGTCGGCCGACCTCCACCGGGGCTATTACGAGAAGAACGGCGAGAAGATCCCCCTGGGCAACGAGACCGTGAAGGAAGCCGCCCGCGCCCAGGCCAAGGGAAGCAAGCGGGACCGCCTCCTGACCTCCGTGTTCGACGCGCGCGCCGCCGTGTTCGGCTTCGATCCCCTCTACGGCGTCACCGCCTTCTACCTCTCCCCCGAGAACGCCATCTGCGGCTACGTCCACGAGGGGTTCGACTGCATCGGCACGGGCAAGTACGCCTCGGGACTCTCCCTGGGGCTCGACTTCAACGCCAAGACCATGATGATGCGAAAGGCCGGCTATCCCCCCGCCGAGGGCGTGTACGAGCTCCTGCGCTCCTCGGTCCTCGGCGTGGACCACTTCAAGGAGACGGCCGGCACCCTCCACCTCGCCCTGCTGGACGCCGACGCCGAGCCCGGCAGGCGCTACCGCGAGATCTTCGACGAGCGGGCCCGGCTGGCCGGCGAGGTGGTGCGGGCCTCGATGGGCGAGATGCTCGAGCGGGAGACGGCGGTGGCGCTCCTGGAGAAGATCGTCTTCCAGGAGGCGCCGCTCGACCAGGCCGAGGGCGAGATGTTCGACCAGGCCTCCGACGCCCTCGCCCTGCAGTTCCTGCTTCGAGGCTACAAGAAGAAGGAGGCGCCGCTGTGCGCCCGGCGCGTCCGCGAGGCCCGGGACGGCCAGGGGACGTGATGGACCGGGGCGGAAAGGAAGCGAAGGCGACGGACCGCCCGCCGAAGGACGGCGGGGTGTCGAAACCGAAGCGTGGAGGAACGCGGATCATGACGTCGATCAATGCCATGCGGTTGAATTTCCACTCCGGGCTCATGCTCTGCGACGAGGCCCGGTACTGGAACCCCGAGTGGATGATCTTCTACACGCCGGAAAAGATCCGGACGGTCCTCCGGCCCGACATCGTCGAGGAGCAGGGGATCTTCCTCTTCATGGGCCAGACGGGAACCTCCAGCATCGGCGACGAGTTCATCGACCGGACCGAAAAAGCCATCGCCGCCCGCTACGACGCCGAGAAGAAATCGCTCGGCCGGACCCCCGACGCCTTCGTCGGACTCCGTGAACTCGCCGAGACCGCCTTCGACGTCATCACCGATCTCAAGCGACTCCACGTGGACGACTTCCTGCGGGGCCGCTTCGGCTTCACCACCGAGGCGTTCGTCCGCGGCGCCTGCAAGGGCGAAGACGGCGCCACCCGCGCCATCGACGACCAGGACACCCTGAAGGAAGTCCTCAAGTACGTCACCTTCGAGGGCATGCCCGAGGAGGTGAAGGGCATCTTCGGCAACTCCCAGGTGCTGGCCGGATACGACCCCCAGGGCGGCACCCGGATCTTCTACATGACCGAGAGGATGCCCGTCTGCGAGGAGGTCCAGGAGATCTTCCTCGCCCAGGGCTCCGGGCGCGACACCTGCGATCTCCAGTTCTCCCACTTCGCCGACACCCGCACGGTGCGGGAGCGCCGAGGCGACGTCGACCGCGTCGAGGGCCTGGTCGCCCTGCTCAAGGGCCTCGACTGCGCCTTCCGACTCACCGCCGGCGTGGAGGGCTACCCCAAGATCATCTACTGGAACGCCGACGCCGAGCCGGGCTCGCAGATCCTCGAGATCAGCGACATGCGCTCCAAGCTCGCCGCGGAGATCGTCGCGGCGGGACGCGAAGGCTTCCTCCACGACGACGACGTCCACGAGCTCGCGGGCGCCCTGGTCTTCGAGGGACGCCCCTTCGAGGCGGTGAACGACGACCTCTTCCGCCGCTCCCGCCGGGGCGCGGAGACGATCCTCAAGTTCCTCCGCGGCTGGCCCGCTTCCGCCTGGAAATCCCGCTGAGACGGCCGCTCCGCCAGGCGTCGTTCCTGCAGGGGGAAGCCGGGCCCCCCCTTTCACCCGCGACCCGAGTCATTCGCGCTGTGGCCGGTTTTCGGTTGCCATCGATTCGGGATTGGAGATTTCAGCCGCAGGAACGTCTGCCGGTGTCGGATTGCGGCCTGCGGGTGTGGCGTCAGAAAAACCCCGGATCCGTTTGCGTTTTGGCGAGAGAAAAGCCGCGGATTGGCGGGACGCGCAGGTGCGGACAGGATGTCCGCGGTCCGGGGGGCGGGCTGACGTTCGTCGTGAGCCACGTAGCGCAAGCGGAGTGGCGCAGCAACGCGAGCCGACGTTCGTCGTGAGCCACGTAGACGAAGTCGGAGTGGCGCATCAGCGTTACCGAGTCGCAGACCTATTTGCAGCACTCCACCTTGTTTTTGAGGGGTTTTCCACTAAAATAATAGGAAATGAAATCCCGGGTTTTTCCCCTTGAGGAACGCCTTTCGCACCCGCCCTTCTCTCCCTGACCAACGGGCGGTCACCACGACAAGGGATCCCCATGACCCCCGAAGGCCCCATGACCGAGAAGCGCTGCCTCTGTGGCGTGTGCAGCGCCGGTTGCTGGATCGTGGCTTCCCTCGACGCGCGCGGCCGCCTGGTCTCGGTGCGTCCGGAGACGGGCACGCCCATGGGGCACCTCTGCAAGCTCGGCGAGCACGCCCCCGAGATCGTCTACGCGCCGCACCGCGTCCTCCACCCCCTCCGCCGGAAGGGGAAGAAGGGAAGCCTGGATTTCGAGCGCGTCTCGTGGGACGAGGCCTTCGAGGAGATCGTGCAGCGCCTCGAGGCGCTGAAGGAAGCGCACGGCCCCGAGGCGGCGGCCGTCTACACGGGCGTGGGGAGCTTCGAGCGGTCGCTTTGCGACGTGTTCCAGCCCCGGGGCGTGGCCGTCTCCTCGGCGAGCAGCGTCCTGTTCCCCTTCGGATCCCCCAACACGATGGGCGTGGGCGCGCTTTGCTACGTGGCCTACGGCATGATCGCCCCGCACGTCACGACGGGGAAGATGCTCGTCGACCTGTTCAACGACATCGAGCATGCCGAACTCGTCGTCGTGTGGGGCACCAACCCGGCCACGGACCTTCCGCCCGTGGACCTCGGCCGCATCCTCGACGCGCGCCGTCGCGGCGCCGAGGTGGTGGTCGTCGACCCCCGCCGCACGGAGACGGCCAGGCTCGCGGACGCCGACTGGATCCCCATCCGGCCCGGCACCGACGGCGCGCTGGCGCTCGGGCTGAGCCACGTCCTCATCGAGGAGGAGCTGTTCGACGAGGCCTTCGCGCGCGACTGGACGCGCGGCTTCGACGACTTCGCCCGCTACGCCGGCCACTTCCGCCCCGAGGAGGTGGAGCGCCTCACCACGGTTCCCGCCGGGACGGTGCGGGATCTCGCCCGGCGCCTCGCCCGCGCCCGCGGCGCCTCGCAGCTCATGTACACGGGGCTGGAGTACAGCCCAAGCGGCGTGCAGGCCATCCGCGCGGCCCTCACCGCCTGGGCCCTGGCCGGGCAGCTGGACGTGCCGGGGGGGCGGTGTTTCCGGATGAACGGAAACGACTTCCCCCTCAACCGCGAGGGCCACGTCGCCAATCCCGGCGGGAACGTCCGGATCGGTCGTGACCGGTTCCCCGTCTACGTCCACTACCGCGACGAGGCCAACGCCATCGGGCTTCCCGACGCCGTCCTCGAGGGGCGCCCCTACCCCGTCCGCGCCCTCATCGTGCAGGGGGCCTCCATCACCACCTCGTGGCCCGACCCCGCGCGCTGGAAGGAGACGCTCGCCTCCCTCGACCTCCTCGTGTGCATCGACCGCCAGCTCACCGCCGATGCCGCCTTCGCCGACTTCGTGCTTCCCGCCGCGACCGCCTTCGAGATCGATTCCTACATGGTCTACGGGCCCGTCTTCCGCCTCCGCGAAAAGGTGATCGAACCCCTCGGCGAGGCGCGCAACGATTTCTTCATCATGGCCGAGCTCGCGCGGCGCCTGGGGTACGGAGACCGCTATCCCCAGTCGGCGGAGGCGCTGCTCCGGCACGTCCTCGCCGGCTCGGGCTTCACCCTCGAAGCGGTCCGCGAAGCCGGCGGCACCGTCGCGATCCCCGCGAAGATGATGGCCTACCGCAAGTGGGAGAAGGGGCTGCTCCGCCCCGACGGGAAGCCGGGCTTCCCCACGCCGTCGGGGAAGTTCGAGATCGCCTCCACCGTCCTTGAGGAGTTCGGCTACGATCCGCTTCCCGTCTTCTCCGAACCCGCCGAGGGGCCCACCGCCTCCCCCGGCCTTCTCGAACGCTACCCTCTCGTGTTCAACTCCGGCGCGCGCACGCGGAATGCCTTCCACACGCAGCACCGGGGGGTCCCGGCGCTGGCGCGGGAACAGCCCGAGCCCGTCGTCACCCTCAACGACGCCGACGCCCGCGCGCGGGGCATCGAAGAGGGCGACCTCGTCCGCATCGCCACACCGAGGGCCTCGATCACCATGCGGGCCCGCGTCACCCCCGACATCGCGAAGGGCTGCATCGAGGCCAACCACGCCGGCGGAAGCCCCGTGGGACCCGAGGCGTGGCGTTTACGGAACGTCAACGCCCTGACCGACCTCGAGCAGTTCGACCCCATCTCCGGCTTCCCCGTCTACAAGGCGCTTCTGTGCGAGGTGAGCAAGGCGGACGGGAAGGCTCCCGCCGCGCTCGTCCTCCCCGAGGAGATGAAGGCGGGCGCCTTCGAGGACCGCCCCGCCGGCCCGGCCAAAGAGATCTACCTGGACCACAACGCGACCACCCCCCTGGCCCCCGACGTGCGCGAGGCCATGGAAGCCGCCCTGGAAACGTACGGGAATCCCTCGAGCATCCATGCGCCCGGGCGGGAGGCCTCGAAGGTGCTGGACGCGGCCCGCCGCGCCCTCGCCCAGGTCCTGAACTGCACCGCCCGGCGCATCGTGTTCACCGGAAGCGGGTCCGAGGCCGCGAACCTCGCCCTGAAAGGCGCGGCCCTCGCCCGCCCCGCGGGCAAGAACCGCCTGATCACCACGGCCGTCGAGCATCCCGCCGTGCTCAACGCGTCCCGGCGCCTCGAGCGGCACGGGACCCGCCTCACCGTCCTGCCGGTGGACGGGACCGGGCGCGTGGACCCGGACGACCTGAGAAAGGCCCTCGGCGAGGACGTCTTTCTCGTCTCGGTCATGGCGGCCAACAACGAGACGGGGTCGCTCCAGCCCGTTAGCGCGCTGGCAGAGATCGCCCGCGAGGCGGGCGCGCTGTTCCACACCGACGCGGTGCAGGCGCTGGGGAAGATCCCGCTCGACGTCGCCTCGCTGGGGGCCGACCTGGTGTCGGTCTCGGCCCACAAGATCTACGGGCCCAAGGGGGCGGGGGCGCTCTACGTCCGGCGCGGGGTGGAGATCGAGCCCCTGGTGGACGGCGGCGGGCACGAGGGCGGCCTCCGGGGCGGGACCGAGAACCTGGTCGGCATCGCCGGCTTCGGCGCGGCGGCCGCGCGCGTGCCTTCGTTGCTCGCGGACCGGAAGCGGATCGGGGCGCTGCGGGACCGGCTGCAGGCGGGGATCGCCGAGGCCGTGCCCGGCGCGACGCTGAACGGACCCTCCCTGGAGAGGCTTTCGAACACGCTGAACGTGAGCCTGCCGGGATTCCGCGGCGAGTCGGTGGTCCTGGAGATGAGCCGGCGGGGCGTCTATCTCTCCGCCGGGTCGGCCTGCCGGTCGAGCCACGCCGGCCCCTCCGGGGCGCTTCTGGCCCTGGGCCTTTCGAGGGAGGCCGCCCACGGGGCGCTCCGGTTCTCCCTGGGCGCCGGAACGACGGAGGAGGACGTCGACCGGACGCTGGAGGCGTTCCGGGAGACGATCGAGACGTCGAGACGCGTGGTGCATTTCTTCCCCTGCCGCTGAGAACGACCCGAGACGAAAGGAAGCGAAGCATGACGACGACGGAAGACGAACCCAGGGTGACCCTTCTCGCGCCCGCGGAGCGCGACGGGGCGGGCGCGGCCCGCGCCTTTGCGAACGACGTCCGGCGCGGCCTGGGAACCGCGCCGAAGACGCTTCCCTGCCGGTATCTCTACGACGATCGGGGAAGCCGGCTGTTCCGGGAGATCATGGACCTCCCCGCGTACTACCCGACGCGGTGCGAGGCGGAGATCCTCGAAACGCACGGCGCGTCCCTGGCGAAGAGGATCGGCAAAACGCCCTTCCGCCTCGTGGAACTCGGCGCGGGAGACGGGGCGAAGACGAGGATCCTGATCGAGCGCATGCTCGATCGGGGGGCGGAGCTGCGCTACGTCCCCCTGGACTGTTCCGGAAGCGCCCTGCGGGGTCTTCTCGAGGCGTGCGCGGTCGCGTTCCCGGACCTCGAGGTGGAGGGGCTGCAAGCGGACTACGGGCGGGGGCTCGCCTGGCTCGCCGGGCGGGACGACCGGCGGAACGTGGTTCTCTTCCTGGGCTCGAGCCTCGGCAACTTCCCGCCCGAGGAGGCCCGCCGGCTGCTCTCGGATCTCCGCCGCACGCTGAACGCGGGCGATCTCTTCCTCGCCGGCTTCGATTTGCGAAAGGACGTGGACGTGATGGTCGCGGCGTACGACGACCCCGAGGGCGTCACCGCCGAGTTCAACCTGAACCTGCTCCGGCGCATGAACCGCGAGCTGGGGGCGCACTTCGACCGGGAGCTCTTCCGCTTCTACGCCACGTGGAACCCGCTCGCCGGGGCGGTGCAGAGCTTCCTCGTCAGCCTCGCGGAGCAGACGGTGCGCGTCGACGCGCTGGACGGCGACGTCGTCTTCGAGCCGTGGGAGGCCGTCCACACGGAATCCTCCTTCAAGTTCACGGAGAAGGGGATCGGCGCGCTGGCGCGGGAGGCCGGCTTCGAGCCGGTCGCGTCGTTCACCGACGGCCGGGGCTGGTTTTTGGACGCGCTGTGGCGCGTGCCGGAGGGGGGATGCGCCGGGATGCCGGATTCGAGACGTCCGCATGCGGAAGAAAGGAAGACCTCATGAGCGAAACGAACCTGCAGGAACACGCCGACGGACTCGCCTACCTCGCGGACCGGTACCGCCAGGCGGTCCAGGACTTGAAGAAGAAGGCCGCCGCGCTGAACTACCCGCACGACCTCGTCGCGGCGTACTGCGCGGTGCTGAGGGAGCTGAGAGCGATCTCGGCGGGAGGGCCTGCGCCCGAGGACTGAGAGGCTGCGAAAAAGTCCCTGCTTCCGGCCCACAATCCAAAATCGAAAATCTACAATCCATATCCCCAAGCACTGAATTCGCAATTCCTCAATGCCTGAATTTCTCATCCCCCATCCCCCATCGGCGTGTCGGAGACTGGCGGGGGGCGGGCCGGCGTTCGTCGTGAGCCACGGAGCCATGGGCGATTGCGCCGATCGCCGTCGATCGGGTTTTTCTACGGGCCGCTAGACCCCCGGCAGGCGCTCCATCAGCCGGCGGGGCTTTCGTTTCGCGAGCGTTCCTTCCATTTCCTTGAAGACCGTGCACGCCGCGAGGTAGAAGTTGATCGTCGCGTCGCCGTAGCACACGGCCCGCATCGAGCTGCCGTGGTACTTGCCCCACGACTCGCTCTCCTCCATCGTGCAGCCCGACAATCCCCCCCACACCGGCTGGTCCGCCGTGAACTGGATGCCGTAGTCGTGCCCCGAATCCTCCTGGTGCCCGTAGATCCCCTCCACCACCTGCACCAGCGGATGGAGCTGCTGGATGTGGTTCTTGGGCACGCCCCCGCCGATGTAGATCCCTCCCGTCTTCCTCGCTTCCCGGAAGATCCGGTACTGCTGGTAGAGATCCTCGGTGAAGTCCACGTTCACCGGCGTCGCGCCGTCCCGGTGGCGCCTCAGCACCAGCGCGAACGAGGTCGAGGCGTCGAAGAGCGTCGGCATGAAGATCGGCACGCGCGCATCCAGCGCCGAGACGACCATCGAATCCCGGCCCCGGAGCTCGTTCTCGAAGGAGCGCACCAGCGTCTCCAGGAACACAGGCGTGATGTAGTCCCTCGAGGGCGGAAAGCCGTCGAGCCGCTCCGCGATGCGCTCGTCGAAGTCCTGGTAGTCGATGTCGTCGGCCACCACGTCGTAGATGCGGTCGACGTTCATCACGTTCAGCTCGTGGTCGGTGACGCCCGGCTTCAGCTTGAAGTGATCGCCCTGCACGGCCTCGTAGAGGTCGTGGTAGACCTGCGCGCCGGTCGAGACGACGACGTCCACCATGTTGTGGCGGAGGCACTCGCCCAGAAGCGGCCCGAAACCCGCCGGCACGACCGCGCCGGCGAGACCCAGGTAGACCACCGCGTCCGGGTCCTCGAGCATCGCCTTCCACACGCCGATCGTCTCGCCGAGCGAGCCCAGCTGGAACCCGGACCGGGCCGCCTTCGGCAGGAAATCCCGGGGATCCTCGCCGAGCCGGGGCTTGGCCGTGACGTCGGAGAGCAGGCGTTTCCTCTTCTCGTCCATGGGGCACCTCGCATGGCCTTCGGCGGAAAAGAGGAACAGGATAGCACGCCGCGCCAGGGGGGGGAAGCCCGCGGCCCGGCAACGCTGCTCCGCCGTCAGCCGCGGGGCAGGAGGTGGTCGACCTCCATGCGATCGCCGTCGTAGTTTTCCACGACGCGGGCGTCCTGCTGCTCGTGGAGCTTGTCCTGCCACAGCGGGATCTTGCCCAGCGGCGTGGTGAGCAGGTACTGGGGCACGGCGAAGCCCGAGGTGTGCCCCAGGAGCCCGTCCATGATCGCCCGCCCCTTCTCGAGCGGCGTGGTGAAGTGGTCGACGCCCACCACGTTGTCGCACTGGTACAGGTAGTAGGGCCGGACCCGGATGGCGAGGAGCCCCGTCACCAGTGCCCGCATCGTTTCCAGGTCGTCGTTGATCCCCTTGAGCAGGACCGACTGGTTCTGGACCGGCATCCCGTGGCGGAGGAGGCGGTCGCAGGCCTCGGCCGAGGCTTCCGTGATCTCCTTGGGGTGGTTGAAGTGGGTCATGAACCAGACGGGATGGTGGGCTTCCAGGATCGCGCAGAGTGCCGGCGTGATCCGCTGGGGCAGCACCACGGGAAAGCGGCTGCCGATCCGGATCACCTCCACGTGGGGAATGGACCGGAGGCGGCGGAGGATGCTCTCGATCTTCCTGTCGGGCAGGGAGAGCGGGTCGCCGCCGGTGAGGAGGACGTCCCGGATGGCCGGCGTCTTCTCGATGTAGGTGAAGTCGTCCTCCCACCCCTGGGTGTCCTCGCCGAAATAGGTCCCGTCGGCGTCGGTCGTGTGCTCCTTGCGCGTGCAGTGGCGGCAGTACATGGGACAGGCGTCCGTGCAAAGGACCACCACGCGGTCGGGGTACTTGTGGACGACGCGGCGCGTCTTGAGGTTTTCCTTGTCCTCGACGGGGTCGAGGGACGCGTCGGGATGCGGCTTCATCTCCCGGGGGCTCGGGATGGCCTGCAGCCGGATCGGGCAGGCCGGGTCGATCGGATCCATGAGGGAGGCGTAGTAGGGGGGGATGCGCCAGGTGTACTTGCCTTCGACGGCGCGGATGCCCTCCTCCTCCTCCTCCGAGACGTGGATCCATTCGCGCAGCGCGTCGACGGTGCGCACGGATTGTTTCATCTGTTCCTGCCAGGTTCCGGACAACGGGTCGAGGATCTTCATGGGATCGTCTCGCCTTTCTGCAAAGTATGCGGCGGCGGGAAGCCGCGAAGCACGGGGAAGCTCAGACAGCGAGGTCCCCCTCCGCCCATCATCAGCGCTTCCAGGGGGAGCTCCAGGACCTCCAGGCCCCGCGCCCGGAGGGATCGGTTGACCCTCCGGTTCGAGGCCGGGGAGACCACGAGGCCGCCCCCCAGGGCGAGAAGGTTGCAGTGCATCTCGAAGGCCCCCTCGAGGGGCGCCTCGATCACGTCGAAATCGCGTTTCCGAAGCCAGGCTCGGAAGCGCTCGGGCAGCGCGTCCAGGCAGGCCACCGCCAGCCGCTCGGCCACGACGCTGAAGATCATGTCCAGGTGGAGGAAGCGCTCCGCGAAGGGGACGGGAACGACGTGGAGGCCTTCGTCCTCCGCGACGGCCCGGAAGGCCTCGAGCCCCGCGCGGTTGGTGCGGGCGCCCAGGCCCACCGCGACGGCGCCGTCGCCCAGGAAGACGGCGTCGCCCCCCTCGAAACAGGCGGGACCGCCGGGGTCCAGCTGCGTGCGGGGGGGGCCGGACCCGTCGAGGGCCTCGCCCGCGGCGTCGATCTCCCCGCGGCGCACCGCGTGGACGAAGTTCCCGAACCAGAGGCGCCCGGGCAGCGCGACGCCGAGGTCGCGCGTGAAGACCTGGTAGGGGAGGCCGGGGCGCGGTTCGGCCTGGAGGACCTCGCATCCCGCCGCGGCGAGGGTCTCGGCGAGGCGTTCGTGTTCCTTCGCGGCGGCGTCGCGGTCGGCGCGCTTCCCGCGCCGGAGGTGGTTCTTGGCGATTTCGTTGTTGGGGTAGAGGTCGAAGTGGTCGGGGGGACTGAGCAGGACGCGAAGCAGCGGGGAGCATTCCGATGGGGCGGGCGCGTTCATGATTCCGTTCGGTGTCGTGATCGAATCGTCGTCGTCGTGAAAAACGTCTCGCGTCTTTCACCGGCCGCCTCCGGGGAGGAAAGCGACCATCAATAATAATCAAGTATACCAGAAAACCTCCCGGATTCCAACGCTCTTGCAAGAGGAGCGTTTCGCGCTGCAAATAAGTCGTGGTCCTCCCTTCCTTTTCGTAGCGCCCCTTCATGGAAATACCCCAGGGTGGACCTCGAATTCCAGGTCCTCAGAGTATTTCGCTTTGTCTGTAACCTGACGTCACCTGTGACCCGTGTTGGCCGTGCTTTGCCGGCGCCGCATTGATGCAACCCACCGCACGGACGGGAACCGGGTGACCGGTCACGAACCATGAAACAGACGAAACAGAAGGCAAATCGCCGTGGTCCCGGGCCGGGTGTCCGCGCGGCCCGGGACACACGCCTCCCACA
>CAZDSO010000157.1:0-11551 GCA_964508045.1 uncultured Planctomycetia bacterium | reverse complement strand
GGGCTCCCAAGGGTAACCGACGCATGTCCGCCGAGCACATCAACATCACCCTGGGCACCGCGGGCCACATCGATCACGGCAAGACGCGCCTGGTGAAGCTCTTCAGCGGTTGCGACACGGACCGGCTTCCCGAGGAGAAGAAGCGGGGCATGTCCATCGACCTCGGATTCGGCTCCTGCATGCTCGGCGGAGACCTTCGCATCGGCATCGTGGACGTTCCCGGCCACGAGAAGTTCATCCGGAACATGGTGGCCGGGGTCAGCGCCATCGATTTGATCCTGCTGGTCGTCGCCGCGGACGACGGGGTGATGCCGCAGACGCGGGAGCACATCCAGATCGTGGAACTGCTGGGGCTGACCAAGGGGCTGGTCGCGTTGACGAAGATCGACATGGTGGACGGGGAGATCCGCGAGCTCGCGCTGGAGGACGTGAAGGAGTTCCTGCAGGGGACGTTCCTGAAGGACGCCCCGGTCATTCCGGTCTCCTCCGAGACGGGGGAGGGGTACGAGGCGTTCTGGTACGCGCTCCAGGAGGTGGTGTCCACGATCGAGCCGCGGGGGACGCGGGGGGTCTTTCGCATGCCGGTGGAACGCGTGTTCACCGTCAAGGGCCTGGGCACCGTGGCCACGGGGATGCCGCTCACGGGCGCCGTGAACCTGGACGAGAAGGTGGAGCTCCTGCCGGTGGGGAAGGAGACGCGGGTGCGGGGCCTGCAGGTCTTCAAGAAGCAGGCCCGGCAGGCCATGGCGGGGGATTGCGTGGCCCTGAACCTTTCCGAGCTGAACCACAGGGAGGTGCACCGGGGCATGGTGCTGGGCCAGCCGGGGTACTTCAAGCCGACGAGGCTGGTGGACGGGAGGCTGATGCTCCTGCCCGGGGCCCAGCACGTTCTCAAGGACGGGGCCCCCATCCGTTTCCACGTGGGGACCAGCGAGGTCATGGGGACGGTGGCGCTTCTGGACCGGAAGAAGATCGGCCCGGGGGAGTCCGGGTTCGCCCAGTTCCGCCTGCGCGACGAGGTGGTGGTGGACGCGCGGGACCGTTTCGTCGTGCGGCTCCAGTCTCCGGTCGTCACGGTGGGGGGAGGCGTGGTGATCCGCGAGCAGGACCGGAAGTTGAAGCGCTTCAAGGCGCACGTGCTGGAGGATCTCGAGTCCCGCGAGCAGGCCATCTCCTCCGACGAGGGGACGCTGGCGTTCACGCTCCGGAAACGGGGGGCGAACCCCGTGCGGAAGGCGGAGCTGGCCCGTCTGGCCAAGCTGCCCGAGGCGACGGTGGAGAAGGGGCTTTCGGCCCTGCGGGAGAAGGGCGCGCTGGTGGAGATGCCCGGGGAGGGGGGGCTCATGCACGAGGAGGCGCTGGGCGAGGCGTTTCAAGCGCTGCGCGCCGAGCTCGAGGCCTTCCACAAGAAGAATCCCTTCCGGATCGGGATGGCCGCCACGGACCTGCGGTCCGCGTCGGGATTGGACCGGAACGTCTTCGATCTTTTGTGCCGGCGCGGTCTCGAGAGCGGGGATCTGGTGGAGGGCGAGGGTGTGATCGGGCTGAAGGGACGAGGCGCCGAGCCGGACGCTTCCGCTTCCGCGCAGCTGGAAGCGATGGAGCGCGCCTTCCTCGAAGGGGGCATGTCCCCGCCGTCGCTGGCGGATGCGGCGAAGGGTGCCGGGGTGGACGTGTCGCGCGGCCGGGCGCTGGCGGGGCGTTTGAAGGACCAGGGCCTGCTGGTCGAGGTGGCGGAGGGGATGCTGTTCCACCGCGAGACGGTGCGAAAGGCCCGGGAAGCGCTGGTGGCCCATCTCAAGGAACACGGCGAGATCGGCGCGGTGACGTTCAGGGACCTGGTGGGCGGGTCGCGCAAGTACGTCTACCCGCTCCTGGATTCCTTCGACGTGGCGGGCGTGACGATTCGCCGCGGCAACCTGCGCTACCTGAAAGGGGAGCGGTGAGGGGGGATGGGAATCCGGTTCTTGAAAGTTGCGGGTCATGGAAAAGGTGTCCGGCAAGGAGACGCGGAAGGGTTGCCCGAACGTCGCGCTGAACGCGTCGCGTTGCCCCTGCGAGGTGGGGGAGTGCCCGCGCCGCGGCATCTGCTGCGAGTGCATCGAGTTCCACCGGACGCTGGGCGAAGTACCGGCGTGCATCGCGGGAGGGACGGCACCGGTGCGCCGCGAGGTGCTTGCGGAGGCGCCGTCCGGGGGGCCGGCGGGTCCGCGGGGCGACGACTTCCGTCTCACCGACTTCGCGTCCTGCGGTGGGTGAGCGGGCAAGATGTCGCCCGCGAGCCTGGCGCGTCTGCTGGGCCGACTTCCCCGCGTGCACGACGAGAACGTGATGGTCGGCGAAGAAACGATGGAAGACGCCGGCGTCTACCGGCTGAGGGAGGATCTCTGCCTCGTCCAGACGACGGACGTCTTTTCCCCGGTGATCACGGATCCGACGTGGTACGGGCGGATCGTCGCGGCGAACGCCCTGTCGGACGTCTACGCCATGGGGGCGCGGCCGGTGACGGCGCTGAACATCGTGGGGTTCCCGGTGGGGGTTCTTCCGCAGGAGGTGCTGGAGGCGATCCTGCAGGGGGGGGCGGAAAAGGTGCGGGAAGCGGGCGCGTCGTTGATCGGGGGTCACAGCTGGGACAGCGCGGACATCACCTACGGGCTTTCGGTGACGGGGGTGGCGCATCCCGATCGGCTCGTCTCCAACGGGAACGCGAAGCCGGGGGACCGGATCCTGCTCACCAAGCCGCTGGGCACGGGCGTCATCGCCACGGCGGTCCGCGGGGGCGGGGTGCCGGAGGCGCTGGAGGAGCGGATCAGCGTTTCGATGGCGCGGCTGAACCGGTACGCGTCGGAAGCGATGCTGGAGCACGGGGCAACGGCCGCCACGGACGTCACGGGCTTCGGCCTGCTCGGCCACGCGGTGGAGGTCGCGAAGTCCTCGGACGTGACGTTCCGGTTCCGTCTGGGGGACATTCCCCTCTTTCCGGGCGCGATCCAGTACGCCCGTGAGGGTTTCCTTCCGGGGGGGTCCAGGAACAACAAGCGATACTTCGAGGGCGACGTGGCCCTCGATCCCGGGATTCCGGAAGAGGTCTCCGACCTCCTGTTCGACGCGCAGACCTCGGGGGGGCTCTTGATCTGCGCGCCGGAGGCGGAGGCGGAAGCGCTTCTGGAGGCGATCCGGGAGGGGGGCGATCGGGAAGCGGCGGTGGTGGGAGAGGTCCTTCCCCGCCAGGAGGCGAGGATCCGGGTGGCGCCGTGACCCGCGGCGGGGTCGAGTGTCCGATGATGAACGTAGATCGTGGAAAGTCGAAGGTTGAAGGTCGAAAGCCCGCCGGAATCGTGCTCCGTGTTATTGTCCCGGACTCGGCGGTGCGAGTCCTTCCGCCGTGGTTGCGGCTTTGTTGCTTCAGGACTTGGGCTTTCGCCTTGGGACTTTAGACTTCTTCTGTTGAACCCTGCAATCGAATGAAAGAGAAGTTCGCGAAGCTCTACGAAATTCCCCTGCAGAAGTGGCGTCGGCGCTCGCAGTTCCTCTTTCTCATCCTGCTCAACCCCTACGTGCACAAGCTGAGCCCCTCGGTATCGGGAAGCATGATGGGGGTCTGCGTGCCGGTGCTGAACTGCTGGTCCTGCCCGGCGGCCGCCTTCGCCTGCCCGATCGGCACGGTGGGGCAGTTTCTGGGCCGGGGGCTGTTTCCCTTCCTGGCGCTGGGCGTTCTCGTGGTCACGGGGAGCCTGGTGGGTCGCCTGCTGTGCGGCTGGGTCTGCCCCTTCGGACTGGTCCAGGATCTGATGTTCAAGGTGCCGACGAGGAGGAAGTTCAGGACGCCCCAGGCGCTCTGGTGGATCAAGTACGTCCTGCTGGCGGTGATGGTGGTGGCGATCCCGCTGGCGTTCGGGGTCGACGGGGGGTCGGACGAGCCGAGCGGGTACTTCTTCTGCAAGTGGTGCCCGGCGGGGACGCTGGAGGCGTCGGTGCCGGTGAACCTCCAGCTGGCCGCGACGGGCGAGAAGGCGTGGGGGGATACGATCGTGGGGTTCCTCGCGTCGGTGAAGTTCTGGATCGCGATGCTGTTTCTGGGGAGTTTCGTCTACTACTACCGCCCGTTCTGCAAGATCGCCTGCCCCATCGGAGCCTTCCTGGGGCTGTTCAACAAGGTGAGCTTCCTGGACTTCGGGAAGACGCGATCAAGCTGCCGGACGTGCGGGCAATGCAGCGACGTGTGCCCGATGATTCCCGACGTGGTGGTCATGGACAACCCGCTGGACTGCATCCGCTGCTATGCCTGCGCGGATCCCCCCTGCAGCAAGGACTACCGCCTGGAGGTGGACGAGGCGGCGTGCACGGGGTGCCGGCTCTGCGTGAAGACGTGCCCGAACGACGTGCTGGAAGGGGAGCGCAAGCAGCCCCCGCGGATGAAGGACCCCTCGGCCTGCACCGGCTGCCGGCGTTGCGAGGAACGCTGCCCCAAGGACGCGCTGAAGATCGTGGAAGCGAAGGAGGGGGAGGAAGAAGTGGTTGCCCCCCTTGCGCCTTGAAATGTTGTTTTCGCGTGATGATTTCCGGCTTCGCCGGAGGATTCGCCTCCCACAACCCAGGCTCTTTTCAGGCCGCGGGGGGGTTTGCAAGAATGGGCATGAAGAGCGAGACCGGATTCTGATCTTCTGAGAGTGCCGACATGAAGTGGCAGGTGGTGATCACGCTCGCGGCGGTGGCGGCCATCTTCACGGGGGCGACGCTGGTCAAGCAGGATCGGAGCGAGAAGGCCGCCAACGAGACGTTCACCGCGGCCGTGCGGGAAGGCGACCGCGTCTACGGCGAGGTGTGCGGCCGTTGCCACGGCCGCTACGACCCCCGGTTCTATCTCTACGAGCGCTGGAAGGAGGTCGTGGAGAAGCAGGGGTGCCCCGAGGTCGCGGTCGAGATGACGGAGGCCGAGCGCGAGGCCGTCAAGGATTTCCTGCGGGCCAAGGCGGCCCCGACGGAGGACGAGGCGGAGACGATCCGGGAGCGCGAGCGCGAGCGGCTCGAGTCCCTCGCCGTGCACGAAGGCGCCCGGACCTACGCGGAGACCTGCGCGACGTGCCACGCCGAGGCGTATTTCCCCCGGACGCGGACGCCGGCCGGGTGGAGGGAAGCGCTGTCTTCCCTCGAGGAGCTCCACGGGGAGGCCGAGGCGCCGGTGGAGGTCGCGGAAGGGAAGCGGGAGGCCCTCGCGGCCTATCTCGAGAAGCACGCCGCAGGCACGGAGGAAGACGCGGACATCATCCGGGATCTCCTGGACCGGAAACCCTCCGACGGCGACGACTGCCCGGCGGAGGTTCCCACGGAAATCTTCTGGAACCACGACTACGAGGCGGGGATGGAGGAGGCCCGGGAAAAGAAGCTGCCGGTCATCATCAACTTCACGGAACTGAGCGGCGGGTGACCGGAATGCGAATGGATGCATACTCGTACGTATGAAGACGACATCATCACGGCCTACGCAAACCAGTTCGTCTGGATCCACATCGACCCCACGGTGAGCATCAAGAACGAGGACGTCATGTTCGAGTACGAGGACAAGCTCTACGACCTCAACGAGATCCTCGCCACGCCGACCGCCGTCTTCATGGACCACGATTTCGAGATCCAGGCGGTCGCGATCGGCAAGGTCGAGGCCGAGGACTACCTGAAGAAGATCAAGAAGACGCTGGGGGAATGACCATGACGGACCCGAAGACCGGAGGGAGCGGCTGGGTCGTGAGGACGATGGACGAGGTCCCCTCGAAGGCGATGGAGAAGGCGCCGCAGGCGTCGAAGCAGGTCGTGCTGGGGGAGGCGGAGGGCGTGCCCAGCTTCGTGCTCCGCCGTGTCACGATCGAGGCGGGCGCGCGCGTGCCCGCCCACCGCCACGACGACCTCGAGCACGAGCAGGTGATCCTCTCCGGCGAGATGACGCTGATCTTCGAGGACGGGGAACGGACGGTGCGCGCGGGGGACGCCGTCTTCATCGCCCCGGGCGTGGCCCACGCCTACGAGAACCGCGGGAAGGTGCCGGTGCAGTTCATCTGCGTGGTGCCCCGCGGCGAGCACAAGACGGCATGGCTGGAGGGGTAGGGGGGCTATTTGTGGGAGGCGCGAGCCCTGAAGCGAGGGCGCGAAGCGCGCTCTGTTTCAGGGTCGCGGCGAGTGGCTTTGCGCCGCGCGCGGGTGGGACCGCGGACATCCTGTCCGCAGCAACGCGGGTCCGCACTGCACGGGGCGCGGGCTTCCAGCCCGCAGCACCTCGGTTTTCATCGGAGCCGCCTTGGAGGGCGAGCCACATCGCTGGGCTCGGGAGGACCCTCGCCCTCCAAATTTTCTCCGCACCTCCGTGGCTTCAATCCGCAAACCGATCCCGCAACACTTTCGACTGAAATCTGAAGTCTGGAATCCCCGACCCGCTACGTCGACCCGAATGCTCGCTCACAGTCCCGCGCGGCGGCGGAGCTTGTCGGCGTCGCGCTGCTTGCCGACGGCCTCGTAGAGGGGGATGATCATGCGTGCGAGATCCTGGAAGGACGCGGAGATGCGGTTCATGCGGCGCTTGGGGAAGCGCATGATCATCTTGTCGAGCGGCCGCGAGAAGGCGATCACGTACTTCTTCTCCCGATCGAGGATCTCCACCGCCGGCGTGATCAGCGGCATGATCAGGCGCCCTTCCTTGCCGTGCTCCGCGCAGGCCTTCAAGAGGACCCGGAGGGCGTCCTTTTCCTTTCCCGCCTCGATCAGCTCCTTGCCCTGGGCCTCGCGGAGAAGCAGCTGGAGATCGGGCCGCTCCTCGTAGACGTCGGCGACGCGCTCGTAGAATTTCTGCCGTTGCTTGACATCCTCTCTGGGAATGCAGCCGAGAAACGTCTCGAAGCATTCGTGCGTGAGGTCGGGGTGGTCTTCCAGGTACCGGATCATCTTGTTGCCCCACTCCAGCCCCTCCTCGGGGGGCACGTGCCCCTCGTTGACGTGGCGCATCAAGACCCGCCATCCCGTCCCGCAGAAATGATTGGTGGTGACGGCCTTCTTGGCCAGGTTCAGCGAGACCTCGGGCCGCTGGGCATAGACGTGCGTCGCGATCCGGGCCAGCGTCCGTGCCTGGATGTACTTCTCGTAGGAGAGCGACGCGCCGTCGAGCATCATGGCCACCGTCCGGTCGAGAATGCGCGTGCCGATCTGGGGGTCGAAGACGTTGCCCGTGTAGTAGAAGTCGTTGAAGTACCGCCCGGTGGATTCGAGGATCGGGCGCCGCTTCTTCCAGACGAAGTAGCAGACGAAGGCGTGACCCGCGCCCCCGTACCGGCTCAGGCCCGAGGCCTTCATGGCCGGGATGCCCAGGCACTTCGCCACGCGCGAGCAGAAGTGGGCCTGGTCCCCGCACACGCCCCCGTACTCGAGCAGGTTCGCCAGGGTGTAGGGCCGCGAGCCCAGCTTCGTGGACTGGCCGTTCCGCTTGCCGTGGTCGTACTCCACCATGGCGTAGGTGGACCCCACGCTGTTCCGGTACCGGCCCATCCGCCTGAGCGCCCATTCCGACTCTTCCTCCGACACGTCGAAGTTCGCGATGTAGACCGCGATGGGCCACACCAGATCCTCGATCTTGAACAGGAACGACCGTTGCCTCTTCTTCTCCGTGAAGTACCGGAAGGTCCAAAGATACCCGGGCGGCTTGGAAAACTGGTCCGGGCCCACCCCGAAGATGCAGATCCGCTGGGACATCATGACGTTCCGGGGGGCGTCCCACACCACCGAGATCGCGACGGCGAGATGGAAGTACGTCTCCACGGCCTCCGCGTCCTCCCGCCGAAGCGTATCGAGCACGCGGACCGCCGCGATCGGGTCGTCGGCGCCCGGAACCAGCGCCAGCCAGAACGCCGTCCGCAGCGCGGGTTGCCCGGCAAGCCATTCCAGAAAGCCCTCGGGCATCCGCGCCCGGCCCGTGTAGGCCTTCTCGGCGCGGTCGACGAAGGCCGCAAGAAGGGTTTCGACCTCCTTGTCATCGAGACCGTCCTCGATGAAGGCGGCTTCGTCCCCGGTGAGGGGCGGGACGGGATCGTTCCGCCACTCGATGCCGAAGGCCGTCTGGGTGGCGGCAAGGAGGAGACCGAGGACGCCGAGCGTTCGATGGATCATGGGGCCCTCCCGAAAAACCAGGGGCAGGATCGGCACGTTCATTGTACGCCCAGGGGCGGAAGGCGCAAGGGAAGGGGGGGGGCGATGGGCTGTGGAAGGATGGAATGCTGGAATTGCGAATTGAGGGATTGTGGATTAGAGATTTCAGATTTCAGGTGGAAGGGCACGGATAGACCTCTGGAATCCGGGAAGATGACGTCCCTCAGGGCGAGCGTGAGCCAGGTCGAACCCTCGAACCACTCCCGGCGAGCCACATCGATGGGCTCGGGGGCCCGCCGCCGCCTGTCTTGCCGATGCAAGGGCTATGGCGGGTCCTTTACCCGCCGATGTCGCAGCGCAGGCAGCGCCGGGCTTCCTGGCAGACGGTCTCCTCGGCGAGGCCGAGTTCCACTTCCTTGAAGTGGGTCTTCCTCTTCTCGGCCTCGAGCTCGGGCATCTCGGGGCGCGTGAGCTTCTCGTCCTCCTCGGTGAGATCCACCGGGTCCACCACCAGGCGCGGCTTGGGCCGCTTGTAGCCGTGGAAGACCTTCTCGCCGCGCAGGAAGCAGTCGATGGACACGGCGGCCCGCTGGCCCGCCGCCACCGCCTCGACCACCGTGGAGGGCCCGCTCACGCAGTCGCCGCCGGCGAAGACGCCTTCCTGGTTCGTCTGCAGGCTCTCGGGATGGACCTCGAAGGTGTTCCAGCGCGTGACGGTGAACCCGCCCTGGTCCTCGCCGAAGGGGGAGAGGTCGGGTTCCTGGCTGATGGCGGGGATGATGCAGTCCGCCTCGATGGTGAACTCGCTTCCCTCGACGGGAACGGGGCGCCGCCGCCCGGACTTGTCCGGCTCGCCCAATTCGTTGCGGATGACCTCCATGCCGGTGACCTTGCCGTCCTTGCCCAGCACGCGCACCGGGGAGGCGAGGTAGTGGAACTCGATGCCTTCCTCCTTGGCGGCCTTGATCTCGGCCGGGTTGGCGGGCATCTCCGCCTCGGAGCGCCGGTAGACGATGTTGACCTTGCTGGCGCCGAGGCGCTTGGAGACCCGCACCGCGTCCATGGCGGCGTTTCCGCCGCCGATGACGATGACGTTGTCGCCGGGCTTCTCCTTGCGCTTGCCGAGGTTGACCTCCCGGAGGTAGGCGGTGCAATCGAAGAATCCCTCGTAGTCGTCCTCGCCGGGGATGCGGAGCTTCAGACCCTTGTGGGCGCCGATCCCGAGGAAGACCGCCTCGAATCCCTGGTCCTTGAGCGCCTGCACGCTCTTCACGGGCGTGTCGAGTTTGAGTTCCACGCCCAGGGCCTTGACCGCCTCCACCTCGGCGAGAAGGATGTCGCGCGGAAGCCGGTACTCCGGGATGCCGACGTGGAGCATGCCGCCCGGCACCGGCAGGGCCTCGAAGAGGGTGGGCCGGTAGCCCTTCATGGCGAGGTCGTGGGCGCAGCCCAGGCCCGCGGGCCCGGCGCCGACGATGGCCACGCGCTTTCCGTCCGGGTGGGCCACTTCCACGCTCAGCTGTTTCAAACGGTCCATGTTCCTGTCCGCGACGAAACGCTTGAGCGCGCAGATGCTGATGGGCTTGTCCACCTCGCCGCGCTTGCAGGCGTCCTCGCAGTGGTGCACGCACACGCGGCCGAGGCAGGCCGGGATGGGGTTGTCCTTGCGGATGAGGTCGTAGGCCTCGTCGAACTTCTTGTGGGCGATGAGGGCCACGTAGCTGGCCACGTCCTGCCCGATGGGGCAGGTGTTCTGGCACGGCGGAGGCGTCAGCCGCTTGCAGGACATGGCGGGGCAGTACTTGTCCCGGATGTGGGCCTCGTACTCGTGGCGGAAGTACCGGATGGTGGTGAGCACGGGGTTGGGGGCGGTCTGCCCCAGGCCGCACAACGAGGAGGCGATGATGTCCCTGCCCAGATCCTCGAGCAGTTCGATGTCGCCTTCCTTGCCCCGGCCCTCGGTGATGTCCGTGAGGATCTGGAGCATGAGCTTGGTGCCCACGCGGCACGGCGTGCACTTGCCGCAGGACTCCTCGGCCGTGAAGCCCAGGAAGAACTTGGCCAGGTCCACCATGCAGGTGGTCTCGTCCATGACGACCATCCCCCCCGAGCCCATGATGGCGCCGGTGGCGGTGATGGCATCGTAGTCCACGGGCGTGTCGAGGAGGTCGGCCGGCACGCAGCCGCCCGACGGGCCGCCCAGCTGCACCGCCTTGAAGGCCTTCCCCTCCTCCATGCCCCCCCCGATGTCGAAGATGATGTCGCGGAGCGTCGTCCCCATGGGCACTTCCACCAGCCCCGTGTTGTTCACCGCGCCCGTGAGGGCGAACACCTTGGTCCCCTTGCTCTTCTCCGTCCCCAGGGAACGGTACCAGTCGGAGCCCCGGAAGACGATCTGGGGCACGTTCGACCAGGTCTCGACGTTGTTCAGCACGCTGGGCTTCTGCCAGAGCCCCTTCGCGGCCGGAAAGGGCGGGCGCGGGCGCGGCATGCCCCGCTTGCCCTCGATCGAGGTCATCAGCGCCGTCTCCTCGCCGCACACGAAGGCCCCCGCCCCCATGTAGATCTGGAGGTCGAAGTCGAATCCCGACCCCAGGATGTCCTCGCCCAGCAGCCCGTATTCCCGGGCCGCGGCCATGGCGATGTTCAGCCGATCGATGGCCAGCGGGTACTCGGCCCGGACGTAGATGTACCCGTGGTGGGCCCCGATGGCCTTGGCCCCGATGATCATCCCCTCGATCACGGCATGGGGATCCGCCTCCAGGATGGAGCGATCCATGAAGGCGCCCGGATCCCCCTCGTCGGCGTTGCACAGCACGTATTTCACGTCGGCCGCGTTGCCGTAACAGAACTTCCACTTCAACCCCGTGGGAAACCCGCCGCCGCCCCGGCCCCGCAGGCCCGAATCCCCCACCGTCTCGATGATCTGCTCGGGCGTCAGGTCGAACAGCGCCTTGCCCAGGCCCTGGTAGCCGTCCCGCGCGATGTACTCGTCGATGCTCTCCGGGTCGATCAGGCCGCGGTTCTTCAACGCGATCAGCATCTGCTTGCCGAAGAAGTTGATCTCGCTCATCTTCGGCACGGGCGTGTCCGTCCGCGGTTCCTGGTACAGTTTCGGCTTGTACGGGCGGCCCTTGAGGAAATGCTCCTCCACCAGCTTCGGGACGTCCTCTTCCGAAAGCTCCTGGTAGAAGATGCCGTCCGGGTAGACCACCATGATGGGGCCCCGCGCGCAGAAGCCGTTGCAGCCCGTCATCACCAGCCCGATCTCGTCCTCGAGACCCTGCTTTTCCAGCTCCTTCTGCACCTCGTCCCGGACGTTGAACGACCCCGCCGCGGCGCATCCCGTGCCCGCGCAGATCAGCGCGTTGATTCGATACTGCTTCATGGGTCTTCTTGCCGTTTCTTCATCGGGATCCGGCGGCCC
>CAZDSO010000156.1:0-11816 GCA_964508045.1 uncultured Planctomycetia bacterium | reverse complement strand
GCATCGATATCGAATTGCCTTGGAATCACCCACACATTCTTTAGGAGAGGCGGTCAGCAGGTCTCCGTCCGCGACGAGGGGCTTGCTGGATCCCTTCATCGCCACGGTGAAGGGGTGATTCGGGACCATGTCCTTGCCGTCAAGGATGCGCTCCTTGATGGCGCCCTCGAGGGACGCGCCCGCCTTGGCAATGGCGACCGTGCAGTTCTTCTGCAGGTTGCGGTCGAAGCCCTGCATGATCTTCTCCATCCGCTTCCAGTCCCCGAACTTGGCCACGGGTCACTCCCGGCGAAGCCATGCCTTCGTGAGAAGGAACTCGTCTCCCACCTGGCCGGCGGATTCGATGCGGAACACGATGTACGGGGTGGTCTCGATCGTGACCCGGTTCCCGAAATCCAGGGCCAGGTTTTCTGCTTCCAAGTCCTCGGTCTTGAACGTCACCTTCCCGTCCACGTCCACAGACTCCCCGCCGGGCTCCACGAGCCGGCTCCTCTCGAGTTTCACCCTCGCCTTCAGGGTGACGGAAGGCTTGAAGACCTTCTCGCCTTCCGCCTCCCCGTACAGGTCATCCACGGTCGTGGCGGCGTCGTCGAAGACCTCCACCTCCACATCCGCGGCCAGATCGTCAAAGACCGGCGCCATGGCCTCGTCCCACACCGCCTTGACCTTCTCTCTCAACCCCATCCCGCCGTCTCCTGTCGAGGCGGTTCACACCACCGTCGTGTGGACCTTCGACCGGTACCTGGAAAGCAGCCTGTCCGCTTTCACATCCCCGGTGCTCCCCAGAAGCTCCCGGCGCCGGCCTGTTTTCCCGGGGCGATCGAAATCCACCGTGATGTCGTCCACTTTCACCTTCCGGATCTCCGCTCCGGCATCGATTACGGACTGGGAGGTCCCGGCTTCCACCCGAAGCCCCTTGATCTCCTTGAGGGCCAGGATGATGCAGGCTTCCTTCACGTCGCCGGGAACCGTCTCGAAGCCGAAGTCCCCCTTCACCTTCACGTTCTGGGCGCCACAGGGGAAAACCCCGGCCACCGCCGCCCAGGGAAGCCGGATGCCGGAGTAGAGACGGATGTAGCCCTCCTTCGCGTAGACCCGGTACGAGTCCGGATCGACCAGCACGTCGTCCACCCAGAGTTTCCTCAGATTGACAATGGGCCGGTCGCTCAGAAAAATGCTCTCCGTTCCGTTTCCGTCCACGCCGATCGTTCTCAGACGCTGCCAAAAATCCCGGCCGCAGAAGGCTTCCACCAGGAGCGTGGCCCGGGCCAGGGCGACCTCCACCTCCGGATCGGTTGCCTGGTCGGCCGTCACGCCCCGGTCGCGGATGTCCTGCACTGCGGCGTAGGTGTCCATGTATCAGTCGAGCCCCGTGACAAAAACAGAACCGCTGCTTCCGATGGCAAGGAAGTCGAGCCTCGTGATGCCCTCGGCAAGGGCCAGGTCGTAGATCTGCTTGGATGGAATCACTCCCCGGGAACCGGCCGAGGTCAATTTGCTCTCGGCATCGGTGTCGTCCGTCGCCGAGTCCACCCAGAACATATCCTCCGAGGACACGATCCGGATGAATCGCTTGGACGAGGAGAACTCGATCTTGTTGTTGGCCGGGGTGTAGGCGGGGGGCACGGTCAGCTGCTCCTCGTGCTCTCGTGTCCCCCCGTGGATCAGCCTCGTCCGGAAGGCCCGCGTGAGGTTGTCGAAGACCCACTGGAAGATGTCCTCGATGGACTGGACGCCCATCTCATGCCTCCTTTCCGCGGTCCGCCGCAGCGGTCAACGCGGGCTTGCGGCTCTCCCGGGCGTCCTTCTTCCGGGCGAACCAGGCAAAGGCCTCGCTGTCGCGCTCGCCCTCCTCGAGGACCTGGAAGCCGTTCTCCATGAACACCCGCCGAAGCGTCTCTCCGTCGAAGTGGAAGAGACGCGCGGAAAGCGGCTCCCCGGCCAGGCCGACGAAGACCAGCCCGCCGGGCCTGAGAAGCTTGTCGAGCCTCTTCACGGCCCCGACTGGATCGGGCAGGCAGGAAAAGCCGCCGGCGAAGAGGACGAGGTCGAAGCGAACCTCGGGCAGCTTGTCCTCGTCGAACCAGGCTTCCCTCACGTCCAGGAAACACCCCTGGCCGTACTGCACCGCCTCCGGGCCGGGATCCACCCCGTACACATCCCACCCGTACCGCTGGAACTCGCGGAGCCGGAACCCCAGGCCGCAGAACGCGTCGAGGATGTTCCGGTCGAAGCCGTTCAGGACCGCCTCCATGCCGGCCGTATGGGCGAAGAAGGATGCCATGACATCCTGCGCGTACAGCGTGGCGGGCCGGACGCTCCCGTCGTGAGCACCGTCCCAGGCCCCGGCGAACCGCCTGTCCCTTGCCAGAGCGAGGGTCTTCCGTGACGGAGGCGATCCCGCGTAGATCAGCCCGCACCCCTCGCACTCGCACAGGCCGTCCTTCCCGGGATCGCCGAACACGCCCTTGCCCCCGCACACCGGGCACATCACCCGGGGAGGGAGAGGGCCCTCCTTCTTCTTCTTCTTTCCCACAGCGTCCTCCTACGCACCGGTCGGAGAAGTCACCTTCCTTCATCCCGGTGCTACGCGCTGATGGAGATCTCCTCGGCGATGCACACCGCGTCCACTTCCTCGAACCCGCAGGCGATGCGGCTCGTGAACGCGTACTGGCGCATGCGCGAGAAGATGTTCTTGTCCCGCTCGAGCGTCATGGCCCTGTGGATGCCCGTGATCAGGTTCTTGCGGAGCGTCAGGATCACGAACGTCAGGTCCGTGTACGGCGTGGTCCCGATGGTCTTGGAGATGTTGCTCGGGATGAGCGGCACGCGCACCAGCGGGATGCCCGCGTAGGTCACGGACGCGTTCTCGAGCAGGAACTTGTCCCCGACCGGCGTGGGCCTCTGGCCGAGCAGCCGCTTGTAGGTGTGCTCGAACTTGGGGCTCACGTAGAACCTGAGGTCCGGGTAGTCCCGCAGGAACTTCTCCGGCATGGCGTCCAGGAGCTTGGCCAGGACCGCCGTGGTCACGCCGCTCCCGCCGTGCAGGTACTGGTGGCCGCCGCTGTTCGCCAGCGTCCTCCACCCGTCCAGCAGGGCCAGGAACGTGTCCGAGGAGCTCTTGTCGCCCATGATGTAGAGCTCCTCGTGGTCCATGGCGATCTGCGTGGCGAAGAGCTTGATGATCGAGTCCTCGAGGTTCTCGCCCTCGATGTTGTCCTCGAACACGTCGTAGGTGACCTCGAACGGGGTCATGATCTCCACCGTGTCCAGCGTCACCTTGGAGAAGGTCGGCTCCTTGCGCACGGCAGGGTCCGTGCCCTCCACGGCCGGGACCGACGCGCGGGCGCCGATGCCGATCTTGTTGATGTCCTTCTTCCGCGCCTTCATCTGCACCTGGCGGGCGTCCTTGGCCATGACGGACAGGTCGCGCAGGTACGTGATGAACTTGTCCGACTGTTCCGGGTTCAGCTCCCCGCCCCCGGCGATGAGGTCAGCCGTGTCCAGAGCCTTCTGGAGCAACTCGTTCTGGTTCATGAGAAAACCCTCCTTGTAACGTCGACCCGCCCCGGAGGCCGGGCCGGAGCCCTACAGCAATCCCTTCCACACGGAGCGGTCGCCCTGCCCCGATCCCGCCAGTTCCTCCTGCCCGTCCAGGGACGCCCGGGCCCCGGCCTTGCCTTCCAGGGCGTCGAGCCGCTTGACCAGTCCGTCCACCGCCTTCACGAGAGGTTCCGCCTTCTCCCGGCCCTCGTCCGGCTCCTCCGGCAGGCCCAGGAGGTCGGCGATGCGCTTGACCGTGCCCTGGATCTCCTCCAGGCGCTTGTGCGTCTCGTCCGGCTCCGCAGCGCCCTTGGCCGTTTCGCCGGGCTCCACCTCGCGGATGAACCCCTGCAGCTCCTCCAGGAGCTTCTTGAGCCGGTTCAGCCGGGAGGCCGCGATCTTCTTGCCCGCCTTTTCCAGGGCTTCCTCGCCGCCCGCGCCCTCCTCCTCCTCGGCCTTGGCAGCCGAGCCGTTGGCGAGGTTGCGGATCTGGGCGAGGACCTTCTTCCGGGCCTCGTCCTGCTCCGCGGCGAGGAGCCTGGCCGCGAGGTCCGCGACCTCCTTGAGGCTCCCTTCGGCCTTCTCCATCCCGCCCGGGGGGTTCCCGGTCTCCTGCTCGCCCCTGCCTTCGGATTCACCCGAGGCCTCGAGGATCAGCTCCACGTCTTCCCTGTTCTCTCCTGCCATGACCGTGCCTCCTTCCAACCCGCCGATCTCGCCGCCCCGGGCCTCGAAATCGTCCAGGGCTTTCTCGATGTACCACCGAATGGCCCGCGCCTTGGGATTCGCGGGCACCGCGACCAGGGACACCTCCACCAGCCGCATCTTGAGAATCAGGCGCGCGTACCTCTTGAGCGCCGCCATCCACTGCTTCTTCGCTTCGAGGATGAGCCCGCGCACCGAGAACTTGTTGAGCACGCCTTCCTTGATCTTCTGCCAGATGTCCGGGACCGTCTTGGAGACCAGGATCTTCAGGAACAGCCCGCCCTTGCGGGCGCCCGACTCCAGTACCCGGCCGATCTCCAGGTTCGTGTTGTGGTTGTGCAGGACCGTGGAGTTCTCGATGAGGTCCTTGGCCGACCCCTCGATGGCCTGCTGGGAGATGACGTCTTCCTGGAGGTCGAAGTCGCTGGTGGCGGCGAAACCCTCCACGATCCAGCGGCCGCCGTCCTCGTAGGCCTTGGCGATGTCCACCACGTAGTCGAATCTGACGTCCATCATTCGCCCACCGCCTCCAGCCATTCGCCCTCGGGGTCGAGGGACTTCTTCATGTCAAAGGACGCCACGAAGAGCCGATTCCTCTTGGCCCACAGCCCGCCGTGCCGCGCCTCAAGGAAGCGCATCTTGAAGAGCTTCCCCGCCTTGCCGAGAGCCCTGCGGGCCCTGGCCGAATCGGTGTAGGCCACGATGTAGAGGCCCTTGAGCGCCGAGACTTCTTCGGCGATCTCCTCGGGCGGCACGCCCTCACCGCCGCCCCATTCCTCCACGTAGGGGGGATCGACGAAGAAGAGCGTGTCCGCGCCGTCGTTCTCGCGAAGGGTCTTCTTCCAGTCCTGGACCTTGATGCGGGCCTTGCCGAGCCGCTCCTTGAAGCGCCACAGGCTCTCCAGGTCGTAGGTCTTGCCCTCGGAGATGGTGGAATACCCGGTGGCATTGGGCTTGCCGCCCCACGCGCAGGCCCGGGTGAAGACCATCTTCCAGAACCGTTCCGCGTCGGAGCCGGGCTTGCAGTTGCGGGCCCGCTCGAACCCGGACCGCGACACGGTCCAGGGGAACTTCTTGAGCGCCTCCATGCCCTGGGGGGTCAGGCCCTGGATGTATTTCAGGGCGAACACGACCTCCGTGTCCGCATCCGCCAGGACCTCGTGCTCCACCGCCTCCTTGGCGAAGAACACGGCTGCGCTGCCGCAGAAGGGCTCCACGTAGCGTTTGTGCTCCGGGAGCTTCTCCACGAGGCGGCCCGCGTACTTGGAGGACCCGCCCCACTGGTTGAAGGGGATGCGCCGGCCCTTCTCGAACTCCTCGGCCGCCTTCTCGAGCCCGGGCAGGTCCACCTGGTCCGACCCAATGGCCTCGACCAGGGCATCGCGGGCCTTCTTGCGGTCTGCCTCCTCATCCCGGGTCCAGTACCGGTACTCCTCGGGAACTTCCTCCCGCATCTCGTGGGGAAGCGCGGAGAATCCCTTGGGCGGAAGCCAGCCCTCCTCCACGGCCCTCTCGGAGAGCACGTAGGGCGTGGGGTCGTCGGGCTTGATGAGCAGCCAGGCCGGGTTCTCCCCCTTTTCGAACTCCGCGCCGATGCCGTCCGACTTGGCCTCGGCCGCGGGCATGAGCCTGAACAGGATCCGGTAGGAGAACCCGCCCTTTCGCCGCTCCGAATGGGGCCGGTACTCGTGCAGGTCCGGCCGCTGGGCCAGGACCTCCACAGTGCCCTTGTCCACGATCTGGAACACGCCGGGCAGGTTCTCCGTGGATCCTGCCTCGCCGGGCGTGGCCACGCCTTCCACCTCGAGCCAGGCATTGGGCGAGAGCGACTTCTTCTCGCAGAGGATGGGGGCGTTCACCTCCCCGCCCCTGCGCTTCTGCTTGGCGAACTCCCCGGACTCCCAGTCGATCTTCGAGTAGTCGCCCGCATCCAGGCCCTTGGCCTGGGGCAGGGTCTGCACCGGCTCTTTCACCGACCCGGGGATCTGGGTGTTCAGGGTCCAGCCCAGGAGGTCGCCGCCCGGCGACTGTTCGAGCCGGAAGTCGTTGTGCACGGACCGGCCCCGGAAATGGGTCTGCACCACGTACCGGAGGGTCTGGTCCTCATCGGGCAGGTGGAGGTACGGGTCGTCGCCCGCGGCCTTGGCCACGTACAGGTGCTCGCGCTGGTTCGTGTCCCTGGAGCCGAACCCGCTCGTCTGGGAGTAGGCGACCCGGTAGCGCTTCACCATGCGCTTGTGGCGCTGAAGCTCCTTCCAGTACGGCACCTGCTCGTTGCTCGAGGTCGAGATGAAGATATGCCGGCACGACTTGCACAGGCGCTCGAGCAATGGCGGCACGTCCTCGGCCTTGAGGTTGGGCTCCTTCCACTCCTTCTGGAGCAGGATGGAGTTCATGATGCGGTACGTGTTGAAGTAGAGCACCAGGCCCTTGTCGCGCTTGAAGAACGGCGGATCGAAGTAGATGACGTCCGCCTGGGGAACGCGGATGGTCAGGGCGTTCTCGTTCGTGACCGTGCCCTTGCCGCCCACCTCGCCGATGAGGCCGTTGACCTCCCTGGCCGAGCGGTCGATGAGTCGCTGGATGTCCGAGGGCTTCTCGTAGCGCAGGGTCGAGTACCCGCTGCCCGAGTCCGCATACATGGTCTGGAGCACGGCGGACATCACGGCCTTGGCCGCGAGGGCCTTGCTGCCCGGCATGGCCTTGGCCTTCCTCACCAGCCCGTCCAGGTACCGGCGGATGGCCATGGACCGGGGATATATGCCCTTCCACTCACGGGTCAACCAGCCGTCGTGCGGGGGCGCGGCTTTCAGCCTCCCGACGTCCTCCTCGGAGAGCGCCGCGCCCTCGAACACCCCTTTCGTGTAGTAGTAGGGCACGATGGACAGGTCGTTGCCCCGCACGCGGTACCCGCGCCGGGCCGCCTCGATGAGCACCGCGCCCACGCCGCACATGACGTCCGCGATGCTCTTCGTGCCATCGGGGAACTTGTCCACGATGTACTTGGCCAGCCGGCGCTTGTTGCCCACGTAGTTGGCCTTTTCCATGATTGGCAGAACGCCCGTTTCCATGGTCACGCCACCTTTGCCAGGATCTGGCAACGACAGGAGGGGTGGAGGGGCGGCTGGCCCATCCCCCGCCCCTGCAGCCACTCCGTGCTCTTGCCCTTGATGTACTCCCGGCCCTCGCCGGTCTTGATGTAGAAGTCGTCCCGTTCTGCATCCTCCTGGGGCCACGGCGAAAGGGAGGCCACCGCTTCGGGCGGGCTTTCCAGGGCCTTGCGGACCAGAGCCACGGCAGGCCCGGTCCGGAACTCCATGCCGTCGAAATGGAGGCAACGCGAGCAGGTCCTCTCATCGTGGACTGCAGCCCACTCGTAGGTCTCGACCTCGGCCGCCTCGAGGGAGAACAGCCCGCCCCAGTTGTGGGCCCGGCCCACGGTCGCGCCGGCGACACGGTTGTAGAGCTCGAGCTTGCCCGGGGCGTCTGGCGTGCCGAGCATCAGGTCGCGAAGCCGCCGGCCGATGTCCTTGCGGCCCAGACCCTGCTCGAGGCCCTGCGCGATGGCGTCGCGGAACGGCTCGCGCACGAACTCGGGGAACACCTTCCCCAGGTAGAACCGGTCGTGGGAGACGAGCCAGTCAACGGCCTCCTTGCGGGGCGCGTCCCACAGAGTCTGCACAGCGCTCGGGATTCCCCGCATGGCCTGGCCTGTGCGGAACGCCTTCTCCAGATAGCGCCGGGCCGAGGGCTCCAGATCCGCCGCCATCTCGGGGCCGAGGATGCGCTCGGTTTCGGCCAGGACGTCTCGCAGATTGCCTTCGAACTCGAGGCTCTCCACAGGCCCCATCCGCTCCTTCAGCACCCGCTCGATGGCTTCCCGGTACTGCCGGTGGAATGCTTCCAGGTCGGTCTCCCGGGCCTTGCGGAACTCGAGAAAGGAGTCCGGCAGGGCCTTGCCGCTCGCGCCCGAAGGGGGCATGTTCTGCGGCTTCACCCCGCCCTCGGCCAGCGTGTCCAGGGAGAGCGGCCCCATGCTCGTCATCATGAAGGGGATGTCCGCGCCCGGGTGCTCGAGGGGCTTCTGCCCCATCTCGCGGCGTCCCTCGTTGATGGTCAGCACCCCGAGCTTCACGAGCTTCTGCACGATTTCCGCGACCTTCTCCTCATCGGTCACGTCGATCTCCTTGAACCGGATCTCCCAATCCTCGATGCCGAAGCCCTTCTTGATGAGGAAGTTGTTTATCCGGTACTCGAGCCGGGACTGCTTGGGCTCGATGACGTGGTACTTGAAGATCTCCTGCTGGGTCGCGCCCTCACCGGCGCCGCCCAGGCCGCCCTTCTCGGTCAGGCCGATGAGGCGCCCGGGCACGCCGTGGGCCACGCGGATCTCCTCGGCGTTGTCCGATCGGAACATGCGAAACGAGGCATCGCGCACGTCCACGGACAGGGGGCGGATCTCCAGGTCCACCTTCTCATCGCCGTCCTGGGCCACCTCGAGGATGAGGGTCTTGTGGGCGTTGCCCTTGATGTGGGTGCGGAAGTACTCCTCGATTCGCTTGCGCGTGCCCTTCGCGAGTTCTCCGCCCTTCACGATGATGGCGTACTGGGGAACGGCGTTGTTCTCGAAGAACTGGATGTTGAAGTCGCCGGCCTGCTTGTTGCCGACCAGGGCCCGAAGCGCTGGCAGGAAGTCCGGCAGCCCGTAATACGAGGACCGGGGATGGTAGTTCTTCAGGTGGATGATCTCGTTGAGGCGCCGCCTCTCCGACTCGGGCTTGTCCTTGTCCCGGGGATCGAAGGCGTCGGGGCCGTTCGGGTCGGTTCCGAAGTTTCGGAAGAAGACCATCTTGTTGTCGCGAATCTGGACGAAGCCCTTCTTGTCCTTGCGCACCCGCACCGTCCCGGCGGGGACGTGGAAGATGGCCTTCGGGACCCCGGTCCCCAGGACGTTTCGGACCACCTCGAAGTACCCATTGCCCAGGGCCTCGAAGTCGGTCAGCACGTTCTCCAGGACCTCGCCCCAGGTCTGCTCGTCGTTGGGGTGGTTGAAGAAGGCTTGGAGGGTCGCCTTGTTCTTCGGGTCCGACTCCTTCACGCCCTCCGGCGCCACGAAGTCGAAGCCGAGCCCGGCCGTGGAGATCGCCTTGGCCTTCACGCAGCGGTAGTGCCAGGTGTTGACCTCGAGGAAGAGGGCCAGAGCGCCAAGGCCGTAGGGCGGCTCCTTGGCCCCGGTCTTGTCGTAGTCCCAGGTGTCCTCCGGCAGTTGCGAGGAGCGACCGGCGGCATCGACGGGCGTTCCCACCTGCTTCCCGAGGACCTCGGCTTTGACGATTCCTGGCATCCGTTCCGTCCTTCGGCCCATTCGAAGTCTGGTTTCCCATGGGGAAAGGGCACTACCTCTCCCCCTAAAAGACGAAAGGGGGGGGACAGCCGAAAACGGGGACAGGAATCAGCGGTTTTTTTTAACCCAGCGACTCACGGCTGGGGTCGGAGGGGCAGTAAGGCTTGACAACCCCTGTGTGGGTGATAGGTTACGCGTACCCCCTGGCGCGCCTCCGTGCGACAGGCCTTCCATTCAAACCCTCATTTGCTCGCCAGGGGGTTTGTATGTCCCCGGCACGAGAGTTCTCCCTAGCCTCTGGAGTGCCATGGTGATACAATGGCCTCTGGAAGTGCGTCCTCGGATTACAAAGATGGCTGCCCAGGAGGAGGGAGTCCCCACCGAGATACATGCAGGGGAGACGACTCGCTTGGGTTGGCCCTGAAATCCTGTCCGGTTCAGGGAGGTTACGGTGAGCAGCGCCGATGCACCCTTGGGTAGATCGAGGCTGGATCCGGACGCCATCAAAGCCCTTCCACAGCGCATCCTGGACAACCTTCTCGAGGGGTGCCAGGTCATCGGCTTCGACTGGGAGTACCTCTACGTCAACGAAGCGGCCGCAAGGCATGGCAGGAAGTCCAGGGAGGAGCTCCTGGGCAAGACCATGATTCAGGCCTACTCCGGGATCGAGGATTCCCGGATGTTCGGTGTGCTCCGCGAGTGTATGGCGGAACGGAAGCCCGACCGGATGGAGAACGAGTTCGCCTTCCCGGACGGTTCGAAGGGGTGGTTCGAGCTGAGCTTCGAACCCGTACCCGAGGGCATGCTCATTCTCTCTCAGGACATCACGGACCGGAAGCGAGCGGAGGCTGAGCTGCGCGAGAGAGAAAAGTTCATCACTGCGGTGATGGATCATCTCCCGATCGGCATCGCGGTCAACTCCATCGATCCGTCCGTCAAGTTCTCCTACATGAACGACAATTTCCCGCTGTTCTACCGGACGACTCGCGAGGCCCTTGCCGATCCGGACGGATTCTGGGACGCGGTGTATGAGGATCCGGAATTCAGGGAGCAGATCCGCAAGAGGGTGCTGGACGACTGCGCTTCCGGCGATCCAGACCGGATGCAATGGGACGATATTCCGATCTCGCGCAAGGGGGAGGAGACGTCTTTTATCTGCGCACGCAACACTCCGGTTCCCGGCAAGGACCTGATGATTTCGACGGTCTGGGATGTCACCAAGCGAAAGCGCGCTGAAGAACGCATCGCCCACCTCAACGCCATGCTCCGGGGCATTCGCAACGTCAACCAGCTCATCGTCCGGGAGAAGGACCATACTCGGCTCATCAAACAGGCTTGCGAATCCCTCGTCGAGTCCAGAGGGCTCATGTCGGCCATCCTAGGCCTTCTCGATGATTCAGGAACCAAGGTTGGTCTCTATGCCGGGGCGGGCGAAGAGCTTTCCTCGCTACGAGAAGCCCTCGAATTCGGAAACGCCCCGGATTGCGGCCGCCAGGCCATGGCCAATCAATCGTTGGTTCTTCGGTCGAACGCTGGCCGGGCATGTCCGGAAGCCCCGGATTGCCCTGGTGCCAAGGCTCCCCTCGGACCCAGAGATACCATCTGCATCGACTTGAGCTGCCATGGCAAAGTCTACGGATTCCTGTTGGCTTGCCTTCCGATGGGAACGGGCGGCGATTCTGAGGAACAGGGCTTGCTGCGAGAAGTCGCCGACGACATCGCCTTCGCCCTGCATGGCATGGAGGCCCGAATCGAACTCGCGCATACAGAGGAGCAGCTTCGACAAGCCCAGAAGCTGGAGGCCATCGGCAGGCTCGCCGGAGGCGTGGCTCACGACTTCAACAACCTCATGACGGTGGTGACCGGGTACAGCGAACTCCTCAAGGCGAAGGTCGAAGCGGAACCAGAAGCCCTCCGTGACGTCGACGAGATCAGCAAGGCGGGGCACCGCGCCACTCAACTCACCCGGCAACTTCTCGCCTTCAGCCGCAAGCAGGTCCTGAACCCGGAGGAGATCAATCTCAACGATGTCATCAAGGGCGTATCTGACATGCTGCGCAGGCTCATCGGCGAAGATGTGGAGCTGGACATTGTCACCAAGCCCGATCTCGGGATTGTCCGGGCAGACAAGGGACAGATTGAGCAAATCCTGATGAACCTCGCGGTCAACGCCAAGGATGCCATGCCTAGCGGAGGCAAGCTTCTCGTCGAAACCGCGAACGTG
>CAZDSO010000155.1:0-11889 GCA_964508045.1 uncultured Planctomycetia bacterium | reverse complement strand
GGGGGGGGGGGGGGGGGGGGCGTGGATCGCGCGCAAGACGCCGCACGCCGCGCGCTGGGCGCGGATCGTCGGGGGGGGATTCGGCCTGTTCGGGCTTTTCGGCTGTTTCGCGCTTCCCGTTCTTCCCCTGGGATCTTCCCTGGTTCCGTCGCTGGGTCTGTTCCTGCTGCTGGAGCTGGTGGCCGGTCTCCTGACGGGGGCGATCTACCCGCTGGGTCTTTCGCGTTCCGGGGCGTCGCCCGGTCCCGAGGAGGGGGGCATGCTCTACGCGGTCGATCTGGCGGGGGCGTCGGGGGGGGCGCTGGCGGCGGGGGCGCTGGCGGTGCCGCTGGCGGGCATTCCGGCGACGATGCTGGGCGCGGGGCTTCTCGCGTTCCTGGGGGCGCTCTGCCTGCCGGGAGGCCATGGCGAGCCGGACGCGTAGCGTCCGGGCGCCGGCGCGCGGGGTGCTGCACGGGTAACTGGTTACAGACACGGCTTGTTTACAAGTTGCGGGTTACAGACGGCGCCACGAAGGCTCCAAGGCACGAAGAATGCGATTTTGAGAGGATTCCATTCATGAGCGAGTTGACGCGCATTCTGAAGCGTGACGGGACGGAGGCTCCCTTCGACCGGGAGAAGATCCGGGTGGCCATCTACAAGGCGGGTGCGTCTCTGGGGATTCACGACGAGCCGTTTTCGCGTGAGGCCGCGGGGGAGGTGGTGGACATCCTGGAGCGCTCCTACACGTCCGCGTTCCCGCCGTCGGTGGAGGGGATCCAGGACGTCGCGGAGCGCGTTCTGATCCGCAAGGGCAAGGCGGAGATCGCGAAGGCCTACATCCTCTACCGGGCGAAGCGGGCGTCTTTGCGTCAGCGTCGGGAGGGGAAGCGCTCAAAGATGCCGGAGCCGGTTCCGTACAAGTCGCTGTGGCGGGCGTACGTGTGGGCGGTGGACCACGGGGTGGCGTCCATCGCTTCGTTGAACGCGCGGATCCGCGCCGGGGAGTTCCCGGCCCTCGTCCGGGAATCGGAGGCGATGTACCAGTCGCAGGTGGACGAGGCGGCGCGGGAGATCGTGGAGAACCGGGACCAGGTGAGGATCGTGATCGTGGCGGGGCCGTCCTCGTCGGGGAAGACGACGACGACGATCAAGATCGAGGAGCGCCTGAAGGAGGCGGGGTTGAAGCTGAAGGCGCTGAACGTGGACAACTACTTTTTCGATCTGGAGCTCCACCCGAAGGACGAGCACGGGGACTACGATTTCGAGACGCCGGAGGCGCTGGATCTCCAGCTGATCAACGGGCACCTGGGGGCGCTGATCGGGGGGGAGGAGATCGTGACGCCGACGTACGACTTCAAGACGGGCAAGCGGACGCCTCCCGGGACGCCGTTCCGGCTGGCGGAGGACGAGGTCCTCCTGATCGACTGCCTGCACGGCCTGTACTATGAGATGACGCGGAGCGTTCCGGCGGAGGCGAAGTACAAGCTCTACATCGAGACGCTGGCGCAGATGAAGGGTCCCCGGGGCCGGTTCATCCGCTGGTACGATCTCAGGCTTCTCCGGCGGATGATCCGGGATTCCCTCCACCGTTCCTACGATCCCCGGAAGACGCTGATCCACTGGCATTATGTGAGGCGGAGCGAGTTGAAGCACATCATCCCGTTCATTCACGACGTGGACTTCATCGTGAACTCGGCGCTTCCCTTCGAGTTGCCGGTGATGAAGAACAAGCTCTTCCATCATTTCCCGCGGTTCCTGGAGGAGTTCAAGGAGGACCCCTCGAAGCAGGACGCCTACCTGCGGGCGCGCCGGGTGCACGAGATGCTGGAGGCGGTGGAGGAGGTGTCCGACCCTTCCCCGATCCCGGGGGACTCGCTGCTGCGCGAGTTCATCGGGGGGAGTTCCTACAGGTATTGACCGCCAAGCGGCGTATTGCAGGCGCAGTGATTTTGTTGCAGGATGGTCTGTAGCGGGCTCTTAGCTCAATTGGTTAGAGCGACTGACTCATAATCAGTAGGTTGGGGGTTCGAGTCCCTCAGGGCCCATGCGGGGCGGTGAACTCACCGCCGGCATCCCCTATCACCCGTCGGTGAAGAGCCCGGATTCCTCCGGGACGGGCTCGTGCGGCGCGAAGGGCCACCGCTTCCGGGTTCCGAGGTAGAGCACGATCTTCGCGGCCATCGTGGCCGCCTCCTTCAGCTCGTTCGGGTTCACGTACTCGAGCGTGTCGAGCGCCGTGTGGTGCAGCGCGGACGGGCTTCGCGATCCGGACCGGTGCGCGATCTCCCAGATGCAGGGCACCCCCCGCCGGTAGAACGAGTAGTGGTCCGACGCCCGGGAGAGGATCTCCTTGACCGGAAAGCGGTAGTGCATCGACTCCATCAGCCCGTCCCAGAACCCGGGGTCGTTCTTCCCGGTCATCGCGTAGAGGCGGGGATAGCCCCCGTTGGCGGGCAGGTCGAAGTTGAAGAAGACGCCGATCCGTTTCCGGTTCTCGGCGTTTTCGGCGTACTTCTCCGAGCCGAGCCGGCCGAGCTCCTCGCCCGTGAAGAAGAGGAACCGGACGGGCCGCTCGAGCCGCACGCCGTGGGTGGCGAGCAGCCGGGCGACCTCGGAGACGACCGCGACCCCGGAGCCGTTGTCGTCCGCGCCCGGCGAGAGATCGAACGTGTCCAGGTGCGCGCCGAGGACGATCTCCTGGTCCTTCCGCCGGCCCGGAAGGAACCCCACCACGTTGCCCGTGAACCGGGAGACGTTCTCGCACGACGTCGAGAGGGAGACCTTCCTCGCCCCGCTTCGCATCGCCCGGCGGAGAAGCGCCACCGACTCGCCGCTGATCCCCACCGTGATCGGCGGTTTCCCGCAGGACGCCCGGATCTTGAGCGAGGCCGTCGAGACGACCCCGGGAGAGCGGTACGTTCCCACGATCAGCGCTTCCGCACCGGCCCGGACCGCTTCCTCGGTGCGCGACAGGTCCCGTTTCTCCTCGAGCTCCTCGTAGTCCTTCCGCGAGAACAACACGGCCTTGCCCTTGATCTTCCCGCCGTGCCGCCGGAAATCCCCGGGCGTGCCCTCGAACAAGTCGACCACCTCGAGCGTTCTGGCCCGGCCGCCCGTGGAGCGGGAAAACACGAAGGCCAGGCAGGGGATCTCGAGGTCCTTCGCCGGGACGCGGAGCCGCGAGCCCGAACGCACCCACGTGTCCACCTTGAACCGCTGCACGCGCGTGTCGACGCCCCACCCCTCGAGCCTCTCCACGACGGTCTTCCGCGCCTTCTTCTCGCCGCGGCTTCCCGTGAAACGGTTGCCGAACGAGGCGATGTCCCCGAGAAGGGATTCCATCGCGTCCCCCGTCCAGATGTCGCCGCAGATCTCCCGGTCCGCCTTTTTCAGATTCACCTCGCCTCCGGAATCGAAGCCGGGGCGCGGGCGAGCGAAACCCGCGCCCGATCAAAAACCTTTTTTCCTACGACTTCGGGCCCCGGGTGTCAAGCGGACCTCGCGCGAAAGGCATTCGCGCTGTCGCCAAGTCGTGGGCCGCTCTCTCCTTTCTCCCCCCGGCACCCGTTTCCGTGCTGCGGGCGCGCTGCATGGCGGTGCCTGTAACCAGTCACCGGGTTCCCGTGCTGGCCGTGCTTTGCCACAAACGGATATTAGCAGCCCACAGCATCAAACAGGTTACGGGTTACGGGTTACAAACAACCCGGATCCAACAAACCGGCCCCTCATGTGCTCGGTTGTACAATCTGTAATCCCTAAGCACTGTTCCGAAAATTCGGGAAAAACCATGATCGACGACCGCCTTGGAGGGCGAGGGTCCTCCCGAGCCAAAACACAGCCGGCTCGCCGGCCCGTACTTCGCCGATCGGCTCATGCACTGAATTCGGAATTCCTCAATTCGGAATTCCCAAATTCAAAATCGCTTTCTCCGTGCCTTGGCGGGCCTGGCGTCTTTGCGAGGAGCATGCCGCCTTCCACGGACGGCTAGAACCCCTCCTCTTCCCCCTTTTCGCCTTCCCCCTCCCCCTTCATCCACGTCTCCCCGTCCGCGAGCTCCCACCTGCGCCCGAACAGGCCCAGGCCTTCCATGCCCTCCGTCCCCGTCTCCGCCACCGCCCACCGGAACGCGATCCAGTCCGGAAACTGGACGAACGAGCGGAGATAGGAGACGCGCAGCGTGGCGAGGATCCCCTTCGGGCCGGTGCCCCCGACCACCCCCACGAGGTTGTCCTCGCCGAGCGGGCTCGGCCGGATCATGAGCAGCGCGAGGTCCGTGCCGCGAAGCGTCCGGTCGCCGACGACCAGCCGGCCGCGAAGGACCCGGACGGGGGCGTCCGGCAGCAGCGTCTTGAAGGCGTCGTTCTGTTCCGCGTGTCCGTAGAGGATCACGTTGCGCCCGCGGAAGCGGGCCGGATCGAAGTGCGTGTCGGGAAGGATCTCGCACGCCCCGTTGGCCCGGTACCACCACATGCCCGCGTCGAACCGGGCGCGCGCCCGCGCCAGCGCGTTCTCCTCCGCCGTGCCCTTCGTGCCGTAGACGAGGACGAACCGGCGGTCGAAGACCGCCTTGAAGGGGCCGTAGCGACCCGGCCGCTTGCACGTCGCGGGCGCGGGGCCCGCTTCCCGCCACGCCGCCTCCTCCTCGAGCAGATAGACGCAGCTCCGCCCGTCCCACCGCGTCTTCACCTCGTCGCCGTCGACGCGGACCGTGATCGCCCCCGGCCGGAAAAGCGGGGCGGGATCGAAGGAGAGGCGCCGGACGTTCTCCGTCTCGATCTCGATGCGGCCGTCCTCGGGGACGGCCAGGGCGTTCACCGCGCTGAGGTGGAGCAGGCGGTCCTGCTCCTCGATGCGGATCCAGCGGCGCTCGCAGGAGACGCCGGGATTGAAGGTCTTGAAGGCCAGGCGCCGGGGCGCGGCGGGCCGCACGTGGCGGGCGAAGAAGTCGAACAGGTCCGAGAGGTTCACGCAGTCGGTGCCCGGCGTCTCCGGGTCGTTCCACCAGTGCTTCTTCCCGGGGACTTCCCGGTAGACGAAGTCGCGGTGGAAGGTCTCGAGCTCCTGGACCATGGTGCGGGATTCGCGAACGGGCACGTTGTCGTCCGCCGCGCCGTGGATGATGAAGACGGGAAGCGTCCGGTAGTTCTCCTTGAGGGCCAGCGTGTCGCTTCCCGCCATGCACCGGTTCAGGATGGCCTGGGGCCCCGATCCCGTCATCTTCCGGGCGCCGCCGTAGCTGAAGAAGGAAATCCATCCCGCGCTCGGCCCGAGCGCTGCGAACCGCCCCGGGTGCGTCACCCCCACGTGCCAGGTGCCATGGCCGCCCATGGAATGGCCGGTCAGGTAGACGCGGTCCGGGTCGACGGGGAACCGCTTCCTCGCCGTGCGAAGCACCTCCATCGCGTCCATCCGCCCCCAGTCCTCCCAGTCGAACCCGAACGGGCGCCGGTTCGTCGCGGCCACCACCCAGCCGTCGGGCCGGGGCGTGTAGGCGTTCACCAGGCCGAAGGCCTTGACGCTCGCCCCGTGCAGCGAGAGGTAGAGGGCGCCCCGCCCTTCGATCGTTCGCGCGGGGGGCCGCACGCCGTAGTACTGGACCGAGCCGTCGATCTCCGAGATGAAGGTGTCGCGCCAGGTCTGCCCCGCTTCCCGGTAGCGGAGCCGCAGCTCGGCTTCCACGGGCCGGGTGCCGGCGATCAGTTTCACGGGCAGGCGGACGAAGGTCGAGGTCCGCTTCCCCCGGGTTTCCCTGTCGGCCTCGGCGAGGGGGACCGGCGCGACCAGCGCGACGGGAAGCGGGACCTTGTTCGACGCGCAGGGGGGCAGGTAGGGCACGGCCACGGTGGTCTTCCGGAAAAGGCCGTTGCCGCCCGCTTCCAAGACGGCGCCTTCCAGGGGCTCGCGGGAGGCGTTGACGACCCTCACGCCGGCGAAGCGGGACAGGGTCTCTCCTTCCCGCACGTCGGGCAGGGTGTTGTCCTCGAGGGGAAGCAGGACCGGGGAAGGCGGCCGGCGCCACCCCAGTTTGAACGGCCCCCGGACCGCGCGGACGAACAGGTGGTTCGCGCCCTTGCGCACGGGCACGGGCACGGGCCCGCGACCCTTGCGGTAGACGTCGCCGGGGAAGGGCTCGCCGTTCACGTAGACGTAGTAGTGTCCCCGCCCCTCGAGGAGCAGCACGCCGTCCTGTTCGCAGTTCACGGTGGCGTACGCGTAGCCGTTGACGAGTGGGGTTCCGCGAAGCCATCCCTTCTCGTCGGGCTCCATCACGGCCCAGGGGTCGCGGATGCCCGGCACGGTCTCGCCCTTTTCGGGGGGAACGGGGGGGAGCGCGAGGATGTAGCGGGCGGCCACGGGATCGGGTCCGAAGGGCCCGCGCCCGGACCTCGGCAAGGGGCCGACGGCGAGCCATTCATCGGGGCTTTCCGGATCCTCGGCGGCGGGAAGGGGCGCCGCGGCGGCGAGAAGCCACAGGCACGCAAGGGCGGGAAGGAAGCGGATCATCGCAGGTTCTCCAACGCGGAAGGTTCATGCAACGTCGGAGTGGATTCTGCGGATCCGGCGCGGCGATTGCAATGGCGACGAGGAAATGGGCGTTTCGCGGTGCAAAGCTGTGGTCTTCTCTTTCGTTCCGTAGCCCGCCTCCATGGAAATACCCCGGGGTGCCCCTGGAATTCTTCATCCTCAGAGGGGTCCCTGGTTGTGGGAGGCGTGTGTCCCGGGCCACGCAGGCTTTCGGCCCGTGACCACGGCGATGCTGCGGGCGCGTCCGCGCCCACAGCATCAAACAGGTTACGGGTTACAAACAACCCGGATCCAACAAACCGGCCCCTCATGTGCTCGGTTGTACAATCTGTAATCCCTACTTTAGCAATCCACCATCCGTGGCCAGGCCCGGCTCCCTCCATGCATTTGCGGCGCAGACGTCTTACAATGGTGCGGAACGCGAGGCGGTTTTCGAGGCGGACATGGATTCGGACACGCCCTCCGGCGGGGGTCTTCCCGTTCTCAACGTGATTCTGGGCACGGCGGGTCACATCGACCACGGCAAGACGGCCCTCATCAAGCGGATCACGGGCATCGACGCCGACCGTTTCGAGGAGGAGCACCGGCGGGGGATGACCATCGACATCGGGTACGCCCACATGGCGGTGGACCGCAAGCGGAACCTCGGCATCATCGACGTGCCGGGGCACGAGCGTTTCGTGAAGAACATGGTGTCCGGGGCCACGGGGGTGGGGATGGTCATCCTGACGGTGGCGGCGGACGACGGCGTCATGCCGCAGACGCGGGAGCACATCGAGATCCTGCAGCTGTTGGGCGTCAAGCGGGGGGCCGTGGCCCTGACCAAGATCGACCTTGTGGACGAGGAGCTGGCGGACCTCGTCGAGGAGGACATTCGCGGTTTCGTCCGGTCCACGTTTCTGGAGGGGGCGCCGATTTTACGGGTGTCTTCGGTGACGGGGGAGGGGTTCGAGGCGCTGGAGCGCGTGATCTCGGAGCTGGTGGAGGAAGCCGAGCCGCCGTCCGACGCCGGTCCGCTGTATTTGCCGGTGCAGCGCTCCTTCGTCTCGGAGGGGCACGGGACGGTGATCACGGGCGTCCCCACGCGCGGCAAGGTGCGGGTGGGGGATGCGCTCGAGATCGTTCCGTCGGGCAAGGAAGCGCGGGTGCGCCGGATCGAGGCCTACGGGAACCGGATCGAGGAGGCGCGTGCGGGTCACCGGACGGCGCTGAACCTGACGGAGGCGGGCCACCGGGAGATCCGGCGTGGGGACGTGATCGCGACGCCGGGTTATTTCCGGGCCCACGACCGGATCCTGGCCCGGCTGCACCTTCTCCCGTCGCGGAAGCGGCCCCTGAAGCACCTGGAATCGATCCGGTTCCACGTGGGGTGCGCGGAAGCGACGGGCCGGGCGTTTCTTCTGGAGACGGGGGATCTGTCGCCGGGCGGGGAGGCGCGGGTCCACATCCGGCTGGATGCGCCGGTGGTCGCCGCGCCGGGGGACCGTTACATCCTCCGGGCGATCTCGCCGCCGGTGACGATCGGGGGTGGCGTGGTGATCGGTGGGGAGCCGAGGCGGCTGAAGCGGGGCCGGCCGTGGGTGATCGAGGAGGTCCGTCGCCGGGAGCGTATGACGGGGGCGCCTGCGGAGAGGATGCGGGAGGCGTTGCGGGAGGCGGGCGCGGAGCCGACGGCGCGGAAGGAGGCCGCGCGGCGTGCCCTTCTTCTGGAGGATCAGGCGGGGGAGGTGCTGGAGGGTCTCGTGGAGGCGGGGGAGGCGCGACGGGTGGGTTCGGGCAACCGGTTCGTGCTGGCGTCGGCCTTCGAGGAGATGGCCGTGGCCGTGGAGGGGATCCTGGCTTCCTATCACGAGAAGGAGCCGCTGTCGGAGGGGATGGACCGTGGTGCGCTCCGCAACGCTGCGGGCGCGGGCAAGGAGGCGTTCGAGGCGGTGCTCGCGCACCTGGAGGGGGCGGGCCGCGTCGGCCGGCGCTTCGGTTTGTTTCACCGGGCGGGTTTCTCGGTCGCGCTGTCGGAAGAGGAGGCGGCGCTGAAGGACCGGATCGAGAAGGCGTTTCTGGAGGGCAGCGTGAGCCCTCCCTCCCCGGAGGCGGTGCTGGCGGCGGCGGGTGATGGGCGGGCTCCGGCGCTCTACCGGCTTCTGCTCCAGCGGGGCGTTCTGGTGGAGATCGTCCGCAAGGATCTTTCGTTCCACCGGGACGTTCTGGAGGCGATCCGGGGCAAGATCGTGGAGGAGGTGGAGCGGGAGGGGGGGCTGGTTCCGGCGTCGTTTCGGGACCGGCTGGGGACGACGCGGAAATATATCATTCCGCTTCTGGAGCATTTTGATAAGATCGGGCTCACGGTGCGGGTGGAGAACCGCCGTTTTTTGCGCGAGCACGCCCGCGACCCGGAAGGAGAGGCGGGAGGTTGACGAGGGAGCGGGAGGGAGGCCGGGATCCGGCCCCCTTCACGAAAGAGCGATGGGATCGAAGATACCGGAAGAAGAACGCGTTTTCTGCCTGGTGCTCCTGAAGAACAAGCTGGCGGAGAAGCCCCACGTGGAGGCCGCCCTGCGGGAGTGGATGGATGTCCGCAAGAAGGGGATGTCCTTCCTCACGCTGGGGGAGATCATGATCTCGAAGGGGCTGGTGACCCAGTCGCAGGTGGAGGCGGTGGAGAAGGCGAGGGATCTCTACATCCGGTCCCGCAAGGTGGAGAACATCGCCGGGTACCGCCTGGTGCGGAAGATCGGCGAGGGCGGGATGGGGCACGTGTACGAGGCGCGGCAGCTCTCGCTGGAGCGCCGTGTGGCCATCAAGATCCTCCCGCTGGAGATGGTGGACGACGAGTCCGTCATCAAGCGGTTCGAGCGGGAAGCCAAGGCCACGGCCCGGCTTTCCCACGAGCACATCGTCCCCGTGTTCGATTTCGGGAAGATTCCCGGCGAGTACTTCATGGTGATGGAGTACGTGGACGGCTACAACCTGGAGGAGCTGATCGAGAAGAAGGGCCCGATCCAGGAGGGGTCGGCGCTCGGCATCACCCGGCAGATCGCCGAGGCGCTGGCCTACGCCCACGAGAACGGGATCATCCACCGCGACCTCAAGCCCAACAACATCATGATCACCAAGCAGGGCAAGGCCCTGCTGGCCGACCTGGGGCTGGCCAAGGGCCTGGACAGCGACCTCGACACCATCACCAAGACCGGCGTCGTCCTGGGCACGCCCAGTTTCATGGCCCCAGAGCAGGTGGTCTCGCCCCGGACCGTCGGCCCCACCTGCGACATCTACGCCCTCGGCGTGACGCTGGCCTGCATGCTTTCCGGGCGCCTGCCCTTCGACAATTCCGACACCATGGAGATCGTGAGAAACCTGGTGGACTGGCGCTCGCCGGTGAAGTCCCTCCTCGCGCGGACCCGCGACGTGTCCTCCAAGGCGACCCGGCTCGCCGAGAAGATGGCGGCGGGCCGGCCCGAGAAGCGCTTCCAGTCCGCGTCCGAGGCCGTCGCCGAGATCGACCGGATCGCCGACAAGCCCAAGAGGAAGACCGAGGGCGTGGGGCGCAAGACGGGCCGGGGGCCCTCCCGGCGCCGGCGGCGCTGAACCACGGCCACGCGAAGCGGGAGGAAGTGTTCGTGGATCCGTGGATCCGTGTATTCGTGGAGGGGGGTCGGCAGATCGTGAATCTCCGCACTCCGCAATCCCCGCCCGTCCCGGCGCACGGTCTGGCGGCCGCAATCCGGCATCCCCTGCGGGCCGCCCTCCTGGCCGGGATGCTCCTCGGCCTCCTGGCCGGCGGATGCACCTCGGAACAGAACGGCGGCCCCCGCAAGGAGGAGAAGCAACCCGCCTCCGATCCCGCCACGGAAGCCCGCGAGGCCTACGACGAGCTCCGGCGCCGGATCCTCGACGGCGAGTTCACCGCCACCTGGGACTTCTCCAGCCGGGCCTACCGGGAGGCGACGTTCCCGGTCGAGCAGTACCGGCGCATCGTCGCTTCCAGCCCCGGCCTGAAGGCCCTCGGCCTCGACGCCGGCGACGTGGCCCGGATGGAGCCGCGCGCCGTCATCAAGACCTATTTCGAGGTTCTGCCCGAGGCGCAGAAGAAGGAGCTCGTCCTCGCCATGGCCGGCGTCGACGTAATCGGCCAGAAGCGCCTGCCCGACGGGCGCGTGGCCGTCCGCATCCGGATCGGACGCGATGAATCCCGCGTCCTCTGGGTGAAGGAGGACGGGTCGTGGAAGATGGACGGCCAGGAGAAACGGGCCGGGGGGGGTGGCTAGTCTTGCGACGCTCGTTTCACGAGACCGCCATGCAGCGCGACCCCAAACCGGAAATCATCAAGCAGCAAAGCCGCGCCAACACGGGCAAACAGCCGAAGAAAGAATCATGTTGATCAGAAAAGATCATGAGAATCAGGCTCGAAGAAACGTCCTTTCAAGACGTAGGGGTCCAAAGCGGCCATGCATGACAACACCACGACCTGGTGCGTCTTCGGCGCCCTCGGCCTCGAGCTGAAGGGGATCGCCAGGCGGCTCGAAAGCCCCGCGCCGCACGCCTCGCTTCCGGATTGCCGTACCGGATCCCTCGGCGAAACGACCGTCCACCTCGTCCGGACCGGCGTGGGCCGGAATGCCGCGCGCGCCGTCGATAAAGCCCTGCGCGCGCTCGAACCCGCCTTCGCCGTCTGCCTGGGCACCGCAGGCGCGCTCACGCCCGCGCTGAAGGTCGGCGACCTCGTCGCAGCGCGCGAGGTCCTTCTCGACGGGCAACCGTCCAGGCCCTGCGATCCGGCCCTGGTGGAGGAAGCGACGAAGGCCGGCGCGCGCGAGGGCGCCTGCCTCACCGTCGCGAGACCGCTCTGCCTTCCCGAGGACAAGAAACAAGCCGGGGCCGCACACCGCGCCCACGTCTGCGACATGGAAGCGTGGCACGCGTCCGGCCCCGCGCTCCAGAGGGCCGTCCCCTTCCTCGCCCTCAAGGCCGTTTCGGACGGCGTGAAGGACGCCCTTCCCGACGCCGCGCGCTTCACCGGCCCCGACGGCGCCGTCGACGGGAAGAAGCTCGCCCGCCACCTCGCCTCCCGCCCCGACGAGGCGGCGCGCGCCCTTCGCTTCCGCCGCAACGCCGGCCTCGCCTCCGCCAAACTCGCCGATGTCTTCTGCAGGATGGCCGAAACGAATGAATCCGGGATGCAAGGATTCAAGGATTGAGGGAGTCGAGCCCTTCGCGCTGCAAGTACGTCGTGGCACTCTCTTGCTTTTCGTAGCTCCCCTTCATGGAAAGACCCCAGGGTGACCCTCGAATGTCAAGTCCTCAGGGGGGTGCACGGGTTTTTCGGGACCTTTCACCCCCGACCCATGGCAGGAGTGCAAGGGGGCTGCAGATTTTCGCATTGTC
>CAZDSO010000154.1:7502-11943 GCA_964508045.1 uncultured Planctomycetia bacterium | reverse complement strand
GAACAGGAAGATACCGGGAAGCTTCGCCATGGCCGCTCCTGCATCAAGAGGCGCTCAGGAATCAAGAGGCGCTCGGGAATCATCGGATTCTAGGACCGCAGGGCGTCGATGTCAACCATGGCTCCGGGGGGAGCGTTTCCGGCCCACAGAGCCTAGTCCGCGGGACGGACGGAGAGGACCGGAACGAAACCGCGCCCCACGTCCCCGTAGATCCGGAGAAAAGCGAGCGTCTTCGAGGCGGGATCGAAACGAGCCTCCGCGAAGGAAACCGGGTCGTAGGTCTCCCCGGCGTAGACCGTCTCGATGAGGAGCCTCTCCCCTTCCGGCTGGGCCCACACGCAGCTTTCCACCGTCCGCCCTTTCCGGCGGTCCTCCGCACGCCAGCGTGACACGTCGTATTCCGGCGGACAGAAAACGCCCCGCGCCGCCAGCAGGCCGGGTCCGTCCGGCAGCGCGAGAACCGTTTCCATCAGTGTCGTGCTTCCCATGACGAAGTTCCCCTTCCGGACCACGGCCTTGGACGTCGGGGACGGCCCCGGCGTGACGTACCAGAACCGGTAGGAACGTTCCTTCATCTCGAGGGTTTCCGCGGGGGGCGCCGGCCGTTCCCGGTCCGCGGGAACCCACAACACGATCAGCGAGAGGTCATTGGGGCGGAGATGGATGTCCCGGGGCCGGAAGCCTTCCCCTTCGTCGAGGCCGAGCAGCGCCTCGCGCGTTTCGGGCAGGCGGCTCCAGAGGATCGTCCCGGCGCCTGCTTCGATCTCGGTGAGAACGAGGTCCGGCTTCCGCCGGAGCGCGTTGGCGAGCCTTGGGCCGTCGATCCGGCCCCGGCCGTAGCGCTGGAGGCTCATGTCGAAGAGGTTTTCGGCCACGTCGAGGCGCGTCTTGCATGCCAAGTAGGGTCCCTTGCCTCCGCCGGAGAGGTCGAGGACCTTCCCTTCCCCGCCGGTGAGGGCTTCCGCTTTCTCCACGAGGGGAAGGAGGGTCTCGTCCGGCCGGTACCGGGGGGCGATGAGGAAGACGTTTGCGGCGCCGGCCGCCAGAAGGAGGACCATGTTGGGAAAGACGAGGAATTTCCCCTCGAGTCGCCCGCGGAAAAGAGAGGCGGCCCAGGCGCCGCCGGCCACGGCGAGACAGGGGACGGCGAGATGGAAGTAATAGAGCCAGACGACCTTCTGGGCGGCCGCGAAGAGGAGGGCGAGGAATCCGGAGGCGAGAAAAAGCGTTGCGGGCTTGCGTCTCAGCAGGAAGAGGGCGGGCACGGAGAAAAGGAGGACGACCTTCTCCTCGTACAGGAAATCCAGGAGAACGCCGAGACGCGCTCCGAAGAACATGGATTGCTTGTCCAGGTGGTAGAGCACGGTCTGGTCGAAGCAACCCGGTTGAAGAAGGAAGCAAAACGCCAGGGGGAAAGCGCCGATGGCGGCGCCGAAAAAGAAGCGGGGGCGCCGGCGGAAGAAGAAGGCGAGTGCGACCAGCACGGGAAAACCCGACAAGCGAACGAACAGGGAAGAGGCGACGAGGAGCCCGGACAGGCCCGGCCGGTCCAGAAGCGCCGTCCACAGGGCGGCGGCGCACAGGGAAGCGAAAAGGCTCACGCCGAGATAGGAAGCGCCCACCAGATGGAGGAGCGGGGAGGTGACGAGAAACGTGGACGCGAAAAGGGTCGCGCCGGAAAGCCCGCACCGTCTCTCCAGGACCCGGGCGGAAGCGAGCGTGAAGAAGAACAGGGCGAGGGTGGCGAGAAGGGGAACGATGCGGGCGGTGCGGATCGACGGCGGTGCCAAGGCGTACAGGATCGCGGCGGGCGCCAGCAGCCCCGGAGGATGGGCGCAGAAGAAGTCCTCATGAGGGGCCTCGCCCTCGCCGGCCCAGTGCGCGGCCATGGCCAGGTAGACGGGCTCGTCGCTGTCCGGCTCCTCCTGGCCGAGCCCGGTCGCCAGGCCGCCGACGAGCAGAAACGCGCAGAGGGCCAGAGCGGGCGCCATGTCCTTCCAGGCCATGGGTGGTTTTCCCCCGGGGTCCTGGTCGCCCTCGGGGCGCGTTCCGTCCGACCGGCCGTTCGGGCCGCCGGCAGGGGCGGGCGTGTCTGTTGCACCTTCCATCGGCCTTTCGCCCTTCACGCCGCCCTTCCCGTCAGAAGCGCGTTCTCCGCCGTTGCCAGCGCCGCCTCGAAGACGCGGACCTGGTCTTGGCGCTTGGTGTGATAACCGGAAGTCTTCGTCGTAGGCTGTCGGACTACGATCACGTCCACGTCGTCGGACGTCTCGCGCTCGAAGATGACCTTGGGAATCTCGGGTGTCTCCGTGTCCAGGAGACCGAAACCCTCCCGGGCCAGGACCACGGCGTAGAGGTAGGGGTACTTGGTTCCCTGGACGTCGTTGAGGGAGACCTGGATCTGGATGCCGATGAAGTCCTCGGGCCCCTCTCCCGGGGTCAGCATCAGGCGGATGTCGCCGGGGATCTCGCCTTTTCGCCGCGGGAGGAACTCGATGAGGATTTTCCGTCGCCAGTCCGCCGGGGGGTATGCTTCCAGCCGGTCCAGGATGTTCTCGACGGCTTCGATCTTGATCAGCAGGCCTGCGGGAACGAATCGCTTCTTCAAGCCCAGGAACCAAAGCGGCAGGACGAGAAGGAGGATGTCGAGGAAGACCACCGAGCCGAGGTACCCGGCGGCGGTGCCGAACAGGAATCCCGGACCGGAAAAGAGCGTCCCGCGCCCGGCGATCAGGCCCGCCAGCAGGGCGCCGGCGCAGATCGCGAGGAGCAGGACGACCCCCAGCGTCGTGTTGACGTCGAGCGCGGAGCGCTCCCAGGTCTTGCAGCGGCGGGCGTGGGCCTGGATGCGGTCGAGCTCCTCCTCGGTGACGGCTTTCCATTCGCCTTCCGCCGGGCCCTCCGGGGGGCTGTTGCTGATGCCGCGGGGGGCGAGGAAGACCGCGCCCGCCACGATCAGCACCGCGCCGAGGATCCAGGGGAGGAAGAGGAAGGGCAGCAGGATCCCGAGTGCCAGGGCGAGGCCGCCGATCCAGAACCTCGCCCGGCGGGACAGACGGGGCGCGACCCAGTACGTCGGGGCCGCCTCTCCTGCGCCCGTCTTCGCGATCGCCATGAGCCACCTCTTCAACCTGCTGCTGCGAAAAGGGAAGTTTTTCGCAACATCAGAAACCATTCTACCTCGGATCGTGGGAGCGGGAAAGGGAGGCGTTCGCAGAGCGTTTCGCGCTGCGAACACTTCTGCGACTCGGCAACGCTGCTCCGCCACTCCGGCTTTGTCTCCGTGGCTCACTACGAACGCCGGTCCGTCCCCCGCCACGTATCGAAACGCGCGTCACGCCCCGCTACGGCTTTTCTCTCGCCAAGCCGCGAAGGGCGAAAAGGAGCCTACGCTTCTTCCTTTTCGCCGGCGGATGATGCGGCGGCGAGCGCCGGAGACTCCTCGCCGGGTTCGAGCCAGAGGATGCACTTGGGCTTGCACGTTTCGACGCAGGTGCCGCAGGCGGTGCACTTGTCGTAATCGATGACGGGGAGGTTGTTCACCATCGTGATGGCCTTTTCGGGACACTTGCGCTGGCATTGCGCGCAGGCGATGCAGGCCACCTTGCAGTCGCCCTTGGCGGTCTTGCCCTTGAGGGGGCTCCGGCACGCGATGTAGGGAATCCGTTTCTTGGGCAGGAGCGCGATCACCCCTTTCGGGCAGGCCTTCACGCACTGGCCGCAGCCCGTGCACGTGTCGATGTCCACCACGGGGGGTTTGGTCGGGTCGGGATTGGCGTGAAGGGCGTCGAAGGGACACGCGGCCACGCAATCGAGCAGCCCGAGGCATCCGAAATCGCAGCTCCCGGCGCCCTTGGCGAGGAGGTTCGCGTTCTTGCAGCCGGGCATGCCCTCGTAGTCGTACTTGATCCAGTCGGGGTCGGCCCCGACGCGGCACCGGACCACCGCCACCTTGGGCGTCTCGTCCGCCGCCTCGAGCCCGAGAGTCTGGGCGATCTTCTTCTTGGCTCCGGGGCTCGACGGCGCGCACAGGTTGGGCGCCACGCCCTTTTTCACCATGGCGTCGGCGTAGGCGGCGCAGCCGGGAAACCCGCAGCCGCCGCAGTTCGCGCCGGGAAGGTAACCGAGGATCTTCTGGACGCGCGGGTCGGGTTTCACGGCCAGCTTCTTCGCCGCGATCCCGAGCCCGAGGCCCATCACCGCGGCCACACCGGCCATCAGCAGGATCGCCCACGGCAGCGTCTCGAACATCACGCCTTCCTTATCACGAACGGATCATCGATCATCCCGTCCTGATCCGGGACATCCGTGTCCTCTGTGGCCCTCCACACCCATCCCCCCATCCGTGTCCTCTGTGGCCCTCCACATCCATCCTCCCATCCGTGACCTCTGTGGCCCTCCACACCCATCCTCCCATCCGTGTCCTCTGTGGCCCTCCACA
>CAZDSO010000154.1:0-7402 GCA_964508045.1 uncultured Planctomycetia bacterium | reverse complement strand
GGCCCTCCACACCCATCCTCCCATCCGTGTCCTCTGTGGCCCTCCACACCCATCCCCCCATCCGTGTCATCTGTGGCCCTCCACACCCATCCTCCCATCCGTGTCCTCTGTGGCCCTCCACACCCATCCTCCCATCCGTGACATCTGTGGCCCTCCACAACCATCCCCCCATCCGTGTCATCTGTGGCCCTCCACAACCATCCCCCCATCCGTGTCATCTGTGGCTCACATCATGCCGGAGAAGCCCAGAAACGCGATGCCCATCAGCCCGGCCACGATGAAGGCGATGGGCGCGCCTTCGAGGGACTTCGGTACGTCCGCCGTATCCAGTCTTTCGCGGATCCCCGCCATCAGGACCAGCGCCAGCGTGAAGCCGAGCGCTGCGCCGAAGGCGTGGAAGAGGGTCGTGAGAAACCCGAAATCCTCCTGAACGTTGAGCAGGCACACGCCCATGATGGCGCAGTTGGTGGTGATCAGGGGGAGGTAGATGCCGAGGCTGTCGTAGAGGGCGGGGAGGAATCGCTGGAGGACGATCTCGACGAACTGGACCAGCGAGGCGATGACGAGGATGAAGACGACGGTCTGGAGGTAGCCGATCTGGAGGTCCGGGTGGTCGAGGACGAAATGCTGGATCGGCCAGGTGGCGGCGGAGGCCATGAGCATGACGAAGAGGACGGCGCCGCCCATGCCGAGGGCGTCGGAGATCCGCTTCGACACGCCGATGAAGGGGCAGATGCCGAGAAACTGCATCAGCACGAAGTTGTTCACGAAGATCGCGCCGATCATCACGATGAGCATGTCGCCGAGAGACATGGGTCATGCTTCCTTTCTGAACAACCGGTTCGAGATGCCCATGAGCAGCCCCAGGCCCAGGAACGCGCCGGGCGGGAGGATCATGATGAGGAACTTGGCGTTTTCGGGAAGCAGTTCGATGCCGAACCACGACCCGGCGCCCAGCACCTCGCGGATGCTGGCCAGCACCATCAGGATCAGGCCGAATCCGAGCCCCATGCCCAGGGCGTCCACGACCGCGTTGGCGACGGAAGATTTCGAGGCGAAGGCTTCGGCGCGTCCGAGGATGACGCAGTTGACCACGATCAGCGGGATGAAGATGCCCAGCGCCTTGTGGATGGGGGGGAAGAAGGCGTTCATGACGAGGTCGACGATGGTCACGAACGTGGCGATGGTGACGATGAAGACGGGGATGCGGACCTTCGGGGGGATCACGGACTTGAGCAGCGCGACGATGAGGTTGGATCCGAGGAGCACGAAGGTCGCGGCGCCGCACATGCCCACGGCGTTCTCCGCGGCGGTGGTCACGGCCAGCGTGGGGCAGAGCCCCAGCATGAGGGCGATGATGGGATTCTCGCTGATGAACCCCTTGAGGAACTCGTGGGACAGCGTTTTCGTCTCCGTTGCCATGGCGTATCCCCGCGCTAGGGTTTCGTTTGTTCCAGATGGGGCTGGACGGCTTCCAGGATCTTCCTGACGGCCTCGGTCACGGCGCCCGAGGTGATGGTGACGCCCGTGATGGCGTCCACCTTCCCTTGCGGGTGTTCCTTCTTCAGCCGCATCCCTTCCAAGCCCGCTTCCAGCATGCTCTGGATCACCGGGCCTTCGGGGTCGACCGCGTTCGTTCCCAGCCCCGGCGTTTCCTTGTGGTTGAGGACCTTGACGCCCGTCACCTTGCCGGCGGGGTCGATGCCCGCCATCACCTCGACGGCTCCGCCGAATCCTTTGGCCTCGGTCTTTCCCACGTACCCGATCCGCTTTCCCGATCCGTCGAGACCCTTCAAGAGGGAGGGTTTCTTCTTTTCCGGAGCGCTTTCGCCGGTGATGTCCTCGAAACGTTCCGCGCCCGGGAGAACCTCCTTTCGCGCGTTCTCCTCCTTCTCCTTCTTGTGCTTCTCGATCAGCGGGGCGGTCTTGGCGTCCGTGAGCGCCAGCGCCAGCGCGGAGACCACGCACACCGCCACGAGAAACGCCGTCATCTTGAGGATCTCGCCCATGGTCTACACCTTCTTTCGCCCGAACTTCTTCGGAAGCGTGAACCGGTCGATCAGCGGCACCGCGATGTTCATCAGGAGGATCGAATAGCACACGCCTTCGGGGTATCCCCCGAGGTTCCGGATCAGGACCACCAGGATGCCCGCGCCGGCCGCGAAGATCATTTTCCCTTTTCCGGTGAGGGGGCTGGTGACCATGTCGGTGGCCATGAACCATGCGCCGAGGAAGAGGCCGCCGGACAGGATCTGGAACAGTCCCATGTGGAAAAGAAACGTCCATCCCTGGCTCCCTCCCGCCTCGATCGCCCGGGGGGCGTAGACGGCCAGGGAGAGTGCGAACACCGTGCCGATGTAGACCAGCGGGATGTGCCAGGTGATGATCCGTCTCCACAGGAGCCACAACCCGCCCACCAGAAGGGCCAGCGCGGAGGTCTCCCCGATGCAGCCTCCCACGTTGCCGAAGAAGAGCCCTTTCAGGTCCGGTGCTTCCGGCTTGATCTTTCCGAGGGGCCGTCGTTTCGGCTTCTGCCCCTTCTCCTTTGCCTCCTTCATCGCCCGCGCCTCGGCCCGGACCGTCTCCTTCAGGGAGGTCAGCGGCGTGGCGCCCGTCACCGCGTCGGGGGTCCGGTCCAGAACGTCCCGGCGCTGGGTTTCCGTGACGTACCGGCCTTGTTCGGGCAGGACCCATACATACTTGTTTTCTTCCTGCTTCTTTTCCGGAAGCGTCTCGAATCGATCCTGGGAGACGATGAGCATGGAGCCCACCGTGACCGCGGGAAACGCCGCGACCAGGACGGCGCGCCCGACCAGCGCTGGATTGAAGATGTTGAATCCCAGGCCGCCGAACACGGTCTTGGCGATGAAGACGGCGAGGGCGGCGCCGACCCCCGCTTTCCAGAAGGGGATGGAGGGCGGAAGGCAGAAGGCGAGCAGCACGCCGGTGAGGAGCGCGCTTCCGTCGGTGACCGTGATCTCCTTTTTCCTGAGGACGAACCGCTCCCCCAAAAACTCGGCGATGATGGCGGAGGACGCGCACACGGCGATCACGCCCAGCGCCCGCCACCCGAAGAAGTAGACGCCCACGGCCCCGGCGGGAAGGAGCGTCGCCGTCACCGTCCACATGATGGTGGACACCGACTCCCTGTCGGCCAGGTGGGGGGGCGGCGTGACGAGCAGTTTCTTCGACGCCGTTTCGATCTTCGCCTCGTTGTCAGCCATGGAGTACGCCGTTCATTTCTTTTTCGCGGCCATGACCTCGGCCTTGCCTTTCTTGATGTCCTGGACGATGTAACGCATCGCCGGGCAGACGAACGCGCAGCATCCGCACTCGATGCAATCGAGGATGCCCAGGGTCTCCGCGCGGTCGTAAAGCCCTTTTTCCACGGCGCGGGCGATTTCGCCCGGCGTGAGGTTCATGGGGCAGGCCTCGATGCATTTGCCGCATCGAAGGCACGGGCCCATCTCCGGCCTCTCGGTTTCGCCGGGCGTGAACAGGAGCAACCCGCTGGTCCCCTTCACGGCGGGAACGTCGAGCGTGAACTGGGCGATGCCCATCATGGGTCCGCCCATCACGACCTTGCGGAGGTTCGAGGCGCCTCCGCAGAAGGCGACGATTTCCGAAAAGAGGGTTCCGATGCGGACGCGCAGGTTCTTCTTGTGCGCCACCGCGTCCCCGGAGACCGTCATCACGCGTTCGATCAGCGGGATCCCTTCCTGGACCGCATCGAGGACCGCGGCCGCGGTGCCGACGTTCTGGACGACCACGCGGACGTCCATGGGCAGGCCGCCGGAAGGGACCTCGCGGCCGAGCACCGCCTTGATCAGCTGCTTCTCGGCGCCCTGGGGGTACTTCACGTGGGGAACGGCCACCTCGCCCCCGTGGGGCGAGGCGAGTTTTCTCATCGCCTCCACCGCGTCGGGCTTGTTGTCCTCGACGGCAATGATCCACCGCTCGCACCCGATCGCCTTCTTCAACAGGAGCGCCCCGCGGACCACCTTCTCGGGAGCCTCGAGCATGAGCCGGTGATCGGCGGTGAGGTAGGGCTCGCATTCGCAGCCGTTGAGGATGAGGGTGTCGATGGGTTTGTCCTTGGGCGGCGCGACTTTGACCGCGGTGGGAAACGCCGCCCCGCCCATGCCCACGATGCCGGCTTCCAGGATTTTCTTGCGAATCTGATCCGGCGAGGCGGCCTCGGGATCGATCCCCTCGAAGGGAACCGGCCGGTCTTCCCCATCCGATTCGATGACCACGGACTCCACGTAGGCGCCGACGGGATGGCGGCGCGGTTCCACGGCCTTGACCTTGCCGGAAATCGGCGCGTGGACGTTGGCGGAGATGAACCCGTCGGCCTCGCCGATGCGCTGGCCTCTCAGGACCTCGTCTTTCTTCTTCACGACGGGCCGCGCGGGTTTTCCCAGATGCTGCTGCAGGGGCACCACGGCGAGTTGCGGGGGAGGGAGGACCTCGATCGGAAGAGCCTCGGTGGTCTTCCGTTCGGGAGGGTGAACGCCGCCTTTGAAAAACAGCCTCGCCATGCGCGTCTCTCTTTTCCAAAGAGGGCCACTATAGCAGCGAGCGGATCTGCATCAAGGGGTTTTTCTTTCCGCCATGACCTGCTCCAGGAGATACGGCGGCCAGGAGCGCGGGCTTCCAGCCCGCAGCACTTCTCTTGCGGTGCGGGTTTTCCCGAGCGCAACGGATCCCGTATGATGGAGGAAACCGACGACCCCATTCTCTATGGAGGATATCGGCCATGACCTCGAACGCCCGTCTGCTCGTGCTCCTTCTGCTTCCCCTGGCGGGATTCGCCCTGGCCGCCCTCTTCTGGGCGGACCTCTCGCCCGCCCAGGCCGGCGGCGTCTGCGGAAAATCGAACACCGCCTTCATCACCTCGGGAAACGACGGCCAGGTCCTCTACGAGTGGAACCTGGGCACGAAGCCGCCCACGGTCACCCGCTACCATTATCCGTCCGGGACCTTCACGCGGAAGACCTTGACCGAGGCGGAGGCGGAGGCGGAGAAGGCCGTTCCGCCCGTGGACACGCAGGCGCCCCCCGCGGAGGGCGCCGAGCCCGCGGAGAAGCCCGAGATCGAGATCACCGGCGTCATCTGGACGCCGAATCCCGCCACCCGCGTGGCCTTCATCAACGGCAAGACGGTCCAGGAGGGGGAGATCTTCGAGACGGTCTCGGGAAAGCGTTACCGGGTGATCGAGATCAAGCGAACCCGGGACGTGGTCTACCGGGAGGTCGAGGACTGAGAGGCTGTGAAAAATCCCTGTATCCCTGCGCGAGGGGATTCTTCCACATCCGCTGACCCGCCTGCCTACGGCGCGGGCCCTAAGCCAGTCTGGCTTTCTTGGCCATGGCCATGAGGGCCTGGAAGGAGGGCTCGTTTCGGAGGGACGCGAGGTCCTCGTCGGTCCTCATCAGATCGAAATCGGTGAAGCCCCGCCTCAGGGCCGTCTCGAGCGCCTTGACGGCTTCTTTCTTCCGGCCCAGAAGCGCCAGGCTGCACGCCAGGTTGTAGTAGACGACGGGGTTGTCGGGCAGGAGTTTCACCAGGCGCCGGTCGATGTCCAGCCCGTCTTCGATCCGGCCGGACTTCGTGTAGATTTCTCCCAGTTCGGCGAGGATCTCGGGGTCTTCGGGATCGGAGACGAGGGAGGCCTCGTAGATTTCCAGCGTGAAGTCTTCGGCCATCGCCTCGAGTTCTTCGGGATCGAAATCCCCTTCGGCGTCTTGCCAGCGGAAGATCCAGTCGGGATTCACGATCGTGTCTCCTTTTCCTGACCCTGCTATTGTAGGGCACGAAACGGGCCCTCCGCAACTCCGTTTGCGGCCCCGGCATTCACGGTCCGCCGGGCTCCGCGCGGAGGATCCGGTCCACAGCGAAACGGCCTCGTCCGAACTCCTCGCAGAGCGACGCGACGGCGTCCTGCTTGGTCCGGCCTTCTTCCCGGAGCGCGAGGAACCGGGCCCGGAGCCTTCGGATCTCCTCGGCGGCCCACGGTTTCCCCTGGTTTCTGGGCGCCTGGCCTCGCGGGCGTTTCAGCGAGGGGAGGAGGCCTCCGGGTTTCACGTTCGCCATGATCCCGAGGCCGTGTTCGAACGGCTTGCGGCCGCGCTCGAAGCCGACGATCCGGCGGTTCATCCCCACGGCCACGCGGGCGGTGTTGAACCCGCCCAGGAACAGGTCGCAGACGAGGTCGTTCTCTCTCGAGGCGTACTGGAGGATCTTCACGAGCAGCGCGGTCGGGAGCTCGTTCTTGTTCTTGGCCCGGCCGGGCTTGTATTCCCGGTTGATGATCCAGACGTCCTCGAGGTCCCGGTAGAGGAGCGATCTTCCGTCGGGGTCGCGCTCGGGCTGGGCGAAGCGGGCGTCCTGTCGGAAGGTGGGATTGGGTCCCGGCTTGACCCAGTAGAGGACATGGTAGTGGGAGGAGACGAACTTCTTGCGGGTGTAGACGCCGAAGTTGTACTTCCAGATGATGTGGTTTCGCTCGAGGAGTCCGGAGTCGGCGAGGGCCGCGAGGAGGTGTCTCAGGTTGGTGTATCCCGAGAGGGCGAAGAGGGCGCCGCCGGGCCGGAGGATGCGGGCGGCTTCGGCGATCCACCGGCGTGTGAAGGCGGGGTAGTCCTTGCGGTCGACCTCGACGTAGCCGTCGACCACGAGGTCTTCCTTCCGGTTGTAGTGCTTGTGCAGGGTGGTTCCGTCGATGCCGTAGGGGGGGTCGGTGACGACGAGGTCGACGGCGCCGTCGGCGAGGTGTTGGCGGCAGCCGTCCACGGCGTCCATGTTGTAGAAGCGGGCCGGGTGGGCGGCTTGCTCGTTCTCGTGCTGTTTCCGTTCCTGCGTCATTTCTCCATTGTACGGATTTCCTTCACGAGTGCCTCGAGCGCCTTCTGGACGCGAGGGAGCCCGGAGGGTTTGATCCGGTAGACGGTGTTTCCCTCGGTCTTGAGGTAGCGCACGAGGTGGGTCTCTTTCAGCGATTTCAGGTGCGCGCAGACGGTTGAAACCGTCCGGTTGACGCGCTTGCTCAGCTCGGTGGGCGTGGCTTCTCCGCGTCGCTGGATCACGCGGAGAATATGAAATGCCTTCGGATTCCCCAGGACGCGGCAGAGCTGCGACACGCGATATTCCGATTCATCCATGTCGAACCAGTCTTTTCGGTTTTTCCCCGGCATGCCTTCGACCTCCAAGACGAAAGAATCTCCGATCGATCGCGTGGAAGAAGGCCGTGGCACCCCTCTTCAGCCGCCCACGATAGCGGCGCCGTCGCCCCCGCACAATGGGAAAATGGTCCCATGGGACCATGGGACCATGGGACCATTGCACAATGTGACAATTTGACAATTGTCTAGTTGTCGAGCTGGGGGGCGACATCGTGAGA
>CAZDSO010000153.1:0-12165 GCA_964508045.1 uncultured Planctomycetia bacterium | reverse complement strand
TCTCAGGCACTTGCGGCAACCTCGCTACGTCTTCATGAATAATCCGGGCTAGCGGCCGCTTTCCCCCGCGTGGAAGAGGAAGGTGATCCGACCGTGGACACCGCCCGGACGCCCGGATGCGTCCGCAAGAAGCGTTCCGCTGACCCCGAACGATTCCAGCACCGTCAGGACGCGCGCCTTGCCGGGAAGCGTGGCCGCCAGACGCGCCCGCTTCGCGTGCAGCTCGCGCAACTTCTCGTCCTGGAGACGGCCGAAACCCGCCGCGTCCTGCGAGACGCCCCGGCTTCGCTCGATCTCGGCGTTCATCGCCTCCCAGTCCTCCGGCAGGAGCATCTCCGCGATCCCCGTCCGGTAGCGAGGCATCGACAGGGCCCGGGCGATGGGCTCCACGTCCAGAAAGACCATGAAATCGGGGTCCGCGACCCCCTCCTCGCGCATCCGGGAAAACGCCTCCCCCCGCGACAGGGACGGCTGCAGGCGGATCAGGGCGCCGAGAATCTCGGAAGCGAACCTCTCCTCGGTGAACAGCACGATCCGGTCCCGGAGCACCGCGAACCCCGGCGAGAAATGCGGGGAGGTCTCCCGCTTGACCTGCTCGATCAGGTTCGTCACGTAGCTGATCTCGTACCCGTTGCGGGTCTCCACCTGCAAAAAGGGCGGCTTGTCCGTCAATTTCCTGGCCAGCTTCTCCACCTCCAGGCGGAAGATCTCCTGGAGCTCCGCCCCCACCCCGAAAGGATCCCGGCAACGGATCGCCAGCCCCGTCCAGGGCATCGGAAGGCCCTCGCCCCCGCGGGCCGCGTCGGGATGCGGCTTGAAGAACACGGCCGCGTCGGGCCCCAGGGCCGGAAGAAGGCGGCGGATGCGGTCCCCGTGCTCCTTCATCAGCATCCCCGTCGACGCCAGGCCCTCCCCCTCCTCCCCGCTCGTGATCCCGTTCCAAAGGTCCTGAAACGACCGCTGAAACGCCACCAGCGACAGGCTTCCCCCGGGCGCCAGGTCCGCGCCGAACGCGTCGAGCGAGGAAGACCCTTTCCGCGGGGCCAGCTCCGCATAGGCCGCATCGCGGTAGAAAAGCGTCCCCTCCACGACCAGCGCGCCGGTCGCGTCCGTCTCGATCCATCCGGCCATGGCCTCGCAGGCCTGGAGGTCCACCACGCCGCGCTGGATCTCGTTCAAATACCGGCCCGCGACGTTGTAGGGGTACTTGCGCACCTTGAACTCGGCGTTCTTCCGGATGCGGGCCCATGCGTCGAAACGGTCGAAGTCGCCCCAGAAACGCGCAAGGGCGGTCTCCGGCGGCGAGGTGTTCTCGATCGCGCGCTGAAACAGCGGGTTGGAGGAAAGGCCCGTCGATACCTCGGAGGAGGCCAGGGCCAGCGTCGCCTCGAGCAGGTCCGTCCTGTCGGAAAGGATCAGCAGATCATCGAGGATCGTGAAGTACTCCGTGGAGACATCCCCCGCCTTTCCCGTTGCGATGATCTTCCTGAACCCGCCCTCCTTTTCGATAGAGACGCCGTTTCCGGGCATGCGGGACATCACCAGGCCCGGAAACAACGCCGCGATCCTGACCGGCCACGTCGCGAGCCGCGTGATGAAGAGGTGGGAAGGCGGGGGCGACCGGGTTTCCGGACCTCTCGCCTCCCCGCCCTCCTCGGCCGGAGCCGGGAACCCCCCGGGAGGCGCGTAGAGGACGAGGACGGTTTCCGTGCCGGCCACCGCCTCCAGCGGGTCGATGCCCGTCCGCCGGCGAATGTCGTCCAGGCCCCGAAAGGCGTTGTCGAGGCTCTCGTCGATGCGGTAGCGGTTCTGGATCTCGCGCCAGTCGGCGGAAGAGGCGTCCAGCCGTCGGTAGCGCTCGGAGGACCGGACGCTTTCCACGAAATCCCGGAGGCGGAGAAAACGGCTGTCGAAATCCAGGCTCTCGATGTAGAGGACGGCGTCGGCCGGTACGATGTCCGGTAGCGGCCTGGAAAAGACGCGGGAGGCCTTGTAGAGGATCGCGGCGGCCAGGACGACCAGGACCAGAACCGCGGCCCCCGCCGCGGCGCCGAGCGCGAGGAGCAGGCGTCGGTGACGCCGGAGGCATCCTGGACGGTCCTGTTCGGGTTCGGCGGCGCTGGGCACGGGCGACTCCAGGCGGTAACACGTTCTCTCGGGCGCGCCCATCGCGCACCCTCCCCTCTCTTTGAACGAACGGGCAAGGCAAGGGTTTGGGGTTTGGGGTTTGGGATTTGGGATTTGGGATTTCCTAGTCCCCCTCCTCCCCGATCAGGCCCTGTTCCCGGAGCAGGTCCCGGACGGCCGGGTGGTCCCGTACGGCGGAGAAATCCGTGGCGCTCAGGATCTTGGCCAGATCGACGGCGGGCTCCCCGTCTCCAGGAGGCCGGGTTTCCTTCCTGCGCGCGTCCGCCTCGAGTGCGTCCCGAAGACGGGAAGCGCACTTCTCGGGAAGCCCGGCGCGCGCGTAGAAGCGTGCGGCGTTCCAGTGAAACGCCGGGTCGCGGCTGAGCGGGGCGAAGCGTCTCCGGCAGGCCGGATCTTCGAGCCAGGCGGGATCCCGGAGATCCCGGTCGACGGCGCGGCGGACCCAGCGGAGGGCCTTGCGGCGGCTCCTCTCCCGGATCACGGGGATCTCCCAGCTTTGCTTCATGCGCATGACGTGGGCGTAGGCGATGGCGAGATCGAAGGCGGGCCGGGCGCGGACGTTTTCGAGATCGCCGTCCTTCTGGGCCCATTCGGTGTCCTGGTACCCCTCCTCCACGGCGCGGAACAAGGCCTGGATCCCCTCGTCCGGGCGCTCGGCGCGGGCGTAGGTGCAGGCGATGTTGTAGAACCCGACCGCCCATTCCTGGCCGTCGTCGGTGACTCGGGCGTAGGCCTTCTTCTTCCAGCGGACGTACTGCCGGTAGCTCTCGACCACCTCGTCGACGAGGTCCAGCGTGCTCAGGGAGATGGCGAGATTCCAGTAGAGGACGGCGATCTCGTCGGCCCGCTGGTCGATGCCCTGGCCGAAGACGTAGCGCGTGGGATGGTACTGGGAGGTTTCGAGATCGATCTTTTCCCGCAGGGTATGGATGTAGCGGATGAGGGGTTCGCGCTCGCCGCAATTCCAGCAGGCGATGGAGGCGCATCGGATGGCGTCCTGCCGCGCGGATTCCTTGTTTTCGGGGCTGTATTCCTTGAGTTCGAGGGCTTCTTCGATGTCGCGGATCACGCGTTTGAGGAGGGGGACGGCGACGGGGTCGCCGAATTCGCCGAGGCCGTGGAGGGCGAGCCATCGGTAGTTGGCAGCCCGCTTGGCGAGGTAGTCGGGCTCGGGGGTGACGAAGTAGGATTCCACGATGAGCATGAGGGCGTAGACGGCAGCCTTGCCGCGATGCTTGAGACCGTCGAACTGGCCCCGGAACCACCCCGTCTGGTCGCCTTCGAGGAAGAAGCTGTCGATGTATTCGACGACGGCGGGCATCGCGATCCGTCCGATGATCATGCGTCCCAGCGGGTCGTCGTCCGCGCCGATCCGGAAGATGTATTCCTCGGCTTCGCGGTCGTACTTCACGAAGGCTTCCAGGAGGGTCGTCCTCTCGAGGGGCGAGGTTTCCCGGCGGAAGAGGAGGTCGGCCATGGCGTCGAGGGCCGGGGCATAGTGGATCTCGCCGAGGGCCCGCGCAACCAGAAGCCGCGTGCGGAGGTCGTCGTCCTCGAGGAGCGGCATCAAGGTCTCGCCGACCGCGTCGGGGCGCCGCCGCCCGGCTTCGATGATCGTCTGGAGGGCTTCCCGTCTCCGGTCGAAATAGCGGCTGCGCAGGTCCTGGAGGGCCGCCTGGAGAGTGCGGGTTTCCTTTTCAGGCGCCTCGGCGGCGGTGAGACGCCGGCCGGCCGTCGAAAGGGCGCAGGAGACGGCCAGGATCGCGAGCATGCAGAAGCGTGGCGTCACGGGATCGACAACCCTCCGATGTAGAGCCGTTTCATTGTAACGGTGGGCGGTTTCGCCCACAAGGCGCGGCGCGCGCCCTGCAGGCGGGGGTGGAGGAACTCCGAAACGCGAACCATCCGGAACCGGTGGCCCCGCGAATGCCTCGATCCCTGTAACACTGGGGGGGCGGGGACCGTTTTCAACCTGGGAGGGCGGGAAAAAGGTGGATTTTTTGGATTGACAGGCCCGGTCCGACCGGGTAGAGTCCATGCGGTAATGGGACATGGCCCCCTGCTTTGTGCCCGAAACGTTGGTGGAAACAATGAAGAAGGTTCTGATTTCCGCAGTTCTCGGCGCGTTTGCCCTCGGCATCCTGAGCGGGTGCTCCCTCTTCGACTGGGGGCATAACTGGCGGCATATCAAGTCGTTCTTCAGGGATATGCATCAGCTCCACAAGGAGATCGACAGGCATTTCCTGAACTACGACGAGGAGAATCCGCACAACTACTAGGCGCCGTGCCGGCCGGGCTCCTCCGCGAACGTCCCGCCGGCGGACCCTCCCCCTTCTTTCCCCGAGCAAGGGGACGGCTTCTTGCACGCTCCCCGTCTGCGCTCACCTCGAACCGACCGCGGCTCAATCCAAGTCGGAACGGACGGTTCTGAGCGCCTCCTCGACGGAGGTGATGCCGTCGCGGACCTTCTGCATGCTGTCGTGGTGCAGCGTGATCATGCCGTTCTTGATGGCGGCCTTGCGGATGTCGTCGGAATTGCCCTGGCTGTTGATGATGTCCCGGATTTCCTCGTTGACGAGCATGAGTTCGTGGATCCCGATCCGCCCCTTGTAGCCGGATCCGTTGCACTTGGGGCACCCCTTCTCCCGCTTCTTGTAGATCTTGACGCTCTCGTTCTCGCCGATCCCCATGAGCTCTTTCTCCCGCTCGTCGGGTTCGTAGGCGACCTTGCACTTCGTGCAGAGCCTCCGCATGAGACGCTGGGCGCAGACGCACAGGAGCGTGGAGGAGACCATGAAGGGTTCGACCCCCATTTCCATGAAACGGGTGACCGAGGTGGGCGCGTCGTTCGTGTGCAGGGTGGAGAAGAGGAGATGGCCCGTAAGGGCGGCCTCGATGGCGATTTCGGCGGTCTCCAGGTCCCGGATCTCGCCCACCAGGATGATGTCCGGGTCCTGGCGGAGGAAGCATCGCAGGGCCTTGGCGAAGGTGAGGCCGATCTCCCGCTTCATCTGCATCTGGTTGATGCCCTTGAGCGTGTACTCGATGGGGTCCTCGGCCGTCTGGATGTTCAACTCGGGAGAGTAGATCTCCCCCAGCGCCGAGTAGAGGGTCATCGATTTTCCCGAGCCCGTGGGTCCGCAGTGGAGGATCATCCCGTAGGGGGACTTGATGGCCCCGCGGTACTTCTCGAGGTTTTCGTAGGAGAACCCCAGTTTGTCCAGAGGAAGGGTGGATTTCGTCTTGTCGAGGATCCGCATGCAGATCTTCTCGCCGAAATTGATCGGGGCCGTGGACACGCGAAGGTCCACGTCGATCCCCGTCTTGGTGAAGTTCTTGAAGACGATGCGGCCGTCCTGGGGAAGACGCTTCTCGGCGATGTCGACCTCGGACATGATCTTCAGGCGCGTCGTGAGCGAGGCGTGGCTGGAGTGGGGCAGGCGCAGCTTCTCGTGGCACAGGCCGTCGATGCGGTACCGCACCAGGGTTTCCTTCTCCTGGGGCTCGATGTGGATGTCGCTCGCCCCCTGCACGTAGGCGTCCTCGATGATCCGGTTGGCCAGCTTCACGATCGGCGCGCTCTCCTCGTCGGCGTCCTCCTCCACCTCCACCTTCTCCAGCCCCTGCGTCTTGTCGAACTCCTCCCGGATCGCACCCGCCACTTCGCCCAGCGCCCCGGAGCCCGGGGCCTTGAGCCCCTCGAGGATGGCGTCGATCTGCCCGCGGGGGGCGACGAAGATCTCCTCCACCACCAGCCCCGTCTTCATCTGGAAGTTCTCCTTCTTCTGCCAGTCCAGCGGGTTGGCCATCACCACCTTGACGCCCTTCTCGCCCACCTTCTCGAAGGGAATGATCTCCAGCTCCAGAAGAACCTCGTCGCCCACCATCTCGATCATCTTGGGGTTCAGATCGAAGTCCTCGTCCAGACGGATGAAAGGATGCTTCGTCAACTTGGCGATGTAGAACCCCATCTCCTCGTCGGTGATCTCGAACGACGGGTCGTGAACCTTCTGGATCACCTTCGCGGAGTAACCGGCCACTTCCTCCAGGAGGGATACGTCCTCCTTCGTGAAAAACGGGACACCGGAGACCCCGTCCTTGTTGATCGCCTGGATCGCCCCGATGACCTGGTCACCCTCGATCGGCACCGTGATCATCGAGTGCGTCGTGAAACCCGTCTCCTCGTCCACGCCCCCGAAGAAGTTGGGATCGTTCTGGGCGTCGATGGACACGTACGACTTCCCCGCCTCGATCACCATCCCCACGATCCCCTGCCCCTTCTCGAGCGTCATCCCCAGAAGACGCTGCTGCTGCTCCTTGAACAGGGCCGCCTTCTCCATGTCGTTGCCCCAGACCGTGGGAGACATGTAGTTGTACCGGAAATGAATCCGGTCGTCCTCGCCCATCATGTACATCGTGATCGCCTGCGCCTGGATCGCCTCCAAAACCTTCTCCATCGTGAGACGCATCACCGTGTCCTGGTCTTCCTCGTCGACCTGCTTCTTGGACGTCAGCGTCTTCAACAAGGCGTTGAGAACCCGGCGCTCGCTCGGCCGATGGCGCCCGCTCGGGACCTTCGATTTTTGCGCACCGCCCCCCTTCTTCTCCATCTTCTTGAACATCGTGAAGTCGTCCCAGCCCATACCGGCCTCCTTGTTTCGTCTATACGGCCATAGGGTAGGACGTTTTGGCCGGGAATGCGAGGGAGAAGGCCCACTTTTCCCGGCACGGATGGCGGGGCGGGTGAAGGGGGCCACGGAGGAGAGGAGGTGGGAAAATCCCCCCGCGCAGGGATACAGGGATTTTTTCACAGCCTCTCAGGTACCGTCCCGCGCCGACAGCCCCAGCGCCTCCGACGCGCGCTGAACCACCTCCTCCCGGTCCGAGGGGCCTTCCACGTCGATCCAGCGGATGTCGGGAAAACTCCGGAACCACGTCCTCTGCCGCTTCGCCAGCTTCCGCGTCTGGCTCCGGACCCTCTCGACCGCCTCCGCGAGCGTGCACCCCCCCTCCAGGTGATCCCTCAGCACCCTGTAGCCCACCGCCTGGGAAGCCGAAGGGCCGGGCCCCCCCTCCGCCTCCCAGAGCCGCCGGACCTCCTCGAGCCACCCCGCGGAGATCATCCGGTCCACGCGATCCTCGATCCGGCGGACCTGCTCCTCCCGCGTCCGGCGGAGGCCCGCCATCCGGGGCGTGAGATCGGACCGGCGACGGGAAAACTGGACCTGCTGGGTCGAAAGCGGTTTCCCCGTCAATTCGATGACCTCCAGCGCCCTCACCAGGCGCCTTACGTCCCCCGGATGGATCCGGCGCGACGCTTCCGGATCCAGCGCGCGAAGCATCTCGTGAAGCGCCTGGGAACCCTCGGCGCGCGCCCTGGCTTCCAGGGCGGCCCGCGTCTCGGGCTTCTGGCCCGGGCCCTCGAAGACGCCGAAGAGGAATCCCTTCAAGTAGAGCCCCGCCCCCCCGCAGAACAGCGGCCGCTTCCCGCGCCCCGCGATCCCGAGCACGGCATCCTCCGCCGCCTCGATCCAGCGCGCCAGGTCGAACGTCTCCCCCGGATCCACCACGTCGATCAGATGGTGCGGAAGGCGGGCGCGGACCGCTTCCGGAGGCTTCGCCGTCCCCACGTCCATGAAACGGTACACCTTCATGGAATCCATGGAGACGATCTCCATCTCGTATCGCTCCGCCAGGGCCTGCGCCAGACGACCCTTGCCGGACGCCGTCGGCCCCACCAGGAAGTACGCTTCGATGCCGCCCAGATCCCTCATTTCCCGTTTCCCCTTCGCAAAGCAGCCAGGCCGCAACCCCAAAGGGCAAACAGCTCAGGAAAGAATCATGAACGACCGAACGACCCGACGACCCCGCCACGGACCTACCCCCCTGGCCCCGCCCTTCCCGGGAGGGGCAGAACCACGGAACGGGCGTGCCGGGCCGGATCGCACGAGGAGCCGAGCCGCTGCGCAATCCCTTCCGGGGTGATGCGGTCCAGCAGATCCGGGACGTCCAGGAGGTGGACCCCCTGGAGCGCGGACTGCAGGAGGGCGAAGGAGGCGGATTCCGGGTGGTTGAAGCTCCGCAGGTAGCGCCCGCGCGAGCGCTTGAGAAGACGCTCCACGTCGCCGGGATCCACGCCCTCGCGCTTGGCGTGATCGAGCGTCCGGAAAATCCGGCCGGCGAGGGCCTCCGGATCGTCGGTGTCGGCGGAGAAGACCGTGGTCGCGAGCCCCGGCTCCACCGTGCTGTGCGCGGAGAAGGACTCGTCGACGAGGCCCTCCCCGTAGGCTCGCCGGTAGAAGTCGGACGCCCGTCCGAACAAGGCGGAGAGGGTGATCATGCTCTCGGTCTGGCGCAGGGCGAGTGCCGGCCCCGGGGCGCCGGGCGTGTCCTCCTTGAAGCCGAGCAGGAATTTCGGGCGATGGACGAGCATGTGAAGCCGGGCGCCGCGGGACGCGACGTGGAAGGGTTCCTCCACCGGGAGGGCCTTGCCCGGACTTCCCGGGGCCGAGGCGGCGGGATGCCCGGCGATGCTTTCGTACAGGACCGCGGGCTCGAGATCGCCGCTGACGACGAGCTCGGCGTTGCCGGGATGGTAAAAGGTATCGAACGCCGCGCGCAGCTGCTCGCAGGTGGTCGCGCGCACGCTTTCCGGGGTTCCGACGATGTCGAAACGGACGCGGCTTTCCTGGAACAGGCAGGCCATGAGCCTCTCGTACGCCATCGCGCCGGGGTTGTCGCGGAACCCCCGGATTTCCTCCTCGATGATGTCCTTCTCCCTCTCCACGTCTCGAGGATCGAGAAGGACGCCTTGCGTGAAGGAAAGGAGGATCGCGAGCGCCTCGTAGAAATTCTCGACGCAGGAAAAGTAGTAGACCGTGTTGGTATAGGAGGTTCCGGCATTGCTGGAGGCGCCGAGGGAAGCGAAGCGGTAGAAGGCGTCGCCCTCCTCCCGCTGGAAGATGCGGTGCTCCAGGAAATGGGCGACGCCGGGAGGGCTCTCGACGGGCGTCGTGTGCCCCGGAGGCAGGAAGCGGCCGTGGAGGGAGCCGTACCGGAAGACGAGAAGACAGATCTTGCGTTGAAAGCCGGGCTTGGGAAGCACATGGACGCGGAGGCCCGACGGAAACACCTTCGTGAGGACTGCCTCCCCCGTGCGCTCGCTGCGACGCGTTTCCCAGGCGGTGTCCATGTCATGAGCCTCCTGTGCGGGCGGGCCGCAGGAGAAATGTGGTGTCGAGGCGGAGCGAGGAGGCCAGGCGCGTGACGTCGCCGGGGGCGACGGCCCGGATCGCCTCCTCCATCTCCGCGACGGTGCGGACGCGACCTGCGAGCAGTCCGGACTTGTGGGAAGCGATCATCATCTCGGGGCTGTCGTGAAGGGAACGGACCTCGGCGAGGAGGCGGTTGCGGGCGCCCTCCATCTCCTCGGCCGTGACGTTGCCCCCCCTGAGATCCTCGACGATCCCGTCGATTCTCGAAAGGACCTTGTCGGCGGAACCGGGCTGCACGCCCGCGGAGACCAGGAGGAGACCCTTGAGCCGTTCGGTGTGGGAGCCGATGTCGTAGGCGAGGCCTTCGTGTTCCCGGATCTGCTTGAAGAGCCGCGAGAAGGCGAAACCGCCCAGGATGCCGTTGAAGAAGAGGAGCGCGGCGTCGTCGGGCCCGGGAACGTCGGCGTCGATGCGGTACCCCCGCACGATCCATTCCTGCTCCATCGGGAACGCCTCTTCCTCGCGGCGGGGCGCGGCGGGGGCCCGGCGGCGCTCGGCGACGGGCGGGACCTCGATCGTGTCGCGCGTCCAGCCGAGGTGGGTTTCGGCGAGCGCGGCCAGCCGGTCGGGATCGACGGCCCCGCAGGCAAGGAGGGTGAGGGGACGCGTGCGAAGCAGGCGGCGCTGGAACCGGTGAAGGGCGGCGGGGGAGGCGTCGTCGAGATCTTCGAGGCGACCGTACTCGTACACGGCGAACCTCTCGCCCCGGCACATGGTGCGAATCAGCTTCTCCAGGGCGTACTGTTCCCGGTGGTTGACAAGGCTTTGGATGGCGCGGCGCAGGTTCGTCTTTTCCTGTTCCACGACGTCGGCCGGAAAGACGCCGTTCACGAGGCGGGGGTCCGAGAGGCACTCGCCCAGAAAGCGCAGGCTCTCCTCCAGAAGGGTCTCCCCCTCGTCCACGAAGGCGGGGGCGGGATGGGAAAGCCGGGCCACCAGCAGGTGGAATTCCCCGCGCTTCTGGACGTCCACGTCGAAACCGGCGCCGTAGAGGTTCTCCAGGAACCGGGTCTGGGCCTGGTGGGAGGGAAGGCGGCGCGTGCCGCGCTTCAGCAGCATGGAAAGGAGGGCGAGTTTCGTGGCGTCCGCGCCCAGCTCGCTGGCGAGGACGGCCTGCAGGGAGATCGTCTTGAAGCGTTGCGTGGTCCGGACGTGGAGATCCAGCCCCTCGGCGAGAGGGGTGTGGAGAAATTCCCCGGACGGTCGGCGTTTCGAGGCCATCGGGTTTCCTGCATGCCGGACGCGTGCATGATGCCTTATGGGACGGGGGATTTGCAACTCGGCGGCGGACGCCGAAAAAGAAAGGGACGGGTCGAAGACCCGCCCCTTGGCGCCGTTTTCCGGAACCCGCTTCCTACTCGGTGGGCCGGAAGCGGTCGAAGAGATCCTCCACGATCGTGGAGACCTGCATGCCGATGCGGATCACCTTGTTCCGGAAGAAGAAATAGAAGCCCGTGGTGGGAATGGCGACGACCAGCCCCTCGAACGTGGTCACCAGGGCCAGCGAGATACCGCTCGCCAGCTCGGCCGGCTCCGGCGCGCCCTGCGCCGCCGCGATCTTCTGGAAGGCGATGATCATCCCGTAGACGGTGCCGAGAAGGCCCATCATGGGCGCCACGCTGCTGATCAGCGACAGGTAGCTGATCTTCTGGTGGAGCTTCGTGCTTTCCTCGTCCAGGGCGTCCGCGATGGCGTCCATCATCGCGTGATACCCCGATCCCATCTTGGGCAACGCCGCGCCCACCACGTTGGTGAAGTACGACGGTTCCGCCTCGCAGAGCTCCATGGCCTCCTCGTACTCCTCGTCCTCGAAGAGAACTTCGATCTCGCCCAGGATTTCGGGAGGCACCAGCTTGTCCTGACGGATGCTCACGAAATGCTCGATCGTGAGCGCGAGGGAAACGATGGACAGGAGGATGATCACCCCCCCGATCACGCCGGAGGCCATGATCGTATCCATCCACGTCATCGATTTCTTCTCGTCGCCTCCCCCTTCCTCGTCGCCCGCAAGCGCCGGCGAAACCATGACGACCAGCATCACCCCGACCACGAGGGCCATCAAGATCCACTGCTTTTTCATTCCTCTTTCCTCCTGCTAGATACGCAGAATCGACGTCCGGCTTTTCACGTCTTCCGGGGCGACGCGATCCATCTTCTTTGCAAATCCCGAACCAACGCGCTCCCGAAAAATCCTTTTCCTAACCCCCCCCCTCTCTTCCCCTTGCGCCAAGGGAGCGCACTGAACCTCCCCGGAACGGCGCTCGCTCTTAACCTTGTAAAGACCGGGTTGGAAAGCAGGTTATCGGCCGGGGCTCTCCCTCCCCCCGGACCGGCGATGTACCGAAGAAAACGATGCGCGAATGTAGTCGAAGGGTCGTCCCCTGTCAAGCACATTTCAGCCCTTTTCCGGGGCTTTGTTCGGGGACGTGTCGGCCTCGGCGGAGGCCCGTCGAGCCGCCAGGAAATCGCCGAGGATGATCAGGGGAATGCCGATGCAGATCCAGGCGTCGGCGAGGTTGAACGTCGGCCACCGGCCCCCCTCGAACCCGAGGGATTCGAGAACGCCCGAGGTGAAGACGATGAAATCGCGCACGCCGCCGAAAAAGACACGGTCCCACAGATTGCCCAGCGCGCCCGCGCAGACCAGCCCCAGCCCCACCATCATGCTCGTGCCCGTGTTGCGGGACCGGAACAGCACCCATCCCATGATCCCCAGCGCGATCAGCGTGAAGACCACCAGGAA
>CAZDSO010000152.1:0-12177 GCA_964508045.1 uncultured Planctomycetia bacterium | reverse complement strand
GCTCTAACGATCGCTTCGCGATCGGAATACAACGCCCCTTCCCTGAAATGACGAACGGAGAGGATGTGGAAAAATTCCCCTTGCCCTTTGCCTCATGCTTGCCATGGCGCTGGGGAGAATCCGGGAGCAAGAGAAGGAGCGTCTGAGATCCTTCCTGGCACCCCTGCAAAGCAAGGTCGGCTGAGGCCGCCCAGCGAAAGCCCCCCATGGACCCAGGGGCTTTCGCCTCGCTTGACCTCGACGTGTAGGATCATCGAGCGCCAGCAGGGGGCGCGACCCCTGCCGGCGGCGGCCAAGAGACCCCGAATCGTGAAAAGCGAACAGGATCCCAAACCCCAGAAGCCCCGTTCTCTCTCTTCTCCCCCGCAGAGGTCCGGGGGCTTCATCGAAGAGGGGGGTCCGGGGGGATCGAATCCCCCCGGCGGGGGGTGTGGGGGGCGGCGCCCCCCGCGCCGTGTTGCCGTGTGGCGGCCAGGCGGAGAGACCCGCGCGGCTGCTCAACATGCATGGCTACCGGCGATCCTGCTCCTGCGAAAAAAAGTTCAGGAAGTTCTTGTTTTTCGTTAGACTTCCGAGAACTCGTGTATATAGTGTAGCACAAAGAAAGATGTATACCGTATATGGGGGGGGGCGAGCAAACGGGATTTGTCGGGCCGGAATTCATGGAAGTTGGACTACAACATATAGTTGTGAAAATCGAAAAGGCACACCGGATGCGGGGCCACTCGGCGCGAAACCGCCTTTGGAGGTTCTTCACCGTGAGCATTTCCAACCTGAACGCCTTCTGCCGCAAGTACGATCTCATCTTCGTCGAGATGGGCCGGGTTCGCGGTGACGAGGTCTACTGGTTCATCGATTTCACGAACCAGCGCTGCTTTTACACGGCCGGCGAAATCGAAAACAAGCTGACGGTGTAGGCGGTTTCGCCTTTTCGCTGGCTGGTTTTCCCGGTATCTTTCCGAGTCGCCGGGATTTTTTGGCATGCCATCGTCATCGATGAAGAAGATGATCTTCTCCCTTTGCGAACGTTGCGTTCGATCCTGCGCTCTTCGGTCGGACCGGATCCGTTACTGCGATCGTTTTCTCCGCCGGGACGGTCTGGGAATCAAGCACGAGAGGATCCTGGAGGCGGGTCCGGTGGAGCCCCGGAAGGTCTCGACCTCCCCCGAATTCCCTTCGTGAATGCGGGTTGACGACGAAGACACGGTTCTCCCCCGAGAAGCAGGTTTCGCAGGAAGACGACGGATAGGACGTATGGGACGGATCTCGTAGAAAGGGCATTCCGGTTTTCCGTGTCCCATCGCCCATCGCCCATCGCCTTGGAGCCATTCGCGCTGTCGCCGGTGGTGGGTGGTGCCGGGCAGGGATTGCAGATTTCAGCAATGTGCAGGGGCGGCCCTTGTCGTATCCCACTCTTTTTGAGATTGGGATCACGAAAATCGTTTACAGCGCGAATGCCTCCCTTGCGCTTCCCCTTGACCGCGGATCGGCCCGGGCTATAATGAGGTTTCCTTTTCAAAAGGGGGATTCCATGAAAGCAGCGGTATTCGTCGGACAGGAAAAGCCTCTGGACATCCGGTCGTGGCCGGATCCGGAACCCGGACCGGGAGAGATCGTCGTCAAGGTGGCCGCGTGCGGTGTATGCCACACAGATTTGCACTACATCGACCACGGTGTGCCGACGGTGAAGAAGCCGCCGATGATCCTCGGGCACGAGGCATCCGGCACGGTGGCCAAGCTGGGCAAGGACGTCAAGCAGTTCAAGGAGGGGGACGCGGTGCTTCTTCCAGCGGTCCTCACGTGCGGGTATTGCGACGCTTGCCGCGTGGGGCGGGAGAACATCTGCCAGAACATGGTGATGTTCGGAAACCACGTGGACGGTGCGTATGCGGAATACGTCAAGGCGCCGGCGAAGGACGCCTTTCACGTTCCGGAGGAGATTCCGCTGCAGGACGCCAGCATCATCGCGGACGCGGTTTCGACGCCGTTCCATGCGGTGAAGAACCGCGGTCAGGTGAGGCCGGGGGACCGTGTGGCGGTGTTCGGTTGCGGCGGGGTCGGAATCAACGCCGTGCAGGTGGCGGCGGCGGCGGGGGCCACGGTGTATGCGGTGGACATGGTGGAGGAGAAGCTTTCGATGGCGCGGGAGCTGGGGGCGGCGTACACGATCGACGCCTCGAAGGAGGAGAGGCCGGGAAAGGCGCTGAAGAAGAAGACGGGGGGGGGCGTGGACATCGCGTTCGAGGTCATCGGCAATCCGAAGGTGATCCTGGAGGCGTTTTCCGGCGTGAAGACGGGGGGGCGGATGGTCGTGGTGGGCTACACGCACAAGGATGTGCCCTTCAACGGGGGGCGGATCATGTTCCGCGAGATGGAGGTCGTGGGTTCGCTGGGCTGCAGGCCGGTGGACTACCCCCGGATCATCGAGATGGTCCGGACGGGGGCGATCCGGGTGACGCCCCTCATCGCGGGGCGGTTCCCCCTGGAGAAGGCCAACGACGCCTTCGACGCGCTCCGGTCGGGGAAGGGGTTCCGGAACCTGATCACGCCCTGACGGGCGTGCCCCTCGGGCGCGCGGTTTCGAGAAAGGAAGGGAGGAAAGGACATGGCCAGACCGAAGAGGTTCCTGCTGCTAGGCGTGTTTGCGGCCCTGATCGCCGGTTGCGGCGGGGGGCCGGAAGAACGAGAACGCGAATACAAGCTGAGCGTGGAAGTCAGCCACGAGAAGTACGAACCCATCAACACCAAGGTCACGCGGCAGGTGACCAAGGAATCCGTGCAGCAGAGGATCCGGCTCCTGGGCGGGGACAACGAATCCCTGCGGCGGGAGGCCATCGCCGATCTCGTGGCTTTCGGGCGCCGTGAACCCCGGACGATGGGGTTGATCGCCTACAACCTGGACAACCCGGACCCCGACATCCGGCGCTACGCCCTGATCGCCCTGGCCAAGATCGGCCCCGGATCCTGGTCCCCGCCGGTGGACAAGATGCGCAAGCTGCTCGAGGACCCCGTGAACGAGGTGAAGACGGCCGACATGTTCGCTATCGGGGTCCTGAAGCTCAAGGACCGCGACATCGTGAAGCGCGTCTTCAGCTACCTGAGCGATCCCAATCCGTCCCTCCGATCCTACGCCGCGGAATGCATCCGGGAACTCAAGTACTGGCCCGCGATTCCCGCCCTGATCTACGGCCATCTGGCCATGGAAAACCTTCCCATTCAACTGCGGCTCTATGCCTGGGAGGCCCTGCAGAACATCACGCTGGAGCACGTGAACACCCAGCCTCCCGGCGTCAACATTTTCGCCGTCTTGAAAGGCCGTGCCGACGCCTGGACGTATTGGTGGGAGGCCAACCGCCACAAGTACGGGGGCTAGGGGGGGCATGGGAGACCGCGCTCGCCGGGAGGGAGAGGAGGGCGCAACGCTGGCGAAGAGATGTACAGGTTCCCGCCTTCCTTGTTCACGTTTGCCCCACCGCTCTTCGTCCCCGATGAGGTGGGCCCGGCGTGGATCGGCCCCCGGACACGCGTTTGTCGGGAGGGAGCCCGTCTTCCCATGCCGGCGTCCGTTTCTCGTGGAAGGCATGTCTTTTGCTCTTCTCCTCGGAGAGGACGTGCCGGGTCCGGGTTCGGCCGGCGTGATCAAGCAGACGGCGTTCATGACAGGAGAATGACCATGAACCTTCGAGGCGCGCGATTCCTTTTTCCGGTTCTCGTGATCTCCTTGCTCGCGGCGGGAGCCTGCCGCCGCCAGTCCCCCCCTCGTCCCGAGGAGCAGGGGCCGCTGCTCTCCGAGGAGGCCTGGCGGGCCGAAGGCCGCGAGGCCATCGAGAAGGGGCTTTCGTTCCTGAGGTCCCGGGACCCGGATCGCGACGGCCGGTGGGCCCGCTCGGCGGGCATCACCGCGGTGGTGTTGCTGGCGCATTTCCAGAGCCCCCGGGAATTTTCGCCCGGATCGAACCCGGGCTTGTGGAAGGGGCTTACGTGGCTGGAATCCCTCCAGCACCCCAACGGGGCCATCTATCCCGAGCAGGAGGGAAACGCGAACTACATCACCTCCGTGTCCATCCTCGCCATGGTCCTGTCGGGAGACCCGCGCTTCGCCGACACGGTGAACCGGGCGCGGGACTACCTCGTCGACAACCAGCTGACGGGGGACAGCGTGTACGCCGGCGGGTTCGGCTACCAGGACAAGGCCAAGACGAAGGACAAACCGTATGCGGACATCGTGAACACGGAATTCGCCATGGAAGCCCTGCATGCGGCGGGGCTCCCGGCTGACCATCCCGCCTGGAAGCGGGCCGTCGAGTACCTGGAGCGATGCCAGCACAACTCGGAATACAACGACGCGGCCTGGGTTTCCGACGTCGGGGAATACCGCGGCGGATTCGTCTATCATCCCCGAGACTCGAAGGCGAAGATGCTCCGCACGGCCGGCGGAAAGGAGATCCTCCTTCCCTACGGCTCCGTGACCTACGCCGGCATCAAGTCCATGATCTACGCGCACCTCGAGCGCGACGATCCCCGGGTGAAGGCCGCCGTGGACTGGATCAAGAAGCACTGGACCCTCAGCGAGAATCCCGGTTTCGACGTGACCCGCGATCCCAACCTGGGACGGCAGGGGTACTTCTACTATTTCGTCACGTTCGCCAAGGCCCTTCACGCCCTCGGTGTGGACGTGATCGAGGACGAGGACGGCGTCCCCCACCCGTGGCGGCGGGAGGTGGTCTCCCGGATCGTGGCCCTGCAGAATCCCGACGGCAGCTGGAAGAACGTCTGGCACGACCGGTGGTACGAGTCCGTGGAGGAACTCGCCACGTCGTACGCCGTGATCGCCCTCAGCTTCGCCCTGATGGACGCGTAGTCCGTCGGGGCTCCCGGCGCCGGGCCCGTCCGGCCCGCCGTCGGGTGTCCCTGCCCCTCCCGACGGGGGGAGGAGCACGCTCGATCGCCAGCAGAATCAGGTCGATGCGATGACGGAAATCGTCTTGACGCGATGGCGGCGTTACCGCTGGCTGTGGAAGCCCTATTTCCTCGGCCTGCTTCTGGCCTATCCCGCCTTCATCCTGGTGCTCAACGCCGCCTGGGGGGGCACCGGCCCCTTCGCCATGCCCGACGCCGAACAGGCCGCGCGCCTCCTTCCCGGCATGTGGATCGTTTCCGTCCTCCTGACGCCCCTCGTCGTCTCGATCCTGCTCAACCTCCGGGAGGAGGAGGGGCTTCACCCCCGTCGCCACGCCGTCAACATCGCGAAAGTGGCCGGGTTCTCCCTCGTCTCCCTGCTCCTGACCGCCTGGGTTCTCCGGGGCACGGACGCCGGCTCGATCCTCCTCGCCCTGCGCTTCCATCTCTTTCTCTTCTCCTTCCAGATCCTGATCGCGGGCGTCGTCTTCCTTCTCCGGGGCCTCGGCCTCGGCTCCTCGGCCACCCAGGCTTCCGCCAGCCTCTTCGGCTTCCTCATGATCGGGACCGTGCTCTTTTCCAACGCCGCCGTCTTCCTTGCGGAAGAATCGTACCGCGCCCGCATCATCGACGTCGTCATCTGGGCGAACCCCGTCATCGTGACGGCCCAGAATTTCCTCGAGCTCGACCCCTTCCACATGGAGCCCCTGTACGGATTCTCCCGCATTTCCGATTACCCCTTCCTCTATCCGCCCTGGACGCACGTCGCCGGCGTCTACGCCGCAGGAGGCGTCGTGCTCGGCGTGGTCGGGAGCCTGTTGCGCATGACCCTGTTCACCTGGCCCCGGGGCCGCCGGGAGAGGAAACAGTCGCTGGCCGAAGCCCGCCGGCGCGAGGCGGGCGACGCCCCGCAGGCCCGCCCCGCCCTCTTCCCGGCCATGACCGAGGCGGAAGAATTCGGCATGGAGATCGAAGCGGAGGAAGAGGCGGGTGTCACCCCCGAGGCGACCGAGGACGCGGCCCCTTTCCCGGGCGGCGGAGGCTTTCCCATGGCGGAGGATGTTTCCGCGTTCCCCGCGGAGGAGACGACCGCCCCCGGGGAGGCGCCAAAGCCCCTTCCGGAAGCCGCTACCCACGGGTGGGTGGAGGCATCCGGTGAGGAGGAGACGCCCCCCCCCGCCGGGTCCACCGAGGCCGCCGCCCTGGAGGACGATGCGGAGAAGGACGCCCTCGAATCCGAAAGCGCACTCGGACCCCTGGCGCTCCCGGAAGAGGTCGCGCCGGAACCCGGGAACGCCGGGGAGGAAGAAGGGCCGGGCTCCTTCCCGACGGCTGACGAGAGCGTGCCCGACGAGAAGCCGGCGGAGGAGACACCCACGGAGGTGACGCGTCCAGAAGAGGCACCGGCGGAAGCGCCACGGACGGAAGAGACACACCCAGGAGAGGCTCCGGGGGAGGCGTCGCCTCCGGAAGAGGAACCAGCGGACGAGGAGACCGGGAGCGTTGCGAAGATCCACTCGGACCTCGATGCGGTCATGGGGGGCTGGGGCCCGGATGAGGGGCGGGCGCAGGCGCCGGAGGAACGGGAGACGGAAGAAAGCCCCGAAGAACCGGAGGCCGGCGAATCGGCAGTGGAGCCGGAAGCCTCACCCGACGAAAGCGCCAGCGCACTCGCCGCCCTGTTCCACCAGATGGAAGGCGAGGAGGACGACGCGTTGAAGGGGGCGGATGAGAAGGAGAAGGCCTCGAGGCTGGGGAAGCTTTTCCCCGGCATGGAAACCGACGAGGTCCTTCCCGGGGCGGAGGCGGAGGAGGAGGAAGGGGACAAAGGGGCGGAGGCGGAGGAGGAGGAAGGGGACAAAGGGGCGGAGGCGGAGGAGGAGGAAGGATAGCCCTGCAACATGATTCTTTCTAGAAGGGTCGAAAGACTGCCGTATCCGGCTGTTTGCCCGCCGTGGCGTGGCTGTGCTTCGTTGGGAACGTCCGTGTCCGTTCGAAAAACGCCCGGGCCCCGGCGCGCGGCCTGGGGCCCGGAGGGCGCTGGTATCGCGGATGTCGTGGTTCTTCAACGGGCCGGCACGGGGACGATCGGGGGCCTTCCGGTGCCGTTTTTCTGCAGGATGAATTCCCGGATGATCTTCAATCCCCCCATGACGGTGGATGTTTCCGTATCGAGAGACGTGCCGGGGCATTTTTCCTTGAGATAGGAAAAGACCGCCTTGCGGAAATCGGCGTTCTCGAAACCTTTCAAGAGGTTGCTTTTTTTCGGGTTTCGCATGGTTCCTCTCCCTCCTCCTCGTCAATCTTCCCTTCCAGGGATTACATCGGCCCCGCATGGGCCCGTCTTTACCGAAAAGGCATGAAGACGCCTTGGGGATTGCGAATCCGCGATTTCCCTCAAGTTCCGGTGCGAGCGGGCCGATACAGGGATGGGCATGTTCCCGCCATTCATCGAAAACCCTTTTTGGGGGGATCCGGTCGTGAGCAAGCGCGCAGTGGGCGATCTCTTCGAGGCTTTTTCCGATCCCAGGCCCGCCGGGGCGAAGGGATCGCATTCTCTCGGGGAGGGATTCAGGAAATTCCTGGCGGAGAAGGGCGAGTACCCTTTCAAGGACGACGCGGCGTCGGGGAGGGGCCCCTCGAGGCTCCTGCTTCACAAGCGGGCGGAGACGCTGCTGGTGGTGGCCCTGGCGTTCTTGATCACCAACATCGCCTCGTTCTCCGTGGGCGTGTGGAACGGAAAGCGCGGGTCCGCCGAGGCGGGCGAGCCGTCGACGGAGGTCGCCGCGCCCGATTTGAAACCGTTGCCGGACGTGGCGCCCGATCTTCTCATCGATCCCGTTCCGACGCCCGCGAGGCCCGCAAGGGCGCCGTCCGCCGCGCCGGTTGCCGAAGCGGAGGCCGAGGCGGCTCCCGCGCCGGTGGAGAAGCGGTACACCATTCGCGTCGCCTCGCTGGGATTGGGCCAGATGGAGGATGCGAAGGAGATCGCCTCTTTTTTCAAGAAGCGTAACTTCGGCTCCGCCAAGGTTCGCAGGGTGGGGTCCAATCTGGTCATCGAGGTCGGCGCTTTCGCCTCGACGCGGAGCGCGGCCGCGAAGAAGGCCCTGCAGGACATCCGGCGCTCGAAATTCAATTTCACGAAGTTCAAGACCGCCTACTTCGTCAAGCACTGACCCGGCGACCGTGACGCGAAAACGCCCCTTCCCGGGCTCGCCCGGGAAGGGGCGTTTTTTTATGCCCATCTCCGGGGCGATGCATTGTGTCGCGGCCTCCCGGGGGTGAAAATACGGGGATTTCAAGCCTTCCCCTGGCGGGTGAGGGGACGCATCGCGCGCAAGGGGATGTTGGAGGCGCCATGGCGGAAAAGAAGATCGTCAAGTGCGGCAAGTGCGGGAGCCCCTACGACGTTTCCGCGTATCCTCAGGGGATCACGTTCACGTGCCAGAAATGCCAGGCCCCCGTGGAATACAAACCCGGTCCTCCGGCGTCTCCTCCCGAAACGAAGCCCCCCGCGCAGGAGAAGGAGGGGGCTTCGGCGGCGGGGGAAGCGGGGATGGAATCCGAATTCCTCATCGTCGAGGAGGACGATTCCCTTCTGGGGGCTTCCGGGGAGGGGGAGGGTGCGCCCGGGGCGCCAGGGTCCGCGCCGGATTCTCCGTCCGCTTCCGCCCCCGGAGAGGGGGGGCAGGACAAGGAAGAGGCAGACGTCGCGGCGGAGGGACCGGCCGCCCCGGCCGGTGAGGGCGAGGGCATTCCCGGAACGATGATCGAGGAGGAGGAGAAGAAGGAGGAGAAGGACGCGGGCTCGGCGTCCCGGACGGCGGAGACCGTCTGGGAGGTGTCGGAGTCGGAGGACGGCGGTTCCGCGGAGGGGGCGGCTTCAAAGGCCCCGCCCGCGGAGGCGGAGGGTCCCCAGACGGGGTCCCGGTTCACGGCGATGGAGGAATTCGAGCGGAGCCGGAAGGGGGAGCCGGGCGAGAAGGTGAAGAGGTTCGGGGATTTCCGGGTGATCGGAGAGCTGGGGCGCGGGGCGATGGGGGTGGTGTACGAGGCGGTGCAGGAGCCCCTGGGGCGCCACGTCGCGTTGAAGGTGATGCTGCCCTCCTTCACGTCGAGCCCGGAGGCGGTGGAGCGTTTCCTGCGGGAGAGCAAGTCGACGGCCAAGCTCAAGCACGAGAACATCGTTCCCGTGTACGGCATGGGCGAGCAGGAGGGGACGTACTACTACGCCATGGGGTTCATCGAGGGGGACTCGCTCAAGGACGCCCTGAAGGACGACGTGATGCCGCACAAGGAACGTGCGGCGATCCTCCGCGATTCGTGCCGGGCGCTGGACTACGCGCACGACCAGGGGATCGTCCACCGCGACATCAAGCCCGCCAACATCATGATCGACAAGGACAAGAAGGTCCTGATCACGGACTTCGGGATCGCGAAGTCGGAGGAGCAGTCGACGCTGACGGCGTCGGGCCAGGTGCTGGGCACGCCTATGTACATGTCACCCGAGCAGGCGGAGGGCGGATCGTCGCAGGTGGATCGCCGGTCGGACATCTACTCGCTGGGGGCCACGCTGTACGAGGCGATCACGCTGGCCCGGCCCTATCACGGCGAGGACGTGCGGAGCATCATCCGAAACGTGATCGAGACCGAGCCGATGCCCCCGCGCAAGATCGACCCGAAGATCCCCAAGGATCTCGAGACGATCTGCCTGAAGGCCATGGAGAAGGCGCCGACCAAGCGGTACGAGACGGCGGGGGACATGGCGGAGGACCTGGATCGCTACATCCAGGGCGAGCCCATCAAGGCCAAGCCCATCGGGTTCGTCAAGAGGCTCGGACGCAAGGCCCGGAAGAACAAGCTGGCCACGGTGATGATCCTTCTCGTGCTGGCGCTGGTGACGGGGGGCGGGGCGTTCTTGGGCTACACCTGGTACGACCGCCAGCAGCGGATCGAGCAGGGCCTGTCCGATGCGAAGGCCGTTTTCGCGGAGGGGGAAGAGGATCCCGACAAGTACCTGGAAGCGAAGGACGCCTACGCCAAGGTGCTGGCCATCGACGCGGGCAACACGGCGGCGAAGGAGGGCATCGAGAAGTGCAACCTCATGATCAAGGACCTGGAGCGCAAGAAGACCGAGGCCAAGGTGCGCAAGGCCCTGGCGGAGGCGGCGGAGGCGTTCAAGGCGGAGAAGTACAAGGGCGCGCGCGACCTGTACGGCGGCGTGCTGACGCTGGATGCGGACAACGCGGCGGCGAAGGAGGGCATCGAGAAGTGCGATCTCAAGATCGCCCAGCTGGAGGAGGCGCGCCGGCGCCAGGAGATGGAGGCGAGGATCCAGGCGAAGCTGGACGAGGCGTCCGCCGCCTACAAGGCGGAAAAGTTCGATCAGGCGCGGGGCCTCTACCAGGGCGTGCTGACGCTGGACGCGGGGAACACGGCGGCGAAGGAGGGCATCGAGAAGTGCGATCTCAAGATCGCCCAGCTGGAGGAGGCGCGCCGGCGCCGGGAGATGAAAGCGAAGATCCAGGCGAAGCTGGACGAGGCGTCCACGGCGTTCAAGGACGAGAACTACGAGAAGGCGAGGAAGATCTACGGGCAGATCCTCCTCATCGACGAGACCAACGACGCCGCGCGTCTCGGCATCGAGAACTGCGACCAGGCCATCCGCAAGCTCAAGGAAGAGAAGGAGAAGTACGAGCGGATGCAGCGGGGGAAAGCCCTGACCGCCGAGGGGGAGAAGACGCTGAAGGAGGGGCGGGAGCGCGTGGCGAAGGCCGAGGCGACGTTCGCGGATGCGGATCCGGCCGAGACCAGGGCCCGGGTGGACGAGGCCCTCTCGATCCTCGAAACCGCCTCGGGGAAGTTCACCGAGGCCCTGAAACTCTATCCCGGCTACGCCGCCGCGCGCCGGGGGCGCGTGGACGCGAACCTCGCCCGGGCCCGCGCTTCCATCCTCGCCGAGGACTACGCCAAGGCGCTGGGCTTTCTGCTGGCGGCCCGGGAGGCGGGGGCGGACGAGTTCGCTTCCGATCGCTGGAAGCAGCTCCACCGAACCGTGCTCGGCACCGGCACGCTGACGCTCGCCACCGATCCCATGGGCGCCGCGATCCGGCTCGAGACGGTGGTGGAGGATCCCGCGTCGCGGGAGAAGCCCGAGACCCTCGGCGTCTCGCCCCTTTCGGGCGTCGACATCGCCATGGGCAACTACGTCCTGCATGTCGAGAAGGAGGGTTTCGAGCCCGTGGTGTACCCCCTGATGGTCGAGAGGAACGAGGCGGTGGAGGTCTCCGTGAGACTCCTGGAGGCCTCCGACGTGCCCGAGGGCATGGTCTATGTGCCCGGGGGCCCCTTCCGCAAGGGCGACCGGTACTCGGGGTTCGAGAAGGCGGCGGTGGAGGGCTTCCTCATCGACCGGACGGAGGTGTCCCACGAGGCGTACCACGAATTCATCCTCTCCATCGAGGACCGGGCGGAGCAGATGAAGCGCCTGCCGCGGACGACCGAGCGGGGCCCCGTGCAGGTGTTCTGGAAGCCCGAGTCCTTCGAGAAGTTCCAGCGCGCCTTCGGGCGGAACCTCCCGGTGTGGGGGATCACGCGCGAGGACGCGATGGCGTACGCGGCGTGGAAGGGAAAGCGCCTTCCCACGGCGGAGGAGTGGCAGAAGGCGGCGCGGGGGGTGGACGGGCGCCTGTGGCCGTGGGGAAACACGTTTGAGCCCGACCGGTGCAACTTCTTCGGCCGGCGGCAGACCATCGCCATCGAACCGGTGAACGCGTACGAGCAGTGGACGAGCCCGTACGGGCTGTTGAACATGGCGGGGAACGTGGCGGAGTGGAGCGCGACCGACGGCCCGACGATCACGGCGCGGGGGCGGAAGGTCAAGCAGGCGGTGGTGTGCGGCGGTTCGGCGCCCGAGTCGAAGTACGAGGTCATGACGGACGCCGTGAAGTACTACAAGCCGCTGCTGATCTCCCGCGGGATCGGCTTCCGCTGCGCCAGGGATTTGCCGATGGAGTAGGAAGCTTGTCCACAAGACATCTTGTATTGATCAGGGTTGGGAAAACATTGCTCCGTCTATCCTGAACTTACACGAATCATTCACAAGAAGCATGTCTATCGGAGAAGGGGGGCAATTCATGACGACGATGTCAAGAGAGATATGGAGAGCCATTCGCGGTGTACGTAGGTCATGGCACTCCCTTCCCTTTCGCAGATCCCCTTCATGGAAATACCCCGGGGTGACCCTCGAATTCCAGGTCCTCACGGGGGTGCACGGGT
>CAZDSO010000151.1:0-12178 GCA_964508045.1 uncultured Planctomycetia bacterium | reverse complement strand
AGTTCCCCGTCAGCGTTCTCAGTGTCGAGAGAGCCTGGGTTCACCGAATAGGTACTCCTCGTCAGCGCGAACGGCTCTTATTCGAGTTCCTCGAGCGAGGAGAACGCGATCGTGCGGACGCAACGGAAACCGACGGTGGCTCGTTTCGCGTCCGGACGGAATCCCCGGCGGCCGGCGCCGCGCGCACGATGGCCGGCCGAAGAGAAATCGCCTCCCCGGACGACCCCCTGTCCTTCGGGAAGGTCCGCCCGGCTTCCGGGGTAGGGCTCGAAGGGACTTCGCGTCCATTCGGCGACGTTGCCGCCCATGTTCAGGCAGCCGTCGGGACTCCGGTCGGTCCCGTACCTCGTGACCTCCACCGGGCCGAAGTTCAGGGCTTCCTTCGTGTTCGCCTTGTTCGGATCGAACGCCTTTCCCCAGGGGTAATTCCGCCCTTCCGTCCCCCGCGCGGCCCTCTCCCACTGCGCTTCGGTGGGAAGCGCCAGACCGTGGAACGCGGCGAAGGCTTTCGCGTCCTCGAGCGACACCTCCGCGACCGGATGCGCGGGATGCTCCTTCTGCTCGGCCCAGTTCCCGGGCACGTGCGCCTTTCCCGCGGGCGTTTCCAGAAACGATGCGTACGCCTCGACCGTCACCTCGTTCTTCATGATGAAGAACGTCTTCAGATCCGTCTCCCAGACCGGCTTCTCGCGTTCGCTGCCCCTCGGATCCCCGACGGAGACGGTTCCGCCCGGGATGCGAATCATGCCGGATACCGTTTCGAGAAACGAGACGGCCCGGTCGACCCACGCCTCGGCGGAGTCCATCGCCTGCGCGCGCCGGGCCTCCTTGAGCGCCCCCGCCACGTCGCCCTCGAGGAACAGCGCGTCCGTCCGGGAAACCCGCTTCTCGTACTCGATCCGGTCGGCGAGGCGCTGGACCCTGGCCTTCAGGTCCTCGTCGTCCTTCCGGACCCCCAGCATCTTCTCGTAGTAGAACTTCGCGCCCTCCCAGTAGCCCATCTTCTCGCATTTTGCCGCGCGCGCCCGCCAGGCCCCCATGCCCGCCTCGTCCAGGAGCGCCTTCGCCCGGCCGTCCACGTCCAGGGCCTCGGCCTCCGCCAGCAACGCCATGGCCTTCTCCGCCATCCCGAGATCGAGGAACGCCTTGCCCTTCTCGAGCAGGCGCTCGTAGCGGAGCTCGCGGCCCCGCCGGGCCCAACCCCGATCCGGGAAGACCTCCTCCATCTCCTCGAAGAGCGCCGCCGCCTTCTCGATCTCTCCGCTCGTCTCCAGGGCCTCGGCTTCCGCTTCCCGCGCCGCCTCGATCGCCTTCCGCTTCTCCGTCGCCCGCTCGGCGAAAGACGGAGACTCTTCCAGCGCGCGGAACGCCGCCGCCGCCGCCTTCCAGTCCCCGCCCTCGAGCGTCTCGAGGGCGGTGGAGAACCTCGCCTCCAGGGCCTTCTCGTCCTCGCCGGGCGCGGGGGATGCCTGGCCGGCGCCGCCGGCTCCGTCTCCCGGTTTCTTCGGGGCCGGCGAGGGCGTCGGGGCCGGGCGCGGCGAAGGGGCGCCCGGGCGGCCCGCCTTCCCGTTTCCCGTGCCGTCCCTCGTGGCCAGGATCGCGCCCAGGACCGCCACGACCACCAGCAAAACGCCCGCCGCGGACGCCGTGACGATCCACTTGAGACGCTCCTGCCGCTTCCCGATCGCCTCGTCGATCTGGCCCAGACGCTTCCGGGCGTCCAGATTCCCCGGATTGCGGCGGAGGATCTCCTCGTACTCCATTCTCGCCTGCTTGAGTCTTCCGCGCTCGAAAGCCGTCTCCGCCCCCGCCCGGCCCGTCTCGATCTCCGAGAAGAACGCGTCGATCTCCCCCTTCAGACGAAGCGCTTCCGCGTTCTCCGGATCGAGCGTGAGGGCTTTCATCAGATCCTGCGCCGCCGCCTCGGCGGCCTTCTTCCCCCAGGCGTCGCGGGCCCTCGCGAGAATCGCACCCACCTCCTCCTCCGGCGTCTCCTTGCGCGTGATCTGCGATTCCACCTCCTTGGCGACGTCCTCGCGCATCTGGAGGAACTCCCCGAAGCCGCCTCCGACTTCCGCGGTTCGCGTCTCCTCCTCCTCGGTCGCCTCCTCCCCGGCGTCCTTCTCCTTCGCCCACGGCCCCACGTCCACCACGGCCTCGCCCTCGGCGTCTTCCGACACCGTCTCCTCCTGGAAGTGCTCCGAGATGGATACGATGGGCCGCCGCGGACCCTCGTCCTCCGTCTCCTCCTCCCCCGTTTCCGCCTGCGGCGGTTCCCCGGCGTCGTCCGTGTCCTCAAAGAGCGAGGACCATCGCTGACCGTCCCCCAGGACGGTTTCCTCCCGTTCCTCCTGCGTCTCGTTCTCCTCGTCCGTTTCCAAATCGGGCGCGGGCGGGGGCGCATCGAGGGAAAAGGGAACGCCGATGAGGGCGGATTCCAGGGCTTTCGACGCTGTGGGCGCGCCGGGGAAGGTTCTGGAGGCCTCTTCGGCGAGCAGGGCGTTCAGGTAGTCCGAGAGCAGGTGGGGAATGGAGGGGTTGAGCGTGTCCGCGTCCGGCGGGGCTTCCGGGGAGGCCTCCCCGGAAGCCCCGGAGTAAGGCGGGCGGCCGGTCAGCATCTCGTAGGCGACGGCCCCGAGGCCCCGGAGATCGGGTTGCGGCGCGGCCCCGGCGGGGGGCGGGAAGGCCGTCTCGTCTTCCGCCAGCAAGTGCGCCGGAAATCCCAGCCCGAGGATCTTCCACCGGCCGTCCGGATCGACGCGGATCTTCTCCGGGCGGATGTCCCCGTGGACGATGCCCGCCTTGTGCGCCGCCGACAGCGCCTTGAGCATCTGTCGGAGCACTTCGGTGGTTTCCGGCAGGGAAAGGGTTCCGCGCTCTCCCAGGATTTCCGCGAGGGAAGGACCGTCGACGAATTCGACGGCGGCATAGCGAAGACCCTCGACCTCCCCGAGGGAATCGATGCGCGCGAGATGGGTGTGATGGATCCTGGCCGCGTTTTTCAGGTGATCGAGATAATCGGAGACCCTCTCCCCGTAGTCGTCGAACAGGGCGGGGGAGAAGACCTTGAGGGCGAAGCGGGCGTCCTTCCGCAAGGCCTCATAGGTGACCCCCTCCGGACCTCGTCCGAGGATCCGGCCGACGGAGAATTCCCCGAAGGTCTCTCCTTCCAGATGATCGAATTCCATGGCGCTTTTCCGGAAACGGGCGTCTTCCCTGGGCCGCGAAGGACATCCGGAACCTCGAGTCACGAAACCGCTTGATCCCATGTGCATTCTATCATGAAAGGCAGGGGGCTCCGCCACAGGCTCTGTTCCGAAAACCCGGGAAAACCCGTGGAGGAAATTTCGATTTCCATGCCCTCCCTTCGTCCCGGCCGTGGTACGATGCAGGGGTCGGCTGGAGAGGTTCCGATGCCCCTGAGCGAAAAAGACCGGGTCGAACGCCAGGTGCTTCGGTACTTGCATTTCCACCGCAGGAGCCCCGTTCCCCTGCGATGCGACGATGCGTCCAGCGCTGGATTCGGGTGCCGGGACCAAGCGCATTTCCTGCCCCTTCTCGAGGACATGCATGCGAGGAACCTCTTCCGCATCCTGCCCTCCCCCGGCCGCACCGTCGAGGCCGTGAAGGCGATGCTGGAGGAGGTCAGCGAGCCGGCGGCATCGATCGAGGAAACGTCGGTGTTCCGGCGGATGCTCGAGGCCGGGGTCCTGGCCATGATCACGACCGAGGGCGAGAAACGGTGGCGGGATCTGAAGAAAACGACGTCCAAGGTCAGGCTCCACGAATACCTCCGGGAGGAAAACGCTTCGGAACCGGGAACCTGGATTCGTTCCGACCAGGACATGCGACGCTGACCCCGGGGAGGCGGGCCGTGGCTCCCCTCCGCCCGGGTTCCGGACGATGGAATCACGCCTTCCTGAACGCCTGAAGCGGATCGTCGCCCCGCCGGCCCAGTTCCTGGACGGGTTCCTCTTCTTCTTCCGGGCCGTTCCCTTCCTGGCGCGCCATCCGATCCTCTGGCCCTACGCCCTCCTCCCCTTCCTCATCAACGGCGCCATTGTCGTCGCTTCCGCGATCGCCCTGGTCTATTTCTTCCCCGATCTCTCCGGGTTGCTGTGGAAGCCCCCGGAGGCCTGGTACCTGTGGTTGCTCTACCTCCCCTACCTGGCCGTGCTCTTCCTCCTGATTCCCCTCATCGCCTACGTCCTGTTCTTCATGATCCTTCCCGGCATCACCTCGCCCCCCTTCAAGGGAAAACTGTGCAAGCACGCCCGCCAGATCATCAAGAAACAGCCGGTCCGCCCCGCCGGCGGCTTCTGGATCGACGTGGTCATGCCCACCGTCATCGAGATCCGAAAGGGCGTCCGCGTCCTTCTCACCTCGGTGCTGCTGCTGCCCGTCAACCTGGTTCCCGTGGTGGGCCAGGGCGCCTATCTCGTCCTGGTGAGCTACTTCACCTGGTGGAACATGGCCCTCAACAACCTGGAGTACCCCCTCGACTCGGAATCGTGGGTCACGCCCCTCCCCCTCAAGCGGAAATTCGTCTCCCTGCGGCGCTGGCCGGCCCTGGGACTCGGCTGCGCCATCTCGCTGACCTACCTGATCCCCTTTCTCAACTTCTTCACGGTCTCGGTCGGCGTCATCGGAGCCACGCTCCTCTACCATGCCTACGGAGAGCAGGCGGGACTGTGGGAGACGCCGCCGCAAGGGCGGGACGACGGACCGAAGGGGAATCCGGCACCCCAGGGTCACGAACCGAACGAGACGTCGACCTGGCCGTGATGGGCATCGCCGGTGAGGAGATCGCCCACCGCCTTGTAGTCCCCCTTCTCGCCGTGGGGGGCGAAGCGGATCGCCTCCACCTCGCCGTTCTGCAGGAAGTGGATCGTCCACTTCTCGCGGCCCGGGCGGGCGTGGAGGGTGACGGCGTCCTCGCGCTCGAACGTGAGGGTGAAGGGGATCTCCCGGTTGGACAGGCCCCGCAGGGTCCGGATCAGCCGGCGGAAGGGGCTGGGCTCGCTCATGGGCTCCTCCGTAGCGCCGCGCCCGGTCTCCAGCCCGCGCGCGCGGACCCGTCCCGGGCGCTGGGATCGAGAAACCATCCTACGGTTTCCGCCGGTCGAAGCGACGGGTATTTTCCCGATGTCCCCGCTCGGCGGATGACGGATACCGGGAGGGCGCGTACAATCCCGGACGTCGCTTGAAAGGCGGAGGAGCCATGGAAAAAAAGACCGTCGTACAGACCCTGTTCCAGCCGAAGAACGACTTCTGGAAATGGTTCGTGCCGTCCGTGGTCGTGGCCGTCGTGGGGTTCATCATCGCCTACCAGTTCGTGGAGCCCGCGCCCCCGCGTTCCTTCACGCTGGCTTCCGGCCGCGAGGGCGGCTGGTACCACGCGTACGCGACGCGGTATCGCGAGGCGCTCGCCGCGTACGGGATCGACGTGCGCCTCGTCGAGACGGCGGGAACGGTCGAGAACCTCGCGCTTCTGGGCGAGGAGGGCGGTGCGGATCTCGCCTTCGTGCAGAGCGGCGTCGCCTCCCCTGGCGCGGAGGACGACCGGGTCTCGGTGGCGAGCCTCTACTTCGAGCCGTTCTGGATCTTCTACCGGGGCGAACCGGGGGACCGGCTCGCGGACCTCGACGGAAAGCGCATCGCGGTGGGCGCGGAGGGCAGCGGCACGCGGGCGCTGGCGTTGCGGCTGCTGAAGGACGGCGGGGTGACGGCGGAGACGGCGCGCCTCCTGCCGCTTTCGGGAGACCGGGCGGCCGAGGCGCTCGAGGCGGGGGAGGTGGACGCAGGGCTGTTCGTCATCTCGCCCCGGGCCCCGCTCGTCACCCGGCTGCTCGGCGCCGAGGGCGTCCGCCTGATGAGCCTTCGCAACGCCGAGGCGCTGCACAGGCGCCACCGCTACCTCTCCGTGCTGACGCTCGAGGAGGGCGTCATCGATCCCTCGGGCCCCCTGCCCGCCCGGGACGTGCGGCTCCTCTCCCCCGCCGCGACGCTGGTGGCGCGCGGGGACTTCCACCCCGCGCTGACCGACCTCCTGCTCGACGTCGCCGGCAAGGTCCACGGGGAGGGAAGCTGGCTCTCCGAGCCCGGGGCCTTCCCCTCGCCGCTCTACGTGGACTTCCCCCTCGCGGACGTGTCGAAGGACTTCTTCGAGAACGGGCGCCGGTTCCTGCGCCGGGTGCTTCCCTTCTGGGCCGCGACGCTCGTCAACCGCCTCAAGGTCCTGCTCCTGCCGCTTCTGACGCTGGCCTTTCCGCTGGTCAAGCTCGTGCCGCCGCTCTACAAGTGGCGCATCCGGGCCCGGATCAACAAGTGGTACAGCACGTTGCAGAGGCTGGAAGCGGAGGTGCCCCCCGACGAGCGTGCGGAGCGGATCGAGGAGGTGCTGAAGGCCATCCAGCGGATCGAGGCGGAGGTGGCCAAGGTCCAGGTGCCCGCGAGCTACGGCGACAACCTCTACCAGCTACGCTTCCACACCTCCATCGCCCGGCAGAAGCTGGAGGCGCTCAAGGAGGGGGGGAGCGTAAATGCGGAATGAGGATGGTGGAGTGCGGAGAAGGGGATTGGAGATTTTGGATTGTAGCCGATCGGCGAAGTACGGGCCGGCGAGCCATGGTTTGGGCTCGAGAGGACCCTCGCCCTCCAAGGCGGTCACCGATCAAGGTTTTTCCCGAATTCTCGGAACAGATTCTCGTCGAAAGCGTTGTGTGGGAGGCGCGATTTGCTTTGTACCGCGGCCGTGAGCGCGGATGTTTTCTCCGCGGCACGAAGGCACGGATTCATTGTTTCCCAACCACCGATGCACACGGATGGCAAGGTCAGGCAGGAATGTCCCGGCATCCCCCTCCTCCCCTTCCACGATCATCATTCCATTCTTCCGAACGCTGTGTCTCGGAGACTCTGTGGCCTTCCATCGTGAACCTGTCATGAAAACCGCCCGTTGCGCGCGAAAAAAAATGGCCCGGGAAAGGCGATGCGAGAAACAAGTGATCGAAAATCCCGTTTACAGGAAGGGTGGAGAATCCGACTCCGCCCGCTTCGACGCCGATCGCTGCTTTCGGGAGGGTCCGATGAAACGCTTCCTGATCCCCGCTCTCCTCGTCCTCCTCCTTCCCCCGGCGCTCTCCGCCGACCCGGGGGATGTCGTTCCCCTGCACCAGGCCTTCCGCGACCGGGAGGTCGGCATCCAGGTGATCCGGACCTCGGGGTACGCGAGGGTCGAGCTGAGGCTCGTCAATCTCTCCTCCCAGCCGAGACGGGTGAAGCTGCCGGGCAGCTACCTCCAGCCGCGGTCCAGCGGGTACCAGCGGCTCGCGCTGGGATACGCCAGGAAGACGAAGGAGGCGACGGTCCTGCTCGAGGGCAAACGGAGCTGGCGGGGATGGGTGACGAGCTGCTGCATGGACGGCGGGAAACACTCCCCCCGATCCCGCACGCCCTACCGGATCGCGCCGGCCCCGGCGCCGCCGCGGATCGCGAAGATCATGGTCCACTGGTCGAAGCACCCGGACGTCTCCCAGGGCGCGATCAACGGCTTCGTCTGGGGGAACAGCTGCGGTCCGCTTCCCACCGGCCCGCCCGGGGAATCCACGGAACCGGACCTCTACGCGCTCGACGGCGCCCGCCTTTTCGCCTGGGGCGAACGCCTGCTCGTGCTCTGCGGGACCCACGAGCTCGTCCGTCGCCGGTGGGACGGGACGTGGGAGCAGCTCGGCGCCGGCGTCCGGATGGCGGAGGTGGGCTACGGACGGATCCTCGCGTGTTTCGACGATTTCACCGTGGCGGAATACAACGAGACGGAGAAGGCGTGGATCGCCCACGGCAAGGTGCTGGGCGCCCGGGCCCTGATCCCCGGCCCGATGAAAACCTTCGTGCTGGCCGGGGAGAATCTTCTCGCGCTCGAGGGAGGGGAGCGCTGGAGGCGGCTGTCCGGGGGCGTCGCGGAGGCCTGCCTGTCCCAGGATCCCAGCGCCGGGTACGTCTTCACGACGGGAACGCGGGAGCGGGGGTGCAGGATCCGCCGGACCACCGCGGAGGGGGGGCGCTGGTTTTCCCTCAACCGCGGGAGGTTTGCGGAGGTCTTCTGCACGGCGGACAACGTCTTCGGGCGCGACGGCCGGGGGCTGGTCCGGGTCTCCGGGGAGAGTTTCCGGCGCCTCCATCGCGGGCGGGGAACGATCCTGGCGCACCGGCGCGGGCTCTTCTGCGTCGGAAGCGACGGAACCGTGCGGGAGTACCACGACGGGGCCGACGCCATGATCGACCGGCCGCGCGCACGCGACGTCCGGTCCTTCGCCGTGGATCCGGTGACGGGAACGCTGTGGGCGCTTCAAGACGACGGGCGGATCCAGGCCCTCGAACCCATGAAACGCTGGGAAGAAAAGGCGACCTTCCCGGAACCGGATGCGATCCTCAACCCGAGAGAGGGACGCTAGGCTCCGCGTGGGGTTTGGAAGCGAGCCGCCCTCGTCTGACGAATCGTCTTGATGTAGAGGACGTGGAAAAATCCCCTCGCGAGCGGAAGCAGGGATTTTTTCACAGCCTCTCTCAGGGCTCGAGCCTCTCGGCGATGAGGCGGGCGATCTCCTCGGGCCAGATGGAGGCGGAGCGGAGCAGGCGGTCCGAGTCCTCCTTCAGGCGCCGCCGGAGTTTCTTGTTGCGGAGGAGGTTCCGGATCCCGCCGCGCACCTCGTCGAAGGGACGCACGACGGTCTGGATGTCGGTCTCGATCATGAGCAGGAAGACCCCGAACTCCGTGGAGATGGACTCGGAGACCTCCCCCTCCTCGAGGTCCAGAAGTTCCGCGTGCAACTCGGCGGTGAGCGCCGGTTCATGGGTGAGGGGGGCGGCGCCGCCGTTCCCGGCGAACTCGCCGTTCGAGTGCTTCCGCGCCAGCGCCCCGAACGTCTCCGCCCTCGCGCGAGGACTCCCCGCCTCGAGAATCCGGCGCCGGAAGGCCTCGGCGGTCTTCCGCGTTTCCGTGTGCGTCGGGTAGTCCTCGAACTTGAGCCAGAGAACCCGGAAGACCCCCGGTTTTTCCTCCTCGAACTCCTTCGGGTTCCTCTCGAAATACTCCCACACCTCCTTGGGGGAGACGCGGATCTCGGGGAACGGGAGAAGGGACTGGGTCCTCGTCCGGGAAGCGAAGAGGCGGCGCTGGTATTCCTGGACGTAGAGTTCCCGGCGCACTTCCTCCCAGTTCTCCGCGAAGGTCAGTCCCTTCTGCCGCAGGCGGCGGTGGTAATTGGCCATGCCGCCGGCCTCCTTGGCGCGCGAATTGACCTCCCGGCGGAGCATCGCGTCGGTGATCTTGATCCCGTGGCGCCTGGCCGCCTGGATCATGAGCTCCACGAGCACGAGGTCGACCATCTTGTGCTCGCGCAGCTCCTGCATGCGCGCCTGGCGCTCCTTTTCCGTCCCCCGGAGCACGCGCGAAGCCGGGCCCAGCTCCCACTCGACGTCGTACCGGGTGATGAGCGAGCCGTTCACCAGGGCCACCACCGGCTTCATCGCCTCCCCGGCCTCGTCCCCCTCGGGGGCGTCGGGGTCCGCGGCCAGGACGGACGCCGGGCCGAGAGCCAGAACAAGAAGCGCGAGCATCGTGATACGCGCCGCCATGGGTCCCTGTCGCATGAGCACTCCCCGTCCCTTGCACCGTTCGATCCGCCGAAGCATACCGGAGACGGCGGATGCCGTCAATCCGAAGAGCGCGGAGTACCCCTTTCCCGAAGAAGCAGGTTGATCAGAAGAAGATCATGTCAGGGCGTGGGAGCCCGCCCTTTCTCGAAGCCCTCCAGCAGGAAGGCGAGGAGGGCTTTCCCGTCCCGCCGGTCCGCGGGAGGGGACACGCGGAGGGTCCCGGGGCGGACCTCGCGGGTCTCGAAACCGTTCCCGGACGCGAAGCGCGCGGCGTCGTCCTCGGAGGCGAATCCGAGGTACACGTCCCCGTCGCCCCAGACGATGCTCCCCACGCTTGCCGGCGCCGCCCGTTGCTTCAACCTCGCGAGTTGGAAGAGCTGCTCCGCCTCCTCCGGGGGGGGGCCGAACCGGTCGCGAAGCTCCCGGCGGAGCGCGTCCAGGGACGCGGGATCCGGCGCCTTGGAAATCCGTCGATAGAGATCCATCCGCTGGGAGAGCGCCGGCACGTAGGCAGCGGGAAGCGTGGCGCGGAGGGGGAGGTCGACGCTCACCGTTTCCGGGACCGCCTTCGGCCTCCCTCCCGACAGGGTCGCCACCGCCTCCTGGAGAAGCCGGCAGTACATGTCGTAGCCGACGGCCGCGATGTGCCCGCTCTGCTCCGCGCCCAGGATGTTCCCCGCGCCGCGGATCTCGAGATCCCGCAGGGCGATCCGGAATCCCGCGCCCAGCTCCGAGTACTCCTCGACGGCCCGCACGCGCTTCTCCTGGGTTTCCGTCAGGGGTTTTTTGCGGGGCAGGATCAGGTAGGTGAACGCCCGCTGGTCGAAACGCCCCACGCGGCCGCGGAGCTGGTGCAAATCCGCCAGCCCCAGCTCGTGAGGACGGTCGATGAAGAGGGTGTTGGCGTTGGGGATGTCCATGCCCGACTCGATGATGGTCGTGGTCACCAGCACGTCCACCTCGCCGCGGACGTAGTCGTCCATCACGGCGCGGACCGCCTTCTTGCGCATCTGCCCGTGGACGATCTCCACCCGCGCCTCCGGGACGAGATCGCGGAGGAGATGGGCCATCGTCTCGATCGTGCGCACGCGGTTGTGGACGAAGTAGACCTGCCCGTCCCGGGCGAGCTCGCGCCGGACGGCGTCGCGGATGCGGTCCCGGTCGAAGCGGACGATCTCGGTGCGCACGGCCATTCTCCCGGGCGGGGGCGTGGTCAGGTTGGAGATGTCCCGGATGCCCAGAAGGGCCATGTGGAGCGTGCGCGGAATCGGGGTCGCGGTCATGGTGAGGACGTCCACCTGCGTTCGCATCCGCTTCAGGTATTCCTTGTGCTTCACCCCGAAGCGCTGCTCCTCGTCGATGATCAGAAGCCCCAGGTTCTTGAAGCGGACGTCCGGCTGGACGAGGCGGTGCGTGCCGATGAGGACGTCCACGCCCCCGGACGCGGTCCGGCGGAGGATGTCCGCCTGTTCCCCCGGCGTCTTGAACCGGGAGAGCACCTCGACGAGGAAGGGGTAGTCGGCGAAACGGCCGGCGAAGGTCCGCCCGTGCTGCTCGGCCAGGATCGTGGTGGGCACCAGCACGGCGACCTGGGCGCCGCCCTCCACCGCCTTGAAGGCGGCCCGGATCGCCACCTCGGTCTTCCCGTATCCCACGTCGCCGCAGATCAGCCGGTCCATCGGCGCGGGCCGGGCCATTTCCGACTTGATGACCTCCGTCGCGGCCGCCTGGTCCGGCGTGTCGGCGAAGGGAAACGCCGCCTCGAACTCCCTCTGCCAGGGCGTGTCCGCGGGATGACGGATGCCCGCGCTCGCCTCCCGGGCCGCCTGGACGCGGAGCATGTCCGCAGCCAGCGCGCACACCGCCTTCTTGACCTCGCCCTTTTGCCGCGTCCAGCGGCGCCCCCCCAGCCGGTGCAGGCTCGGCGTCTCTCCCCCCACCCCCACGTATCGCTGGACCAGCTCCGCGGCGTCCACCGGGACGTACAGACGCTCGCCCTCCCGGAATTCCAGGAGGATGAACTCCCGGCGGATTCCCTCGCGGACGACCTCCCGCGTGCCCAGGTACCTGGCGATCCCGTGGTGGGCGTGAACCACGGTATCGCCCTCATCGAGGTCGAGGCATTCCTCCCTCCGGCGCCGGGGCCGCGGGGGCTCTCGCCCGGGCGGCCGGGGCGCCTGCCCGAACAGGTGGTGGTGCGGGACCACCGCGAGACCCAGGGCGGGCCAGTCGAACCCTTCCGTCAGGTAGGCGTGCGTCAGCCGGGTTCGCTCAGCGATCCTGCCGCCTTCCGCGGCGAGCATCTCCTCGAGACGCGTCCTGTCCCCCGGAGTGCCGCAGGGGATCACGAGCGTTTTTTTTTTATCAGTTCCCGGAACCCCCCGAGCACCCCGTCGATGCCCGGCGTCGCCCGGTGGACGGAGCGGATGGCGAAGTCGACGCCGTCCGCCCCGGGGTCGTGCGGGAGGGCGGTGAGGAAGAGGCGGGGGAAGCGGGCCGCCTCCTTCACGAAGCCATCCCAGGA
>CAZDSO010000150.1:0-12214 GCA_964508045.1 uncultured Planctomycetia bacterium | reverse complement strand
CAGGCCGGAGCAGGCCGGCGGACCTCGAAAATGACTACAGCGCGAATACCTCGAAGACGAGGCATTCGCGCTGTCGGCAAGCCTACGTGGCTCACGACGAACGTCAGCCCGCGGCCAAGTTGACGCGGATGCAAGGCGCCCGATCGGATAGAATGTCCGTGGTCGGATGAAGAGGTCGTGATGGAACTGAGCGCATTCCAGAAGAAGATCGAGGAGATCTACTTCGAGAAGGATTCCCGCCGGGGAAGGGAAGGCACGTTCTGCTGGTTCGCCGAGGAGGTCGGGGAACTGGCACGGGCCCTCCGGAAAGGGGACCGGGAGAACCGCCGCGAGGAATTCGCCGACGTCCTGGCCTGGCTCTCCACGCTGGCCAGCCTCGCCGGCGTCGACCTCGAAGCGGCGGCCCTCGAGCGGTATGGAAGCGGGTGCCCCTACTGCCGGAAGGCGCCCTGCGTCTGCCCCGAACCGCCTGCAAGGCCCGCGTAAGCCGCCGAGGCTGCTCCAGCGACCCGGCACGTCGAGGTGAAGCGGGCAACGAGCCTTCTTTGCACGGAAGATCATGGAAAGGAATCCGAAGAAAGCCCTGCTCTACGCGCTGGGCGCCGTGCTGCTCTGGTCCACCGTGGCCTCGGCGTTCAAGCTCACCCTCGACTTCCTCGAGCCCGTGGAACTGCTCTTCTACGCCAGCGTCGTCTCGACCGCGACGCTGGGCGTCGCCATCGCCGTCTCCGGGCGCCTTCGCCTCCTGCGGGCGCTTCCCCGCGGCGCCTGGCTCCGATCCGCCGCCCTCGGCCTGCTGAATCCCTTTCTCTACTACCTCATCCTCTTCAAGGCCTACGACCTGCTCCCCGCCCAGGAGGCCCAGCCGCTGAACTACACGTGGGCCGTCACGCTCGCCCTGCTTTCCATCCCCCTGCTCGGACAGCGTATCCGCGCCCGGGACATCGTCGCCGCGCTGATCTGCTACGCCGGCGTGGTCGTGATCGGCACGCGCGGCGACGTTCTCGGCCTTCGCTTCTCCTCCCCCCTCGGCGTCGCCCTCGCCCTTCTCAGTACCCTCCCCTGGGCGCTCTACTGGATCTACAACACGCGGAGGAAGACGGATCCCGCCGTCGCCCTGTTCCTCAACTTCCTTCTGAGCCTGCCGCCCGTGTTCGCGGCCTTCCTCGTCTGGACGCCCGTGCGCGTCCCGGATCTCCGCGGGCTGGCCGGGGCCGCCTACACCGGCGTCTTCGAGATGGGGCTCACCTTCCTCCTCTGGCTCACCGCCCTGCGCCACACCGACAACGCCTCCAGGGTGGGCAACCTCATCTTCCTCTCCCCCTTCCTCTCCCTGGTCCTCATCCGCTTCGTCGTCGGCGAGACCATCCTCGCCTCCAGCGTCCTGGGGCTTGCGCTCGTCGTCGCGGGCCTGCTCTTCCAGCGGCTGGGCGCCCGCCGGGAAACGAGCAAGCGTGAGGCGGGAGGGGGGGGAAGGGAAATGCGAAACGGGAAATAGGAAACGGGCTACCTTCCCGCGTTCCTCATCGGGCGCACGTCCCGCGACTTCGACGCCTGCGAGGTCATCCGGGAGGTCTTCAAGAAGCAGCACAAATGAGGATGCACGCCGCGCTGGTGAAAGTAGGTTCTCACTGCCGAGACCGCCGAGGGCGCCGAGGGTTCATGGTTTGTGAAATCCCGAAAAGATCTCTGCGGTCTCGGCGGACTCTGCGGTGCCCATGGAGCTGGAAGTCTTTCCTGAGCCCCTACCAGGAAAGCCCGTCGGTCTCGCGCAGGCGGTCCAGGTGGTCGCGGTAGAAGGAGACGACGAGCGTGTCGCCGTCCGCCAGGTAGGTGGTCTCGTCGAACATCGCCCCGAAGCGATCGCTCACCCGCCAGGCGCCCGCCCGCGCGTAGAGGATGTCCCGCCAGTGGGGGAGGAGGTTCGCGGGATCCCTCTCGATCCGGTCCGCATCGGCGGGGAACACGTACATCTCGCCCTCGCCCATCCGCTCGCCCCCCTCGAAATGGAGCAGGGGGACGCGGACGCGCTCGTAGTCCTTCTCGCGGCGGTCGAGTCCCTCGACCTCTTCGGCGGACGCCTCGAAGGCCAGGCCGTTGAAGCGGCACGCTCCGTTTCGTTCCACGTTGGCAGCAGCGCGCTCGACCGGGTCGTCGCGGAGTCGGAAGGCGGGCTGGTAGTGCGCGGGGGCGAGGTTGTAGAGCCGCTTGTATCCTTCGACGATCACGGGGACGAGAGGGCGGTCACGGGACGCCTCCTCGCCCAGCGTGCGGCCCATCGATTCGCGCAGGAGCAAGGTGCCGTAGCCGACGATGAGGGTGCTGCCCATGGGTGCGCTCCGAAAGCCCCGGTCCAAGATATCGCGGCAAAGGTCGAAAGTCGAAGGTCGAAAGCCGAAGGTCGAAAGTCGAAGGACAAACGCAGGACCTTGAACCCTTTGGGGCGTGGGATGGCAATCTCAAAAAGAGTGGGATACGACACGGGGAGATGAAAAAGGCTACAGCGCGAATGGCTCCTCGAGGGCGGTGATTTCTTCCGGTTTTCCTGTTTTGAATCTTGACGCGAGACCCATCCAATGTGATTATGTGGGCACAATGAATACAAGGTGAGCTACATGCCAGATCAGGAAGAAATCCTCTACGAGATGAAGGTGGAGATCCTCAAGGCCCTGGCCAACGTCACGCGCCTGAAGATCGCGAAATTGCTTCTAGGCACAGAACTGTGCGTGAACGACATCGTCGAGGAGCTGGGGCTGGAGAGGACCAGCGTCTCCAAACACCTGGGCATTCTCCAGAAGGCGAACATCCTGTCCAGCCGGAGGGAAGGAACGACCGTCTTCTACACCCTCCTGGTCCCCTGCATCATCAACATCTTCGGCTGCGTGGAGGAAGTCCTTCGAGAACAGGCGAAGTCGAAGATGGCCGTTCTGAAGACCATGCCGAAAGGTTGAAATTTCTTTACCGGAGGCTCCATGAAGATCGTCGTGCTCGGACCCGGATGCGCGAAGTGCCACAAGACCTACGATAACGTGATGCAGGCCGTGAAGGAAACCGGCGTGGAAGCCGAGGTGATCAAGGTCGAGAAGATCGACGAGATGATGCCCTACGGCGTGATGATGACGCCGGCCGTGATCATCGACGGCGTGACGAAAAACGCGGGCCGCGTCGCTACGGTGGAGCAGATCAAGGGTTGGCTGGGAGCCCCGAAATAGGGTCTCTCTCTTTTTCCATCCAATGTGATATTGTGAGCACTTATGCGCTGGTGAGAATGACGCCATGAAAAGGGAACTGCTCAAGCTAGGCGTTCTTGTCGCGGCTTTCCTCGTCTTTTTCTTTCTGCCCGTCGATATCGAAACACCGGATCAGTATTCCGCCAAGCTCAAGACCCAGACGGGAGGGGCGTCGGGACAAGAGGATGCCCCCGCCATCGATCGGCCCGCGCACGTCGAGGTCGGCGCCATCATCAAGGAGTACTCGAGGAATCACATCCTCACCTGTCTCGTGCCCGCCTTCTTCCTCGCAGGCGCCATCGCCGTGTTCGCCCGGAAGGAGGCCGTGCTCGGGCTGCTGGGATCCGCCACGAAGAAATGGATCTCCTACCCCGTGGCCTCCGTGTCCGGGGGCGTTCTGGCCGTCTGTTCCTGCACGATCCTCCCGCTCTTCGGGGGGATCTACAAACAAGGGGCCGGCATCGGCCCGGCGTCGACGTTCCTCTTCGCCGGCCCGGCCATCAACGTGGCTGCCATTTTTCTCACAGGTACGGTGCTAGGCTGGGAATTGTCCTTCGTCCGGCTGGGTGCCACCGTCGCCTCGGCTGTGATCGTGGGCCTGATCATGGCCGCCATCTTCAGGACTCACGACGAAAAGCAAGCCGCCGCTGTGATGGCGGGGGGCGAGTCGGAGTACGCCAACGTCCCCGTCCTGCTGTTCATGGGTTCCCTGCTGGCCATCCTCGTGATCCTGAACCTGAAGCGCGAGATCCCCGCGGCTGTACGGTACCCGGTTTCCGGCGCGCTCCTGATCCCCGTTCTCGTGGTCCTGTTCAAGGTCTTCCGCTCCGACGACAGGAAGATGTGGATCGCCGAGACCTGGGACCTCACCAAGAAGATCCTTCCCTTCCTGCTTGTCGGCGTCATCGCAGCGGGCCTGATCCGCGTCTTCATCCCGGACTGGTTCGTGCAGGCGACGCTCGGCGCGAACCGCCTGTTCTCCTGCGGCGTGGCCAGCGCGTTCGGCGCGGTCATGTACTTCGCCACGCTGACGGAGGTGCCGGTCATCCAGGTGCTGATGGGCGGCGGCATGGGCAAGGGGCCGGCGCTCACCCTGTTCATGGCCGGCTACACCCTGAGCCTGCCGAACATGTTCGTGCTCGTGAACCTGATGGGGTGGAAGAAGGCGGGAACCTACATCCTTCTCATCATGGGCTTTTCGACGCTGGCTGGATTCATGTACGGGAACCTCTTTTGAGGGACGTCTCGAATGGCTCTTTCGAAGGGAACGATACGCGCGTTGAAGGTCGCGGCCTTTCTCGCCACACTGGCGGTCTTCGCCCTCGGCGTCTGGTGGCGAAGCCGCCCCGAGCCTCCGTCGCCCGGCGCCGCGCCCCTTCCCGATTCCGTTCTCGCCCGGGTGAACGGGGAGGATATCACGAAAGGGATGCTCGAGAAGAGGCGCGCCGAGCTTCCCGCGATGACGCTCGAGCGGTTCGAGGACGATCCCGAAGGCTTCCTCGATTGGGTCGTGTGGGAGAGGATCCTCCTGCAACAGGCGCGGGAGATGGGGCTCTACGAGATCGTCCGGGAGGAGATCGAGACGGGGGACAGGCCGGAGACGGAGATCGTGCTCGAGGAACTCGAGTTCGAACTGACCGGGATGGTCCAGCCCACGGACGAGGAACTTCGCGCCTACTTCGAGGAACACGAGGAAGAATGGGAGGAAGGCGCGACCTACGACGACAAGTACGCCGAGATCTACGATCCTGTGCTCGAGGCGAAGAAACAGCGCGTCTACAACGACTTCTGCGACAAGGCCAGGGCGGACGCGACCCTCGTCAAGAACGCGGAGTGGCTGAGGGAAGTGCGAAGCAAAGCGGCCGACCCGGTCCGGAAATATCTCGCCGAGCATCCGGGCAAGGCGACGGTCGTGGATTTCGGCCGCGGGCTCTGCCAGGCCTGCAAGGACATGGAGAAGAACCTCGAAGCGCTGCGGCACGAGACGGGCGACCGCTTCGGCATCCTGATCGTCAACATCGACGCTTACGCCGCGGCGGCGCGCAAGTACGGGGTCTCCTCCATTCCGCAGCAGATCTATTTCAACGCCGACGGCGAGGAGGCCTACAAGCCCGACCCGGGCAAGGCGGAAACGGCGAAAATCAAGGAGATCCTCGAGACCGTCGAAGAGAAAGGAACCTACGAGGGCGAGGGGGACTTCACGTTCAAGGTGAAGCGACTGATCCGCGAGGGTTCCTGGCTCGCCGTGATCCTGGTGTTCGTCATGGGCCTGCTCACGGCATCGAACCCCTGCGTGCTGGCCACGATCCCCCTCATCATCGGGTTCATCGGCGGCTACAAGGAGGCGAGCGGGCTGAAGCGGTCGTTCTTCTTCTCCTTGTTCTTCATCCTGGGCATCAGCGTCATGTTCACGGGGCTTGGGATGATCGCCGGTCTTACCGGGTCGGTCATGGGGGACATCGGCTCCGTCTGGACGTATGTCGTGGTGGCCGTGTGCGTGCTCGTGGGGCTGCACTTGCTGGGCGTCTGGTCTTTCGACATCCCGGTCCCCCAGAACATCAAGCCCAAGCACCAGGGGGCCGCGGGCTCCTTCCTCTTCGGGCTCCTCTTCGGGATCATCTCCACGCCCTGCGCCGTGCCCATCATCGCGGTGCTCATGGTGCTCATCGCGGCCAAGGGGAGCATCGTGTTCGGAGGGCTGATGCTGCTGGTCTATTCGCTGGGCCACTCGACGCTGATCCTCGTGGCCGGGACGTCCATGGGCGCCGCCAAGGGGCTCCTCGAGTCGAAGGGCTTCAACCGCGGCATGGACGCTCTTCGCAAGGTCGCGGCCGTGCTCCTCATCGGCGTCGGGTTCTGGTTCCTGTTCAATGCATAGGGGCTTTTCCCTTGGCCAACCCGAGCTCGATGTCCGATCATACCTTTCATGAAGTGGTGCGACTACAGCTGCGAGCACGCCTCGTTCCCCGACGCCGACCTGCTCGGGGCCTGCCGGACCATGGGCGGGGTCTTCTGCAAGAAGCTCGGCAGGGTCGTGCCCAAGCACACCCCCTGCCGGGCGGAGGCCGAGGAAGCCGGGGAAACCCCTTCCCCTGAAGAGGGCGAGGGGAAGGCGGACGCCTAGGAGGCCATCAAGGCGAACGTGGTCACTCCGGAATCCAGGGGGATTTCCACACCTTCACCGTCCAGATCGAGCTGCCCGTGACGATGTGCTCTCCCGAGGGATCGAGGGCCAGCGAGGTGGGCTCGCCACGCGGGTCGTGGGGTTTCCAGCGTGCCTCGACGGTTTCGGTCTTCCGGTTGATCACCGCGACGTGATCCTGGTCGTCCAGCACCACGACCCTCTTTTTGCCTGGAGGCACGGCGAGGGCGCGGATGCGGGTCTTCATCGGGATCTCCTGGACCTTTTCCCCGGAATCGATCCGGAAGATCCGCAAGGCTTTCTCGCCCAGGGGATCGCCCCCCACGATCAGCTCCCGCCCCCCGAAGGCCAGCGCGAGCTTGCGCTTGGAATGATGCGTGTACTGGAAGACATGCTTCTGCTTCATGGTCTTGCGTTCCAGCACCTTGGTGTAGTGCTTCGTCGCCAGCGCCACGTGCCGGCCGTCGGGCGTCACCACCGAGTCCAGGATCGATTTGTGGGATCTTTCGAAATGCGTCTTCACGAGTGTGCCGTCATAGGTGCTCCAGACCTTGAGGGTCTTCCCGCCGCCGGAGACGATGAACCGTCCCGCGCGGTCCAGGCTCAGGAAGCGCACGTCGCCGCTGTATCCCTGCCTTCCGATCTTGTGGTTCTGGGCCTCGGGGACGGTGTAGAGAACGTCGCCGGAGTCGAGATCCCACGCCCGGAGAGCGTGGTGCACGCCGCCCACGACGATGTCCTCGTCCGGGGTGACGGCCAGGGCGTGGACATGCGCTCCAACGATGTCTTTCGTGGAGAGGCTCTTGAACCATTTTCCGGTCTGCAGTTTCCAGACGTAGACCTTTCCCAGGTCCGAGCCGGCGACCACGTATTCCGAGCCGGGGGAGACGGCGAGGGCGCGAAAGGTGTTGTTCCGTTTCCGGAAGGTGTGCACGAGCGCGGGTTTGTTCAGATCCTCCCCGAGGACCGGACCGGTCGCGCCGAAAAGGGAGATAAGGAACGCCGAACCGGCGAGCGGCAGAAGGAGGCGGTGGATCATGTTCTTTCCTTTCATCGGACCGATGCAAGGGTAACGGGATTTCACGCCGGCGCAACGGGGAATCGTCCGGCGAGGACTCGACCCTGATTGCCCTGGACCCCGCGTCCGTCCTCCTGGAGATCGACCTCCGTTTCGACCGGCGCCAGCGCACGCCGGCCAGCAAGCCTGGGTGGTCGATTGCAATTGGGAATACGCCCACGGAAAGCGGGGGTTGGACCTGGGGCACGTGAGAAGGGGGGCCGTCTCGCTCGAGGGCGTCCGGATCCTCGGATTCATCACCTGCCGGTGAGCGGCGGGATCACGCCGTTTCGAGATTGTCTTCGCGTTTTTCGAGCGCCGCGACGATCTCGTCGATGGCGCCCGGGTCTTCCAGCGTGCTGATGTTGCCGTACTCCCGTTTCCCTTCCGCGGCGGCCTTGATGATCCGGCGCATGATCTTCCCGGAACGCGTCTTGGGGAGCTTCGAGACGAAATAGAGATTCCGGGGCTTGGCGATGGGCCCGATCTTCTCCGCCACCGCCTTCACCAGCTCGTCGTGGACCCCGGGGCCGGGCTCCACGTTCGCCGTGAGCACCACGAAGGCGATCACCGCCTGTCCCTTGAGCTCGTCGCTCACCCCCACGGCCGACGCTTCCGCCACCTTGGGATGCGAGGCGATCGCCGCCTCCACCTCGCCCGTCCCCAGCCGGTGGCCGGCGATGTTGATCACCTCGTCCGCGCGCCCGAGCACCCAGAAGTACCCTTCCGCGTCCCGGATGGCCCAGTCCCCCGTCTTGTAGAGATCCCCCTGATCCAGGAAACCGCGGAAGTAGGAGTTCAGGAAGCGGTCGTCGTCGTTCCAGATGGTCTGGAGCGTTCCCGGCGGGAGGGGCGACTTCGCCACCAGGTACCCCTTCACGCCGTCGGCGACGGGTTGGGCCGACGCGTCCACGACGTCCAGGTCGTAGCCGTAGACGGCGCGCGTGGGGGATCCGGGCTTGACGGGCATCAGCTCCACGCCGGCGCAGTTGGCGATCATGGACCAGCCCGTCTCGGTCTGCCAGTAGTGGTCGAGGATCTGGATGCCGGGCATCACGGCCGAGGCCCAGGCCTGCGTGGGCTTGTCCAGCGGCTCGCCGGCGAGAAAGAGGTACTTCAGGGTGGACAGGTCGAAGGCCTGGAAGGGTTCCTCGCCGTGCCCTTTCAGGACGCGAAAGGCCGTGGGGGCCGAGAACATGCAGGTCACGCCGTAGGTTTCCACCACCTCCCACCAGATGGTGGGGCGGGGATGGACCGGGGTGCCCTCGAAAAGCACGGTGGGCACGCCGGCGAGCAGGGGGCCGTAGACGATGTAGCTGTGGCCCACCACCCAGCCGATGTCGGAGGTGGAGAAGTAGACGTCGCCGTGGTGCACGTCGTAGATGTAGTCCATGCTCGTGGCGAGGGCGACGGCGTGTCCGCCGGTGTCGCGCAGGACGCCCTTGGGCTTGCCGGTCGTGCCCGAGGTATAGAGGATGTAGGAGGGCTCGTTCGCCTCGAGCCAGGCGGGTTCGGAGGGCTGGAACGGGGTCCGGTCCATCTCCTCCTTCCAGTCGAGGTCGATCCCGCGTTTTTCCCAGGCGCCCGGATCGAGCAGGCCCCGGTCGAGGACGATCACGGTCTTCACGGATCCCGCGTCGCTGGCGTCGAGGGCCTTGTCCAGCAGGGGCTTGATGGGCAGGGGCCTGCCGCCCCGGGAGGAGGCGTCGCAGGTGATCGCCAGGGTGGCGCCGGCGTCGTCGATGCGCTGGGCGAGGTTTTCGGGGGCGAACCCCCCGAAGACGACGGAGTGGATCGCGCCGAGCCGCACCACGGCGAGCATGGCGATCAGGGCCTCGGGGATGTTCGGCAGGTAGATGATGACCCGGTCTCCCTTCTTCAGGCCCCTCCTCCTGAGGACCTCGGCGAAGCGGTTCACCTCGCGATAGAGCTGGTAGTAGGTCAGCACGCGGGAGCGTCCCGTCTCGGGGCTCACCCAGATGACGGCGGCCTGTCCGCGGCGGTCCCCCAAAGCCCAGCGGTCCACCGCGTTGTAGCAGAGGTTCGTCTCGCCTCCCGTGAACCAGCGGTTGAAGGGGCTTTTCGACCCGTCGAAAACGCGGTCGGGTTGCCGTTTCCAGAAGATGCGTTCCGCTTCCCGTCCCCAGAACCTGTCCGGGGATTCGATGGATTCCCGATAGAGGGAATCGAATTTTCGGCTCATCGCTTCCTCCTCGATCGAGCGGCCTTGCGTTTGGAAGTCGGGAAAGCATAGTGAGTGGAAAGGGCGATGTGAACTAAAAACCGGGGGGCCCTCGCAGAAAAGATCTATTCGCGCTGTAACCGTTTTTCGCGATTTCCATGCCCTCATGGCCCCCGGTTCCCCGCGGCCCCACGGGTGTCGGTAAGAAAAGAGCAAGAGTCTCGGAACGACATTGCTTGTAGCGCCCTGGGGGGGTGTCCCCCCCAGGGCGCTAGGAGCAACGGGGCCACGAGGGGCCTTAAGTGAAAATGCACGAAAAAACCTCGGAACCCCTCTGAGAACCTAGAATACGAGGGTCACCCTGGGGGAATTTCTATAGGGTGGGCTATGGAAGGTGGGAAAGACTCATGACTTGCCGACAGCGCGAATGTCGCAGAAAAAGACCGGCCTCGTCCGGCGAGCGGGTATACTGGCACGGTCGAGGGGCTTGAGGAGGACGCATGCTCGATGCCGAACCCGCGCATCTCGCCTCGTTGAAGGAACGCCATCCGGAGAAATTCGTCTCTCCCGCACGGGCGTTCAGGCGCATCCACCGCGGCGATCGCATCTTCATCTCCACCGGCTGCGGGGAGCCCCGGCATCTCGTGCGCGCCCTGACCGAATACGTGAAGGAGAACCCCGGGGCCTTCTTCGACACCGAGATCCTCCATATGTGGACCCTGGGGGAGGCCCCCTACGCCGAGGCGGATTTCCGGGAGCACTTCCGGCACAACACCTTCTTTCCCGCCGTGTCCTCCCGGGATGCCGTCAACGTCTGCGAGGCGGACTACACCCCCATCTTCCTCTCCCAGGTGCCCGAACTCCTCCGGCGGAGGCTCGTCCCCGTGGACGTGGCCCTGATCCAGGTCTCTCCCCCGGACGGCAACGGCTTCATGAGCCTCGGCGTGAGCGTGGACATCGCCAAGGCCGCGGTGGAGCGGGCCCGGCTCGTCATCGCCCAGGTGAACGCCTCCATGCCCCGCGTGCACGGCGACACCTTCGTCAACGTGAACAAGGTCGACGTGCTGGTCCCCTGCGAGGAGCCCCTGCTCGAGTACCGCCCGAACCTTTCCGACGAGATCGTGGAGCGCATCGGGCGCTACGTCGCGCGGATCGTCGAGGACGGCGACACCATCCAGGTGGGTCCGGGAAGCCTGCCCAACGCCGTCATCGCCAACCTGCGCGACAAGAAGCACCTGGGCGTGCACACCGATTTGTTCACCGACGGCATCGCAAGGCTCATGCAGGACGAGGTGGTGGACAACGCGAGAAAAAGCATCCACCGGGGAAAGACCGTGGCGAGCTTCTGCATGGGCGGGAAGGAGACCTACGCCTACCTGCACGACAACCCGGCCGTGGAGTTCCACGGGATCGATTACACCAACAATCCCATGGTCATCGCCCAGAACGACAACATGACGGCCATCAACTCCGCCTTCGAGATGGACCTCACCGGACAGGCCACGGCGTCCTCCCTGGGGCCCCTCTTCTACAGCGGAATCGGCGGACAGGCGGATTTCCTGCGCGGGGCGCTGCTCGCGCGAAACGGCAAGACCATCGTCGCCCTCCCCTCCACGGCAGAGGGCGGAACGATCTCGCGGATCGTCCCGAGGCTCCAGCAAGGCGCCGGCGTGACCCTCATCCGCGGCGATGTCCATTACGTGGTCACCGAGTACGGCATCGCCTACCTGCACGGAAAGAACATCCGCCAGCGCGCCATGGAACTCATCGCCATCGCCCACCCCTCCTTCCGGCCCGAACTCGTCCAGCAGGCCAAGGCGCTCAAGATCATCTACGCCGACCAGGCCTTCCTGCCCGGGAAAAGCGAAAAATACCCCGAAGAACTGGAAACCCACCGCACCACGCGCACCGGAATCGAACTCTTCCTCCGGCCCGTCAAGATCAGCGACGAACCCCTCCTGAAATCCTTCTTCGCCTGCCTGTCCGACCAGAGCCTCTACTACCGCTTCGCCTCGCCCCGGAGGCGCGTCCCCCGCGAGAGGCTGCAGGAGTTCTTCGTCATCGACTACACGGACAAGATCGTCGTGCTGGCCCTCAAGAAGACCAGCGAGAGGGAAGCGGAACTGCTGGGCATGGGGCAATACGCCGTGAACGAGGGGGAACACACCGCCGAGGCCGCCTTCGTCGTCAAGGACGAGTATCAGAACAAGGGCGTCGGCACCGTCCTCCTCCAGACGCTCACCACCTTCGCCAAGAAGCAGGGTCTGCTCGGCTTCACCGCCGAGGTCCTCCAGGAAAACCTCCCCATGATGCGCGTCTTCCACAAGATGGGTTTCGACATGACCACCACCAACCAGGAAGGCACGTTCGAGCTCCGGATGATGTTCAAGGACTGAGAGGCTGTGAAAAAAACCCTGGTTCCCTGCGCGAGGGGATTTTTCCACATCCTCTAAATCTGGAGGGAACGCCACTCAAAACGAAAGAGGCGTTCCCTCGCTTTGTCCTTCGGCGTGCGATTTCCTGGAGCCTATTTCTTTCCCTTTTTCGGCGGCTTCTTGTCGGGCCCCGGCTTCTTGTCGGGCCCCGGCTTCTTGTCGGGCCCC
>CAZDSO010000149.1:0-12414 GCA_964508045.1 uncultured Planctomycetia bacterium | reverse complement strand
CGACAATCCACGGAAGGCGGACCGGGGCCCGGAGAAGAGAGGGAGGCGTCCGGCACGCCGGGGGATGCGGGCGAGGACGTCGAGGCCCGTGCCCGCGAGATCCTCGAGTCGGCCAGGACCCTCCACGGCGAGGGGGATCTCGACGGCGCGCTGGCGGAACTCGAGAGGATCGAGGCGGGCTTTCCCGCGTCCGGGGCGGCCAGGGAGGCGGGATCTCTGAAGGGTGCGTGGAAGGAGGAGAAGCGAAAAGCGGAGGCGAGGGTGGAGGAGGTCCGGCGGATCCTCGAGCAGGTCGAGACGCTGGAAGCCCGGAACCGCCTCGACGACGCGCAGGCCGTTCTTTCCAGGGCGGTGGCGCTCGACCCGGACCATCCGGACGTGGTGAAGGCGGGAAACCGGATCCGCGCGGCGCTGGAGGCCGCGAGAAGCGCGAAGGAGCGAAAGGCCGCACACGACCGGTACATGACCGAGGCGGACCTGGCCCGGATCCGGGCGGAGGGAAGCGGCAAGGCGTCCGACTGGAGTCTGGTGGTGGAGGCCGCGTCGAAAGCGAAGGCGAACCAGGACACGGAGAAGGCGCGCGCGCTGCTTTCGCTGGCCAAGGGGAAACGCGACCTCGCCATGGCGAAGGAGTCCGAAGCCAAGGGCGATCTTGAGGAGGCGATCCGGCTCGCGGCGCTGGCGGGAAGCCACGGTGCGCGTATCGAGGGTCTCGCGGGATACGCGGAGGGTCTCCGGAAGAAGAAGGCGGAAGCGGAGAGGCTCGCCTCGCGGAAGCGGACGTTCGACCGGTACGCGTCGGAGGCGGAGGCGGAGGAGGGCAGGGGAGAAGCCGGAGACCCTTCCGTGGCGCTCGCGTTGTGGAAGAAGGCGCTGGAATGCGCGGACCGGGCGGAGGACGCAAGGAAGGCGCGATCCCGCATCGACGCGCTTGCGAGGGCGGTATCGATCAGGGAGTCGAGCCGCCGGTGCGACGAGGCGGTCTCTTCGGCCCGGAGGGCGCTCGAGGCGGGAACGCTGGACGAGGCGGAGCGTCTTTTCCGGGAAGCGCTTACCCACGTGTCCAGGGATCCCGAGGCCTTGCGCGGCCTGCGAGAGGTGGAGAAGGCCCGCGTCGAAGCGCGGTACAAGAAGGCCATGGAAGAGGGGCGTCGTTCCGAGCGGCGGAGGGACTGGAAGGCGGCGGCGGAAGCGTACGAGCGCGCTCTGGATGCGAAGCGCAACGACGCATCCGCCCGGTCCGCGCTTTCGAGGGTGAAGAAGAACCTGTCCACACTGCCACGCGGCCTCGAAGAGGCCTTCGAGGTCCCGGCCGCAACTCGCGATCAACATGGAAACCCGGTGGCGACGCGGGAAGGTTCGAGAACGGATCCGGACACGGGCTATCCCTACGAGATATGGTTGCGTGTAGGGGCACGGCGTGGCGTGCCCCTACATATGGAATTCGTATTGATTCCTGCCGGCTCGTTCATGATGGGCTCGCCGGAATCCGAGGAGGGACGGGATTCGGACGAGGGCCCGGTCCACCGGGTGCGGATCGCGAAGCCCTTCTACCTCGCGAAGTACGAGGTGACGCAGGGGCAGTGGCAGGCGGTGATGGGAAACAACCCGTCGCATTTCAAGAACGCGGGCGACGATGCGCCGGTGGAAAAGGTCTCGTGGAACGACTGCCGGGAGTTCCTGAAAAAACTGAATTCCAATGTAGGGGCGCACGGCCGTGCGCCCCTACGGTTGCCGACGGAGGCCGAATGGGAATACGCCTGCCGGGCCGGGACGAGGACAGCGCTCTACTCCGGCAAGCTCATCATCAAGGGGAAATGTAACGGACCCGAGCTGGATCCCATCTCGTGGTACAGCGGCAACAGCGGCGTGAGCTATGAAGGAGGATACGATTCCTCCGGCTGGCCCGAAAAGCAGTACGATCATTCGAGGGCAGGAACCCATCCCGTGGGCGGGAAAAAGCCGAACGCTTGGGGCCTTTATGACATGATCGGCAACGTGTGGGAGTGGTGCGAGGACGTGTACGATTCGGAATTCTACGGAAAACAAGAGGCTTCCAGACCGAACCCCTTGAGTACATCGGGCTCGTCGTACCGGGTCGCCCGGGGCGGCGGCTGGGACGGCCGCGCGCAGGGCTGCCGTTCCGCGATCCGCTGCGGGCTCGACCCGTCCGGCCGCAGCCGCTACCTCGGCTTCCGCCCCTCCAGGCCGTTGCGGTAGAGCGGTCTTACCCTCTTACGATCTGCAAGAGGAACCGAGGCCGTTGACGAATCCCCTCGCGTGCTTTGCCGCGAAAGGGGATTCGTCAACGGGCGAATATTTTTTTAAGGAAAAATCTTGAAAAAGCTGGTAGGGCGGTGGCGGGGTGGGGTTGGAGCATGGGATCGCGATGTGGGAGGCGCCGCGACAGAAGAACCTCGCTCAAGGCGGAGACCTTCTTCGCATGATTCCCGGCCGTTTGGAAACCCCATCCCATGCTCTACCGCGTCCTCGACCTGCGCTACAGCAGGAAGAAACAGGGCATCGACGACGAACCGCTCCAGCGGCTCCTGCACGGCCACGAGATCATCTCCACCGCAGATCACTTCTACGTCCACGAGGGGGAGCCCCACCTCCTCGTTTGCGTGGCCTACCGTCTCGGCAACCTCGATGATCCCCAGCGTAAAGATAACGTCAAGCGTGACGAATCCCCGAACAGGGGCGTCCAATCGAAGGATCGTGAGAAAGGCGATTCCGAGTGGAAGTTCGTCCTGAAAGACGAGAACGCCTCCCTGTTCGAGACGCTGCGCGCATGGCGAACGCTTCGTGCCCGGGCGGACGCGGTCCCGCCCTACATCGTCCTCACCAACGTGCAGCTCGCGCACGTCGCCAACGAGAAGCCGAAGACCCTGTCGGCCTTGAAGGAAGTTCCGGGGCTTGGAAAAGGGCGCGCCGAAAGGTTCGGCCGCGAGATCCTGGGTGTCGTTTCTTCGGGAGTGGTCCCGAATGAGATGAAGCCGTCCAGGAACGTGAAGAGCCGGAAGCCCTCGAAGCAGGCGGGGGCGAAGAAGGAGAAGTGCGAGCAGGAAGTCATTACGGGGAAAGACGAACACAAGGGGGATGAGGGGCGGTTCCAGGCGCCCGGGGAGGATCCCGAGGCCGCACGTGACGATGCGGATTGAAAGGAAGGATGATGAAGAAGGAACTCCCCGTGTTCAGCCACTGGTACGACGTCCTCGGCAAGATCCTCGACCGCGCCGGGCGGTTCCCCAAGAGCCTCCGCCCCACCCTGGGAAACCGTCTCATCGACCGCGGGCTGGACGTGATGGAGTGCATCGTACGGCTTCGATACACGCGCGAGCGCTCCGCGCTTTTCCGGGAGGGCAACCTCGCCCTCGAACAGATGCGCGTCCTGGTCCGGATCTGCTTCGAGCGCAGGATCGTCTCTGGAGGGCAGTACGAGGATCTGGCGGAGGGGATCGACGCCTGCGGGCGCATGCTCGGGGGCTGGAGCCGATCGGAAAAGGAAAACCAATGCATGGAGGGCGAGGCCCGTCCGACCGGACGGTTGTCCGGGCGGGCTCCTGCCGAGCCATGGCTGCCGAGATCATGAAACGCATCGGGAACCTCTTCGAAGCCGTGGCGGACTTCGGCAACCTCCACGCCGCCTACCTGCGCGCGCGCAAGGGAAAGCGCCACCGCAGGAGCGTGGACCGGTTTTCCTTCGGACTGGAAACGGAGCTTCTTTCGCTCCGTCGCGAGGTCCTCGACGGTTCCTGGCGGCCCGGCGAGCTCCGCGCCTTCGAGATCCGGGATCCGAAGCCCCGGACGATCCATGCCGCGCCGTTCCGGGACCGCGTGCTCCACCAGGCGTTGATGGGTGTCATGGAGCCCCACTTCGAGCGCTGGTTCGACCACGACTCGTACGCGTGCCGGAAGGGAAAGGGCGTGGACGCCGCGCTGGCCCGCGCCGTCACCCTTTCACGGAAATCGAAATGGGTTTTGAGGAGTGACATCGGGAAGTGTTTTTCGAGCGTCGATCACGCGGTTCTCAAGAAGCTACTCGATAGAAAGTTCAAGGACCGGCGCCTTCTCGCGCTCCTTTTCCGGATCATCGACCACGGCGGGGAGAACGGGCGCGGCCTCCCGATCGGCAACCTGACCAGCCAGTGGCTTGCGAACCTGTACCTTGACAAGATGGACCTCTTCATTCGCCATGAGTCGAAGCCGGAGGGATACTGCCGTTACATGGACGATTTCGGTCTTTTCGGAAAAGACCGTGAAACGTTGATGAGAATGCGGGACCGGCTCGGCTCGTGGTTGGGCAAGGAACTCCGGCTTCGCCTCAACCCGCGCGTCACGCAGATATTTTCCTGTGCATCCGGCTGGCCCTTTCTCGGCTTCAGGGTGCTCCCGACGGGTATGCGTCTTCGTCGTGAGACCTGGCGGCGGTTTCGAAAGCGTCTCGGCCGGCGCTTTCACCTGTACGAAAGAGGCCGCCTGCCCGTCGAGGACCTCGTTGCCGCAACCGCAACAACAACCTCGGCTTCCGCCCCTCCAATCCGTCGAACGCCAGCCGGGCGCGCTCCACGGACCGCGCCCCCGCGCCCGCGACGGCCAGACCCGCGTCCCGCGCCCCCCGCATTCGCTCGGGGCCGAATCGCATCGCGATGCCGGGGTAGTAGCCGGCGGCGAACCCCCGGCATCGTCTTTGTCATGAAGCAACAGAATTGCTGAGTCAGAAATGGGGGTGGGCGGGGTACGAATGACCTCGCTCACGTCACGGGCCGACCTTCTTCGCGAAATGCGTAGGGATTTCAGATTTGAGATATTCGTAGCCCCCCCTAGCCCACGCTCGTACAAACCAAGCGAAGGCGGGCCCCCGAGCCCATCGATGTGGCTCGCTCTGACGTTCGTAGTGAGCCACGGAACGAAGTGGAGTGGCGCAACCATGCGGGACGAGGTGCTGCGGACAGGATGTCCGCGATCCGACCTGAAGTGCTGCCGGCTGGAAGCCGGCGGTCCTTGTGAGCCGTCTGCTTCATGGCTTCGTGCATCACTTTAACGGTTGCAGCGCGAAAGCCTCTGCTTCGCTGTCCCTTGATCCCGCGCGGGGATCCTGTATAATTCAGCGTTTCGGCTTCGAGAGGGGCCTTTCGAGGAGAGAAGCATGCAGCCTGGAAGCGTCTTCAAGTGCGCCGTCTTGCTGCTCGGCGCGAGTCTCGTCTCCGGTTGCGCCGTCATCCCCCACATCGGGTTGGTCTACTCCGATACGGCGCGACCCGTCCAGTACGAGCCCGGGGACAAGGAGGTCTACCTCGAGGACAAGGCATGCCAGCTCCTCGGGCAGGTGCGCGGCGAGTCGACGGTGGAGAACTACCTCGGCCTCTTTGCGATGGGCGACTACGGGATCACCACGGCCTACAAGAACGCCCTCGGGAAGGCCCGGGGCGCCGACGTTCTGATCGACGTCCACGTCGACCGTCATACGCTGCGCATCCTGAGCTTCTACATCAAGTCCACCACCATCGTCACGGGCACGGCGGTGCGGATCGCGGGCGGAAGCGCCGGCCCTGCGCCTTCGGCGGCGCCCCCCTCCAAGCCGCCGGCCGGCGGCGGAACGGGCGGAGGCCAGCCGCCGGGCGGATCGGAAAGCGGCGGGGGAGGCGGCGGCGAGGAAGACACGCCCTGGTGGGGGAACTGATCCGTGGCGGAAACTACGTGCCGGATCTGCGACCGGTTCTTCGGACGGGAGAGGAGCGCCATCGGCGTGTGCACCTCCTGCGGGGCGGGCTTCTGCGAGGAGCACGGTCTGCAGGGCGCGTCGGGGGGCGGCCTGTGCCTCTTCTGCGCGGAGGAATTCGGATCCCGCTTCGACGCCCACACGCTGGAAGAAGAGGGTGATCTTTGAGTGAACGTCGTGGTCAACCTATCCCGGGCTTGAATGAGGGGCGTGTTAAGCGGGTGATGGGATTCGAACCCACGACAACAGCGATGGCAACGCTGTGCTCTACCAACTGAGCTACACCCGCGCCGATGCCTAGGCATTGTAGGACCTTCCCGGGGGCTGTCAAGACGCAGGCAAGGTGAGGCTTGCGCGATGTGGCCGGTTTTCGGGTGATGTCGGGCGGGGATTGTAGTTTTCAGATTTCATCGGCGGCAACCTCGTACCCACTCACCCACGCAATCACCGAACAACAAGACCCGTTGCATCCTACGCGTCCCTTTTCCCCGCCTCTTCCCCCTCCCCCGCCTTTCTCGCCGGCGCGCCTTTGCGCCCGATGGGCTTGAAGATGACGAGGCAGGCGGGCAGGAGCGTCATGGCCGCCAGCAGCGCCGCCACCATGGCCAGGGAGGAGAAGAGGCCGAAGTTGCGCGTGGGGATGAAATTGGAAAAGGCGAGGACGATGAAGCCCGAGACGATGACGAGGGAGGTGAGGACGATGGCCTTGCCGATGGTGTTGTGGGTGCGAGTCATGGCTCCCAGGGAGTCGCCGTCCTTTTGGATCTCCTCCCGATACCGGAAGACGTAGTGCAGGGTGTCGTCCACGGCGATGCCGAGGCACATGCTGGCGATCATGATGTTGTTGGCGTCCAGGTTCACCCCGACCCAGCCCATGAGCCCGAGGACGAAGGCGATGGGGACGACGTTGGGCACGAGGGCGAGCAGGCCGAGCCTCGGCGAGCGGAAGAGGATCACCATCATCACGAGGATGGCGGCGAAGACCAGAAGGGAGGTCTTCGCCTGGCCATCGAAAAGGGAGTGGAGCATGTTGGCGTAGAGGACGAACACGCCGGTCACCTCGGCCTTGACCTCGGGAGAGGCGATCTCCTCGTCCAGGAAGGCGCGCAGGTCGTCGACCAGTTTCTTCCGGTCGAGGGTTTCCGACGTTTCCTGGATCCGGATGAAGACGCGGGCGATGCGGCAGGTCGGGTCCATGTAGGCGTAGAGCGGGGCCCGGTCCTCGCCGATCTCCTCGCCGCCCATCAGCGTGAGCGGCAACAGAAGCGTCTTGGCCGGATGGCGGTCCCGGCCCGGGGGATGGGGGCTTCCGTACGCGACGAGGACGCGGTCCATCTCGTCCATCAACGTGACGGGAGAAAGGATCTTGCCGACCTCCGGGACGTCGTCCAGGTAGTCCTCGATCTTCCGGAGGCGCTCGAGATGTTCCCAGGTGCAGAAGTATTCCTCCTCCTCGGCGGTCAGGATGACTTCGAGGGAGGAGGTGCCGCCCAGCTCCCGGTCGATGAATTCCAGGCCCTTGTGGATCTCCGTGTCTTCGGGGAAGTAGTCGGCGAAGATCGTCTCCACGTCGAGTTTCGAGATGCCCACGGCGGAGAAGACGGTCAGCGCCGCGCCGAGAAGGAGCACCGTCCAGCGGTGTCTCCGGGTCAGGGCGGCCAGGGGCTGGAAGAGGCCCGTTCCGGAAGGGGGCGGGGGCGGCCGCCGGTCGCGGACCGGCCAGAGCATCAGCCCCGCCGGGACGACGAGGAAGGTGACCGCGAAGGACAGGAGGACGCCCAGGGACATGTACTGGCCGAACTCGATGACGGGCCGGATCCCCGAGATGACGAGGGAGAAGAACCCCACGGCCGTCGTGGCGGAGATGTAGAAGCAGGGGACCCCGATGTGCCTCACGGCCCGGAGGATCCAGTCGCGCTTCGCCCCGCCGGGATCCAGCGCCCTCTCCTCGTCGTACCGCACGGCGAAATGGATGGAGTGGGCCATGCTGAGGATCATGAGCAGGGAGGTGAGGTTCGACGTGATCACCGTCGTCTGGATGCCGGCCGCCACCATGGTCCCCACCACCGCGGCCACCGTGACCAGCCCCGCCGCCATGGGCAGCACCAGCCATCGCAGGCGCCGGAACACGATGCCGAGCATCGCGGTGAGGAAGAACACGACCAGCAAGCCGAACAGCATGATGTCCCGCCGGACGTACGTCATCATGTCCACGAAGATCACCGGGAGCCCGGACGCGTAGAACGTCTTGTCCGAGGCGTCCTCGAAACGGTCCACGACCTCACGCACGTCCTGGAGCACCCGCGCGCGGCGGTCGCGGCGGTCGTTCACGATCTCCTGGAGGCGGGCGTCCTGGCGGCGGCGCTCGGCGCGGAGGGCGGCCGCGTCGCCCTCGCCCGCCTCGAGCCGGCGGTCGATCTCGTGGATCCGCCTCTCGACCTCGTGCCCCTCGCTCTTCTGCATCAGGTAGGCCAGGATCGCCGTGCAGGTCCCGTCCGGCGTGACGATGTTGTTCGCCCAGACGCCCGAGGTGGTGAGCTCCTCGCGCGCCCGCGCCCGGTCGCACGCCTTGGAATCCAGCGTGACGGAATCCCCTCCCTGGAGGTGCATCATGAGGCTGATCAGGTTGTCGCCGAGCGGCGGGCTCAGAAACAGCGGCTCCGAGGTGATGCTCATCACGTCGCTCACGCCGTCGACGGCCGAGAGTTCCTCCGTCAAATCCGCGATGAGACGGATGTTCCCGTCCGAGAAGACGTCGTCGTCCTTGAAGGCGATGATGATGTAGTCGTCGGAGCCGAAGATCAGACGGGAGGCGTCGTAGACCCTCAGGCCCGGGTCGTCCTCGAGGATGATGGCGTCGGAGGCGACGTTCAGTCGGAAGGAGGGGATCCAGGAAACGAGAACCGCCACGGGCACGAGGACGAGGAGCAGGGCGATCCAGGGGTGGCGGACCACCGCGAACCGGTAGATGTTCAAGAGCCTGCCGGCCATGGGGAGGAGTCTATCCCCGGAGCGAGGTGCGGGTCAAGGCCGCGAGGGGAGGGAGGATCACTCCGGAACGACGTGGAAGATGCGCCCGCTGCCGAAGTAGTAGGTGAGCCCACCCTGGAAGAAGAACTCGAAGGGGACGCCGGGAACGATCTCGTCCTCGGACGTGGGGTCGTTGGCGAAGTACTTGGAAAGACGCGGGCTGAACAGCTGATAGCTGAGGCTCACCTCGCCGAACACGGCGATCGAACCGACACGGAATTCCACGCCGCCTCCCCCGCCGAGCTCCGGATAGAGACCCTGGACGAAGTAGTCGCGCGACGTCTCGTACGGCGGAAGCGCCGCCCCGGAAATCTCCACCCGCGACCACCACGTCCCCTGGAGTTTGACCTTCACGAAAGGGATCAGCCCCGTCACGTACTCCGGGTTCTCGAAGTCGAGCCACTTGTCGAAATCCAGGGCCAGCGGCGCGTTGAGCCGCACCCCGAGGTAGAACGGAAAGCGGTACAGGTCGGTGAAGTCGTTGTTCGCGAAGGGCCCCCCCTTGTGGTGGAGAACGCCGCCCCCAAGATGCACCGAGTAGGCGGGGGACACGATGAGGCTCACCTCGACGGCCCCTCCGTACCCCTCCGTATCGAACAGGTCGTTGTAACTCGTCGAACCCGTCGACGTGTCCGAGTACTTGTACCGGAACGCCCCCGCGTCCGAGCCCCCCATGAGACCGAAACCCGCAATCAGCGAGATCCCCACCCGCTTGCGCACCCCCGTCAGGCGGTCGTATTCCGACTCCGTGATGGCGTCCTGGGCCACGGGCGCGAACCGCCCTGCCACCGAACTCCGCTCCAGAAGGGAAAGAAGGCCCGGTTCGTCCAGCAAGCCCCGGATCGAGGCCTGCGAATCGGCGAACGCCCTCCCCGAACACAACCCCGCCGCGCCGGCGATGAAGACGACGACCAGGATCATTCGCCCACGACCCATCATCGACCTCCTCTTCCACACTCCGTATCGATGCCCGGCCCCCTCTCGGGTCGGCCGGCGGAGGACGGACCCGGTCTCCCGGCGCCGGAGGGGGAAGACGCCGGGGACCCCACCCAAGAGACTCATAGATATAGCCGAGTCGGAAGGACTTTGCAACCTTTGATTGCCGATTTGATGCGCCGGGGACGGGAAAATTTTTCCCGGGATCGAGCCGCTCGTACGGTCCTTCCTTCGTAGGGCTGTTGAAAGATGCTGAAATCTGACGGATCTTCTTTCGTACACCGCCAACGCCTCCCCCCGGTCCCCTCTTGCCATCCCGCCGCCCCGGACCGGACAATGGACCCGTGCAGGATTCGACGGACGAGAGGCGGGAAAAAGTGCGTCGCGCTCAGGCCCTGATGTCGCCGCAGTGCACACTCTGTCCGAGACGGTGCGGGGTGGACCGCCTGGCCGGCGAGACGGGGCTTTGCTGCGCCGGACGGCTTCCCTTCGTCTCCAGCATCACCCCCCATTTCGGCGAAGAAGCCCCGCTCGTCGGGCGCGGCGGATCCGGGACCGTCTTCTTCTCCGGCTGCAACCTCCACTGCGTCTTCTGCCAGAACTTCGACATCAGCACCGGCGACGCCGGGAAGGAGATCTCCCTCGACAGGCTCGTGACGGGAATGCTGGGACTGCAGAAGCGGGGTTGCCACAACGTAAACTTCGTCACCCCCACCCACCAGGCCGCTTCCGTCATGGAGGCCGTGCGCCTCGGACGGGAGAAAGGCCTCGACCTTCCCATCGTCTACAACAGCGGCGGATACGAGTCCATCGAAACGCTCCGCCTGCTCGAGGGGTTCGTGGACATCTACATGCCGGACATGAAATTCAGCCGGGCGGAAAGCGCCGCCCGCTTTCTCGACGCGCCCGACTACCCGACCGTCATGCGGGAAGCCGTGAGGGAAATGCACCGGCAGGTGGGCGATCTTGAGATCCGCGACGGCGTCACGACGAAGGGCCTTCTCGTCCGCCATCTCGTCATGCCCGAAGGCGTCGAGGAAGGCGTCGAGATCCTCGATTTCCTCGCCGAGGAGATCTCCACCGACACCTACGTGAACGTCATGGCCCAGTACCGGCCCATGCATCGGGCGTACGCCTTCCCGGAGATCGCCCGGGGCATCACCGCGGAGGAGTACCGGGCGGTGTACGAGCACGCCGCGAAAAGAGGCCTCCGCCTGGCCCGCTAGCCCGGCAACGGCGTTGCAGCCGGGGCTGCGTTGTTTTCTCGAGCCTGATTCACATGATCTTTTTCTGTTAAGGAATGGCCCTCAAGTCGAGATCCTGTAGATCAGAACAGAAATCATGTCGATCAGGTTCGAAAGACCTGCTTTGTCCGGCCGTCTGCCCGTAGACGACGAGGTCGTGGCCTTGGCCACCCCGAGGAGGAGCAACGCAGCCAGCGGTGACGAGGGCCGCCCATGTCATCGTTGCGATCTGAACATGGGAAGTACTTCTTGCGCGGGCCCTTAGTCCGAGAAGCTCCGCACCACCGGATGCAGCCAGAGAATCTCCTCCGGCTTGAGGAACCAGGGCTCGTAGAGGGGGTTGAGCGGCGTGAACTGGACCAGGGGCCCCCGGCGCCGGTGGATCCTGCATCCCCAACGGCCGTCCTTCACGGCGACCACCGACCGCTCCCCGCTTCGGGCCCGGCGGGCCATGTCGAAGACCACCACGTCGCCGGGCTCGTATTTCGGCGCCATGGAGGAGTCGGCGATCACCACCGCGCGAAGGTGCTCGGAGCCCTCTCCGGGAAGGATCTCCACCATCGAGGGTTCCGGTGTCTCCTTCCCGTCCAGCTGCATCTCGGGAAGACGCAGGGTACCCACGGCCACGCCGACCTGCTCTCCCGGTTTCGGGACCAGGCAGGGGATTCCCTGCATCGCCGGAGGCCAGCGGTGGCGCGTGCGGAGAAGCGCCGGAAAGAGCCTGGACACCAGATCCGTCTTCTCCCGGCCGGACAGGCCTCGCAAGGCCGTCTGGGCGGACTCGCGAAAGCGGGCATACGGGATTTGCGGCCGGGGATTCAACGGGAGGATGTCGGCATGGTCCTCCCGGAAACGGCCCAGAAGACGGCGGAACGCCTCGTCTTCCCCCCCCACCGTCTCCAGAACCTGTTCCTCCCATCCGGCGGCGGACGCGAAGGGCTCGTGGCGGGGAAACACGACCTCCGCAAGCCACGCCACGGAAGCGTCCACGAAACGGGGGTTGAACACCCGATCCTCGAGGAGCAGCTGGTAGACGGCTTCGGTTTCCTCCCGGAGCGTCCAGGCCTCCTCCTCCTGGCCGCCGAGCAGGACGGCCGGGGGAACCTCCAGCGCCTTGGCGATGCGATCCAGAAGGTCCGTGTTGATCCGGCGGTGCTCGCGCTCGATCCTCGAGATGTAGGACTTGGACACGCCCAGGCGCTCTGCGAACGCGCCCGCCTTCCATCCCTTGCGTGTTCTCAGGTTGCGGATCGTGCGGCCGATATCCATGGCAAGACCATCCGGAATCGGGATGGACAGGATTGAACAAGGTTTTTGCATATTTGTCAAATTTTTGTTCCGCCTGCGCCAACCCGCGGAGCCCTTCGCATCGTGGCCGGTTTGGTTGCCCTGGTAGGGATTTCAGGTTTCCGATTTCAGCCGTCCGATTGTGGGAGGCGTGTGTTCCGGGCCACGCGGACACCCGGCCCGGGACCACGGCGA
>CAZDSO010000148.1:0-12722 GCA_964508045.1 uncultured Planctomycetia bacterium | reverse complement strand
GTCGCGGGAGATCGCGGAGAGCGGGGCCATGCTCTCCATGAACAACCTGCGCCAGGTGACCGACGGCAAGGACAACGACGCCAACGGCCAGGTGGACGACGGATGCGACGTCCATCCGCCCGAGGTGCCCTACGGCCATTTTTCCGCTTCCGAGATCGCGGGGCTGGAGGGCCAACTCGGCCGGATCGGGACCCTGTGGTGGACCGCCAGCGACGACGCGAACAACAACGGCTGGCCCGATTTCGGGGAGAGCCACGTCCAGCCCTCGCCCCTTTCCGGGGGTGAATTCTTCGCCTACACGCTGTTCTCCGAGCTGGACGGCCTGGACAACGACGGCGACGGGACGGTGGACGAGGGGGACGAGTCGGGGTCGGTCACCGTCTTCGCCCTCGGCCGCTACCCTGCCGGCGCCGGCGGCATCGTATCCAGGGTCGTGTGCAGCGCGATCTTCACCGAGGAGCAGCCTCCGCCGGACCCGCCGCTGTGGTCCCCCAACTCGGCCATCGCGGCCGGCTCCGCCCTGGAGGTCTCCGGCACCAGCGACATCACCGGCGACGGGGGCAGCGTCCATTCCAACGACGTGCTGACGCTTTCGGGCGGCGCGGCCCGGATCGAGCAGACCGCGACCGCGTGCAACGGCATCACGGGGAACACCTCGCAGGTGCTGAACCTGAACGGGGCGCCGCTGGCCGTGAACCCCGCCGCGCCCGAGGCGGATCTGCCCGACCCCCGGCCGGAAACCCTCAAGAGCCTGGCCACGCACATCTTCGCCGCGGACGGGGCGGTCTACGACGCGAACGGAACCCAGGTCTCCCCGCCGGGGGCGAATTTCGGCGGTTGGAAGCTGGACGGGACGACGGGGGAATGGACCCTCAGCGGCCAGGTGAGCTATACCGGCGTGGCGTATCTGGAGGGGAACGTGAAGCTGTCCGGCGTCGGCGGCAACAATCCGCCGCCGGTCAACATGTCCATCATCGCGACGGGGAACCTCCAGGTCACGGGGAACGGGACCTACATCTCGGCCCTGCCGGCCACCCAGCTGCTCTTCGTGGCGGGCGGCGACATCAAGCTGACGGGGGCATCCAGCTCCGGCGACCAGGTCTTCGAGGGGGTCATCGTGGCCCGGGAACAGATTCACCAGTCCGGAACGAGCGACCTGAACGGGGTCATGACGGCCGCCAACCTGGACGACCGGCACGCGCTCGTCACGGAGAACCGGGTCACGGGGACGGCCCTGGTCTACTACGACGGGACCATCGACACGAACCTCCCCGTGTACATCCCCACGAACCGGTACATTCTCGATCCGGCGTTTTCCGCCTACGAGGAACAGTAGAGGCAACCGGGAGGAGGAAAGACACGATGCGACGCGGCCCACAGCCCGGCCGGTCCGGATTCACGCTGATCGAGGTGATGATCGCGGTGGCGGTCGTCGCCGTCGCCCTGATCGCGCTGTTGACGGGGCTTCTCTCCTCCTCGGATCTCCAGAGCGCCAACAAGGAGGCGCTTCTCGCGCAGAACGCCGCCGAACAGGTCTTCTCCGGCATGCGGGGCATGAGGGACCTCCGCGCGGCCTACCTCAGGTGGGGCCCCGGCGGGCCGGAGGAGACCTTCGAGGTCTTCGGCCTCGCCGCGCCCCCGCCGGGGAGCCAGGTCGGGCGCGTCATCTTCTGGCGGTGGAAGGACGGATCGCCTCCCGACCCCTCGTCCACGGCGCCCTGGACTTCGGCGGATCTCCAGGAGGCGAGGAGCCGCTTGGGCGTCCCGTTCCCCCTGCCCTGGACGGGGAACGAAGGGGCGCTGGGAGCGGACTATCTCGACACGGACGGCAACGGGATCTTCGACACGCTGGACGAGCCCAGCCTCCTGCCCGTCACCGTGCGGATCCGGTGGCGGGGCCGGCACGGCGTGAAGACGAGATACTACTCCACGGTGCTGGGCACGCGGTGAAGGAAGGGAACATGATGCGCAAGGAAACGTCGAGCACCGGCTTCACGCTGCTGGAAGTCGCGGTCGCCTCCGCGATCTTCGCCGTCCTGGCGGTCGTCGTCTGCCAGCTCCTGAGGCCGGCCCAGACGAGCATGAGGACCGGCGTCGCCCTGAATTCCGTGGAGGGCACGGCGTCCCGCCTGATCGACGCCGTGGGACGGGACGTCCGGGAAACCTCGTACGCCTACGTCTTCGCCGGCGACTGGTCGGCCTACCGGGACGCGAACGGCGTCGTCTCCATCGACGTGGCGCGGAACTACCTCAGCGCGACCCCCACGGTGGGGGGAAGCACGCTCGCGCCCGGCATTGCGGACGAGGGGTGGAGCGAGTGCACGAATCCGGCCTGCTCCTGGGCGTTCCGATCCCAAGCGGCGGGCGTCCTCCCCATCGTCCCCCGCGCCTTCCTGGGCCAGCCGACGCGGAACAACCCGCAGACGGGCTCGCCGGCGAACCCGCCGGCTTCGTTTTCCTTCACGCCATCCGACGCGAGGGGAAGGCTCTTCGGGCATCTCCCCCCCGGGGGGACGTGCCCTTTTTGCGGGTTTCCGCTCGGCGCGGAAGTCCATTTCGGCGGCTTGATGGTCTTCTCGCCGAGAAAGGCGGACCGCACCTTTTCCTACGGCGGATCGAGCGGCTACGAGCCCCGGTGGCAATCCATCGTCTTCTATTGCCCCTTCCGCGACCCGCAGACGGGGTTCTACGACATCCGGCGGTACGCCTTCTTCGCCGAGAGCATCCAGGACGCCTCGGGCGTCCCCGCCGACCTCTACGATCTCCTGGACTTCGACGGGGACCTGGTCATCGAGTCCCCCCCCATGACGGATTTCCTGGGCGCGTTCGTGCTCGACGCCGACGGGGAGCAGTTCGGACTCGCCCCGGACGCCTCGGCGGGCAACAGGCTCTCCTACGCCCGGTGGGACAGCGCGCTCGGACGGTCCTTCCGGATCGACGTGGACCGCCGGACCGGCGCTGCGACCGTCGTGGTGGGGGGAAGCGCCTTCGCCGGGACCCATCAGGTCCGGACCGCGATGCGGAAATTCGGTCTCGGCGTGTCCGATTTCGAGGCCAGCACCTTCCTCAACAATCCGTCCTGGTACGCCGGGGGGACCCGCGTGAACCCGGAAGGCGTGATCGAACCCGGCGCGGTCCGGATCACCTTCCAGGTGGACCGCCCCTCGAACCCCTCCCGGCGGCAGACCGGCCTGGGTTTCGAGGAGACCGTCCAGACGGTCCTTCTCTGTCCCCGGAATTGAAGGACCGGGCGGACGTTTCCGGAGGCGACATGGGTGACCGCGAAGACATCCGAGCCGGCGGCATCCCGGGCCCCGCGGGGCTTCTTCCTCGAGCGGGCGTCGCCCGCCTGCACGCGGTCGTGCTCGTTTCGGCCCTGTTTCTCTTCGGGGGGGTGGTCTACCTGATCGTGTCGGCGCCGTCCGCCGCATCCAAGCCCGCGTGCCTCTCCCTCTCCCGGGAGCCCCTCACCGAGACCAACGTTTTCCTGTGGGCCGCCGGGGCCGAGCGGCTGGGAGACCGTCTGGCGACGAGGAATCCGCCCGTGGTTCTGAAGACCCTGCCCGCCTTTCTCGCCTGGGGGCGCCGGCATCCCGGGATCCTGGACGAAGCCCTCCCGGACCTGACGGCCGGGGACTTCCTCGACATCGCGTTCACCCTCCACCACGCCCGCTCGCGCCTCCGCGAACGGATCGAACACGACCTGCGGATCGAGGCCCGGGAAAAGGCGCTGGAAAGGGCCTCCGACGACGGCATCGACGTCCGGCTTCCCGGCCCGCCCCGCCTCGAAGCCTGGGAACAGGCGGACCTCGCCGTCTACGAGGCGAACGCCCTCGTCCTCGAGGATGCCCTCCGGATCCTGATCCCTTCCCTCCCCGGTTGGGAGGAGGCGGGCCGGGGACGTGACCTCGGTCCGGCCTTTCCCGGCGAAAAGGGGGGGGACCGACGCAAGCCTTTCTCCTGGCGCGTCGTCAACCGCGGCCGCCACGGCCCGAAGGTTCTTCGCAGGTAATCCCGCTTGCAGGGGGAGGGGGGCCTTTGGTAGTCTTTCCGCGCTTCGCTTCCTCGAGGCGGCGGGTCGCCGCGGGAAGCGTCTTTTCGGCTCCGATGATTTCCAGGAGGCACCATGAAAACCCGGATGTTCTGCCGCCACGCCCGGCGGGCCCTGCGCCCCTCGGACCTCGTTCTGGGGCTGGCGGTCGCGGCGCTTCTGGTCTGGACCGGCGGGCGGGTGGACGCGGAACTGGGCAAGGACCGCGTCCCGCTCGAGACGCTGGTTCCCGAGGACACCCTGCTCTTTCTCTCCTTTCCGGACATCGGCAAGACGCGGGAGGACTGGAAGAACACGGGCCTGTACAAGATCTGGAACGACCCGGAGGTCGAGCACGCGGTGGACACGCTGCTCGGGAACGTCGAGCAGTACAAGGAGAAGTTCGAGCAGCAGTTCGAGGAGGAGCTGGGCCTGACCTTCGACGACGCCCTCCAGGTCCTCGACGGCCAGTTCTCCCTCGCCGTGGTCTCGATGCCCGAGGAGCAGGGGGGAGGCCCGCCCGTGCCCAGGGCGGCGATGGCCCTGGATTTCGGGGAGCACCGCGAGGAGATGGAGAGGATCCTGGACTGGGCGCTGAAGACGCTGATGGAGGAGAACCCGGGGCTGGAGCGCGGGGAATGGGAATCCGGGGATTGGAAGATCACGGCCGTCGGCGACGAGGAGCTGCGGCTGCATTTCGTGATGGCGGGACCGACGCTCCTGGCGGCCACGGACAAGGAAATCATGGAGGGGATGCTCGCCCGCGCCCGCGACGGCTCGCTGGCGAGCCTGGCCTCCAAGGACGCGTTCGTCCGGGTGAAGGAGGAAACGGCGCCGGAAGGAAACGCCTCCTTCCTCCTCTACGCCGACGTGCCGGGGTGGATCCAGTCGTTCCGCGCGATGATGGGGGAAAACGAAAAGGACGCGGCGGAGTCCGACAGGATCCTCGACGCCGTGGGGATCGAAGGGCTCGAGGCCTTCGGGATGGCCGTCTCCCTCACGGAGGAAGGGGTGCGGGACCGCATCTACCTTCACGCGCCCGGCCCGCGGAAGGGCGTCTTGAAGATGCTGACGCCCAAGGTGACCTCCATGCCCGCCCTGCCGATGGTCCCCGAGGACGCGGTCTCCTTCATGGCGATGAACATCGACCTGGCCAGGACCTGGGACCGCGCGTTCGAGATGATCAAGCAGGTCGACGAGGAGATGTGGGCGGATCTCACGGCGGAGATCGAAAAATTCGAGAAGGACGCCGGGGTCATGATCCGGACCGATCTTCTGGGGTCGATGGGGGGCGAGGTGAGCAGCTGGAGCGTCTTTCCGGAGGGCGGCGGCGTCTTCCCCCACTCGGTGACGTCGGTGGTCATGAAGGACCCGATCGCCTTCGAGGCGACGCTGCAGAGGCTCTACGACGCCGCGGGCATGGAACGCCGGGACCTGACGTGGAAGGACCGGTCGATCCGCTACTTCGTGGCGAAGCTGCCGGAAGCCGAGGAAGGCATGCCCGGCCGGCCGGGAGGGCCTCCGGGCCCCCGCCGCCGCGGGGGCATGGACATGCTCGGCAACTTCGGCCCGGGCGAGATGATCATGATGAACCTGACCTCCTTCTCGGCCTACTTCATCGAGGGGGGCACGCTGTACACCTCGAACCTCGTCCAGACGCTGAAGACGTTCATCGACGAGCGGGGGAAGCCGGTCAAGACGCCGCTGAAGGACGCGTCCGAATTCAAGAAACTGATGGAGAAGATGCCCGGCGATCCCGGGATCGTCCTGTACTACGACCTGGATTCCACGTTTCGCCTCGTCTACAACTCGCTTCTGCCCATCGCCCAGATGGCGGAAGTGTTCCTCCGGCGGGGCCTGGGCGTGCCGTTCGAGACGGCCGCGCTTCCCACCGCCGACGCCGTCTCCCGGCACCTCTCCCCCTCGTTGACGGCCGTCGCCAACCGGCCCGGCGGCGTCCTCGTCTCCTCCTACTCCACCACGGGCGTGACGACGGGGGCCTTGCTCGGCGTCGTGGGCGTGGGCGTCACGGCCGCCGTGGCCATTCCGGGCCTGATGCGTTCGCGGTCCGGCGCCAACGAGACCTCGGCCATCGCCAGCCTCAAGGCGATCTCCACCGGCCAGGAGATGTTCAAGAACGCCGTCGCCGTCGACCAGAACGTCAACGGGGTCGGCGAGTACGGCTTCCTGCAGGAACTCGCCGGCACCTCGCCCTGCCGGACCCCCGGCGGCCTGGAAGGGCCCACCTACGCGGCCTCCCCCTTCATCCCGCAGCTCTTCGGCCTCATCGACGCCGAGGGGCGTTCCGTGAAGTCGGGCTACTACTTCAAGGTCTTCCTCCCCGGAAAGCAGGACGCCGTCTCGGCAACGATGCAGGTGCCGCCGGGAGACGAGGCCGTGGCGCCCCTCCAGGAGACCGCGTGGTGCGCCTACGCCTGGCCCGCGCTGCAGGGAAAAACGGGAGTCCAGACCTTTTTCGTCAACCAGAACGGACAGGTGTACGCCTCGCGGGGAGCCTACTCCGGCGATCACGGACCCGCGCCTTCCGCCGCGTTCAATCCGGAGGGTGAGAACCCGGACAACCTCATGGGCATGGTGGGAGGACAGGGCTCCGACGGCAACTTCTGGATGCCGGCGGACTAGGCGAATCGGCCGAGAGGACCATGCACATCGCCGAGCGAATCCGGACGCTGGGCGCCTACGCTTTCGCGGAGGTGGACCGGCGCGTGGACCGGCTGAAAGCGAAGGGGATCGACCCCATCGACTTCGGCGTCGGCGATCCCACCGATCCCGCCCCCGTCGTCGCGCGAAACGCCTGCCGCGAGGCGGTGGAGACCCGGGCACGCGCCGGCTATCCCCCCTACATCGGCACGGCGGATTTTCGCGAAGCCGCCGCAGCGTGGATGCAAGGGCGTTTCGGCGTCGCGCTCGATCCGGAACACGAGGTGTCCTCCACGGCGGGATCCAAGGAAGCCGTCTTCCATCTCCCCCTGGCGTTCCTCGACCCGGGAGACACGGCCCTGGTGCCCACCCCCGGCTACCCCCCCTACCAGCGGGGGACCCGGTTCGCCGGCGGCAACGTCCACTTTCTCCCCCTCGTTCCCGAAAACGGCTTCCTGCCCGACCTGGACGCCGTGCCCGGGGCGGTTCTCGAGAAGGCCCGCGTGCTCTGGATCAACTACCCCAACAGCCCTACCGGGCGCGTGGCGCCCCCCTCGTTCTTCGAGCGGGCGCTCAAGCTGTGCCGGGAACACGACATCCTGCTCGCCTCGGACGAGGCCTACTCGGAGACCTACTTCACCGAGCCGCCCCGAAGCGTGCTCGAGTTCGGGCGGGAAGGGGTGCTGGCCGTCTTCTCCCTGTCCAAGCGGAGCGCCATGACGACCTACCGCATCGGGTGGGTGTGCGGCGACGGCGACGCGGTGGCCGCCTTTCGCAAGGTGAAGACGAACCTCGACTCCGGCACCCCGACCTTCATCCAGGACGCCGCGGTGGCCGCCCTGTCCGACGAGACGCACGTGGAGGCGATGCGCGAATCGTACCGGCAGAAGCGGGACATCCTGGCGGAGGCGTTCCGGGACGCGGGCTTTCCGGAAAGCCTTCCCGAGGCGACGCTCTACATCTGGCAGAGGCTCCCGGACGGGATGGACGCCGTCGATTTCTGCAAGGAACTTCTCGATCCGGAGGTGGCGGTGGTGGCGACGCCGGGGCCCTGGATCAGCGATGCGGCTTCCGACGGCTCGAACCCGGGGGAGGGGTTCGCGCGGTTCGCCCTGGTGCCGCCGATCGAAAGGGTGGAGGAAGCCGCCGCGCGGATTCGAAAGCGGTTCGGGGGGTGACCCCCCCCGGGAGGCGACATGCCCACGAAAAGCGACCAGACGTTCGTGAAGATCGCGATCGAGAAGGGATACCTGGCCCCGGAGGACGGACGGCATGTCCTTGTGCGCCTGCGGCAGGCCGAGGAGAACGGGGCCCGGCTCTCGGTGGACCGCCTGATGGTGATGGAGGAATTCCTGAGCGCGATCCAGGTCCAGGAGATCCAGGCGGAGCAGAAGCGCCGGGTGGTCTTCTGCGTCTGCGGCCAGAAGACCAACATCTTCGAGTTCGAGGCGGGCCAGCGGGTCAAGTGCAAGAACTGCGGCCGTGTCATGGAGATCCCGAGGGAGGACGCCCGCCACAAGACCTCCCCGCACGGCCCCTCCTGAGCTGCGCGGCGGGGCGGGGAGCGCCCCCGCGCCTGCGCCCGTGGATGTCGACGCAATGCGAGGCCCCTCATGGATCCCCTCTCCCTCCTCAAGAGCACGCCCGGCTTCGAGGACCTCTCCCCGGCGTCCTACGAGACGCTGGCCGGGGCGTGCCGTGTGAAGACCTGCGTCCCCGGCGAGCCGATCATCCGGTTCGGAGAGAAGGGGACGCTGTTCGGCGTGGTGGCGGAAGGCGAGGTGGAGGCCGTCAGGACGGATCCGGACGGGACGGAGGACCGGCAGGCCGTCCTGGGGCGGGGCGAGTACTTCGGGGAGATGTCGCTGATGACGGGGGAGCCGACGACGGCGGACGTCGTGGCGTACTCGCCGGCGAAGGTCCTTCTCCTCCCCCACGCGTCCCTCCACGAGGTTCTGGTGAAGGAGCCCCGCCTGGCGACCTCCCTGGCGTCGACGATCTCGAAACGGCTGGTCAACCGGGAGAAGGACCGCCGGGAACGGGACGCGGTGGCCGAGGCGCGGCGGGCCGAGCCCGACCCCTACGGTCTGAAGCAGTTCCCCCTCCGAAAGGGGGGGCGCGTCCTCACGGTGAATTGCGGGAGCTCGTCCTTGAAGTACCGCCTCTTCGACAGCGCGGATCCGGCGGGAGGCCTGGCGGGGTCGGTGGAGCGGATCGGGCTGGAAGGCATGGAACACGTCTCCCAGGGCGCTTCGGGTCCGACCACGGTCCCGCTGGCGGGGGCGGGTCACGGCGCGGCCTTCGAGGCGATGATGGAGGCGATCGAGGCTTCCGTGCCGCTGGACGGGATCGACGTGGTGGGGCATCGGGTCGTGCACGGCGGGGAGAAGCACGGCCAGGCGGTGGTGGTGGACGACGGGGTGATGAGATCGCTGAAGGCGTGCGAGAAATTCGCGCCGCTGCACATGCCGGCGAACCTCGCGGGCATCGAGGAGGCGAGGCGGCGGATGCCGCGCACGCCGCAGGTGGCGGTGTTCGACACGGGCTTCCACCGCACGATCCCCAAGCCCGCCTACCTCTACGGCCTCCCCTACGCATGGTACGAGGAGGCGGGCGTGCGGCGGTACGGGTTCCACGGGATGTCGCACAAGTACATCGCCTACAAGACGGCCACGGTGCTGAGGCGCCCCTTGAACGAGCTGAAGCTGATCACCTGCCACCTGGGGAACGGCGCCTCCCTGGCGGCCATCGATCACGGGCGCTGCGTCGACACCTCGATGGGCATGACTCCGCTCGAGGGGCTGATCATGGGGACGCGGACGGGGGACGTGGACCCGGGGGCGCTTTTGTTCCTGATGAAGGCGTACGATCTCCCGCCCGGGAAGATGGAATCGATGCTCAACCGGGAGAGCGGGCTGAAGGGGCTGAGCGGGGTGTCGAGCGACATGCGGGAGGTGCTGGAGGAGGCGAAGCGGGGGAACGACCGGGCGCTGACGGCGGTGCAGGCGTTCTGCTACCGCGTGAAGAAGTACATCGGGGCCTTCTGGGCCGCGCTGGGGGGCCTGGACGCGCTGGTGTTCACCGGGGGGATCGGGGAGAAGTCGCCGGAGATCCGGGCGCGGGTCTGCCAGGGGCTGTCGAAGATCGGGGTGGTGCTGGACGAGGAGAAGAACCGCACCCCGCCCGGAAGGCGGGAGGTCCCCGACATCTCGGCGGAGTGGACGCCCTTGCCCGTGCTGGTCCTGGCCACGGACGAGGAGCGGATGATCGCGCGGGAAGCGGCGCGGGCGCTGGAGCGCGAGGGGTACACGCAGCTGATGCGCGCCCGGGACCGGGAGATCCCGGTCGGGGTCTCCGCGCACCACGTCCATCTCTCGCCGGCGCATGTGGAGGCGCTGTTCGGAAAGGGGCACACGCTCACCTTCAAGTCGCCGCTGTCCCAGCCGGGCCAGTTCGCCTGCGAGGAGCGGGTGAACCTGGTCGGCCCGAAGGGGCGTGTGGAGCGCCTGCGGGTGCTGGGTCCCGAGCGGCCGGCGTCGCAGGTGGAGATCGCGCGCACGGAGGAGTTCAAACTGGGGATCGACGCGCCGATCCGGCTTTCGGGGGATCTGGAGGGGACGCCCGGGCTGGTGCTGGAGGGGCCGAAAGGGCGGGTGACGCTGGACCGCGGGGTGATCTGCGCGTTGCGGCACATCCACATGACGCCGGAGGACGCGCTGGGGTTCGGGCTGAAGGACCGGGACGTGGTCCAGGTGCGGGTGGCCGGCGAGCGCGGTCTGATCTTCGACGAGGTGGTGGTCCGCGTGAAGCCGAGCTTCCAGCTGGAGTTCCACCTGGACACGGACGAGGCGAACGCCGGGGAGCTGAGCTCGGGGGTGCAGGCGCGGCTGTTCCGGGTGGAGTCGAGGCGGTAGGGGGGCGCTGGACCATAACCCGGACGAGCCGGAACCAAAAAGGTTGAAGGCTCGTCCGGGTTATATGGACTTAACTCGCTTCGCTCGCAAGTCCCGAAGCCGGACCCAACAAACGCCTAGCCCGGATTATTCATGAAAACTACTGCGGTCGCCGCAAGCACATGATCTGCTTCGTCGCTGCGACGATTCCGGCCCTCACGTGGCGCTTTGGCCACGCTCCGGACCGGAATCGTCTTGCTCCTCGCATCTCAGGCACTTGCGGCAACCTCGCTACGTCTTCATGAATAATCCGGGCTAGGGGAATCTTGTCGATCAGGGTCGAAAAGACTCCGCGAATGCCGACGGTAGCGTTGTAGCACTAGGCCAGCGGGCTCCACGGGGGCAGGACGACGGGCTTCTTCCGGAACGCGTCGCGCATCTTCTTGCTGAGGTACTTCCGCGGGACGACAACCTCGAAGACGTGCTCGTCGAACCAGTTGTCGTTCATGAGGAAGTAGCCCTTCTTGCCGAACTGCTCGCCCCAGGAGTTCTCGACCTTCCACTTGACGGGCTTGCCCTTCACGAGATCCACGCCGGTGAAGACCATGGAGTGGGTCATGCGGGCCTGGTGGTAGTCGAGGCGGGTCTTCTTGTCCATCTCGAAGGTGGTGTCGAAGACGAGGTCGTAGTGGAAGAGTTCGGTGTCGAGGAGGCCCTCCTTGTTGTGCATGTCGAGCCGGACCTCGCAGCCGAAGAGGCAGGCGTCTCCGTCCTTGAGGACCTTGACGGCGATCTTCTTGAGCTCCGCGGGGGGGATGTTCAGCGAGACCTGTTCCCGGGCGCCGATCATGTTGTTGAAGTACTCCACCGAGTAGGGGCGGTAGTAGCTCATGCCGCTCATGGGGGCGCTGATGAGGACATGGATGTCGTCGAGGTCGACGCCGCAGGCCCGGTCGTAGAACTGCTCGGGTGTGACGTTGTTGAAGCGGGTGAGGCCGTTGCCGGCCGCCTTCTTCTTCCGCTTGCCCTTGCTCTCTCGCTTGTACGCCCAGGTGATCCGGTCGGGGGGCTCGCCGAGGTGGATGGTGAGGATGCGGTAGATCTCCTTGAGGTATTCGTCCTTGATCTCCCGGAGCGCGGGCAGCTTCGCGCCCTTGCGGTGCCGCGCGCGGATCTCGGCGGCGCCCTCGCGCAGCTTGTAGTTCAGGACGAAGTTCATGTACCGGGAGTTGATCCGGTTGAAGGTGCAGGGCATCGCGCCGTTGGGCAGGGCCCCGTACTTCTGGATGACGTTGACCACCATGATCCATTCCCCGCCGTCGGGGGAGGGGTTCTCCAGGAGGAAGTGGACCCGCCGGTCGTCCAGGTCGCGGTCGCGCAGGTCGATGATCTTCTCGAAGAAGTAGTTGGCCTTCTCGAGCTTGTCCCAGAAGAGGGCGTAGTTCTCCGAGAACCGGAACTCCTTCACCTTCATCTTCTTCTTGGCGAAGGTGCGAAGCCAGTTCAGGCCCCCGAAGAGCCAGCACGTGCCGCTGCGCGCCTGGTCGGTGATGGGGCCGGCGGCGTCCCCGTCGATGGAGAACACCATTTCCGCGCGGTTGAGGGCCTCGCGGTTCAGGGCGATCTCGTTGAGGTTGCCCCGCGAGACCGCGTTCATGGCGAGGCGGTAGGCGGGGTTGGAAACGAAGTCTTCCTTGCACTGCTTCAGTATGGCGCGATCGATCGTCGCGCTCTTCCTGGTGGGACTCATGGCTCGACTCCTTGCAGTTTTCGTCCACGGAAATACGCATCACCCGGGGCGCGAAAAGGAAGATTCTACAGCGCGGAGAATCGGCTGTCCAGCCGGTGCGGCGCGGAGGCGTTCGCGGTGTAAGCCGGAAGTCGAAATTCAAAAGCGCCTTGGACCTTGGGCCTTGGACTTAGGACTTCGCAGTGAACCACGAAGCCCTGAAGTAGAGCGCTCACACGGACCGCCGGCTTCCAGCCGGCAGCATTTCAGCTCGGATCGCGGCTGCCTGTCGCCGTCAGCGACGGTAGACAGGGACATCCTGTCCGCAGCACCTCGTCCCGCATGGCTGCGCCACTCCGCCCTTCGACGGGCTCAGGGCGATGGTGAGGCAGGCCGAACCATCGAACCC
>CAZDSO010000147.1:0-12828 GCA_964508045.1 uncultured Planctomycetia bacterium | reverse complement strand
AGGATCCGCTTGGTGGGTTCTTTGAAGGTGACCATGTTATCCCTGCATTTCCAAGAATGGGGCATCAAGGCCCGTATTTGTAACACATTTCCAAGGGAGCATACAGATTCCTCGCCGCGGCTCCGGGAACGAGGAAGAGGCGCGGAGATCCGGATTTCGCCCGGAAAGACCGGCCTCTTTGTTCTTGATCTTCCCTGATGAATCCTACAAGATTTATAGTATATAAGGAATCCCGATCCTCGATCCCGAGGATCTCTTCGCATCGTCATCGTGCTCGACAGAAAGGGGGTCGCCGTGAGCGCCGTTGTGCACCGCCAGCGGTTCCGGTTCCGGCATTCCACGTGAATGCTGTGAACCGGAAGGTTGCGGGGACAACGTTTGTCCCCCGACCCATCGCTGCTGGGGTTCCGGCAGACCGGCGACCCCTCCCTCCCAAGAGGCAGGTGACCGGCCCGCGCCGGACCTGCTGGACCTCCGCCCGTTTCCTCCCGGGACCGGATCGACCGGGGCCTTGGCTCCCCGGTGGCCGCTCGGGATCCGGAGACGTTTCCATGCAACCCGGACATCTTGATCGGGGACCGGGTCGGCCCCGCCCTGGAGGTCGCCATGAAAAAACTCGATATGCCGCTCACCAAGGTCAACGAGGTCTACGACGGTCCGGAAGGAAAGTTGTGGGAGCTCATCATGGGGGAACAGATCCATGCCGGCGGATTCCAGTCATCCATGGATCTGGCGAGGCGCGCCGACATCGCTCCCGGCATGAAGGTCCTGGACCTGTGCAGCGCGCTCGGGGCCGGGGTGCGGTTCCTGGTCCGGAACTTCGACGTCGAAGGGTTCGGTCTCGACGGCACGCGGACCATGCACGAGGAGGCGCTCCGCCGCGCGAAGGAGGACGGGCTCGACGGCAAGACGGAGTTCAAGTTCGGGGACGTCACCGACATCCCCTGGCCCGACGGGACGTTCGACGCGGTGTGGGGGGAGGACGCCTGGTGCTACGTCATCGACAAGGCCCAGCTCGTCCGGGAGGCGCGCCGCGTCTTGAAACCCGGGGGGATCATCGCCTTCACCGACTGGATCGAGGGCGCGAAAGGGCTCTCGGACGAGGAGGCCGAGCGGATCAACCGCTTCATGAAGTTCCCCTACATGGAGTCCCTCGAGGGATACAGGGACCTTTTGGGCAGGACGGGGTTCGACGTGCAGGAGGCCTCGGACCACACGGAGGGGTTCGCGAACCTGATCGACCTCTACATGCGCATGCTGGGCGAGCAGCTCACGGGTGACGCCCTTCGCATCATCGGACACGACATGGAGATGTTCCAGGCCATGGCGGGCGAGATGAAGTTCCTGTCCGACTGCGCCCACGCCGGGAAGTTCGGGCGGGGGCGCTTCATCGCGAAGCGGACCCCGTAGATCTTCTGCAAAGATCGAGGAGATCGGGGCGGGAGGACGGTCTTCCCGCCCCGATCGGGGATCGGGAGGGGCCGATTCGGTGGTCGCGTTTTCGAGGCGTTCCCATGAAGGAAGAACTGGAACCCGTCGCCCGGGCGGTCGTGGATCTGAAACCGGACGGCGTGCCCGGCGCCGCGCGCAAGGCGCTGGAGGCGGGCGTCCCGGGCCGCGTGATCCTCACCGGCGGCCTTGCCGAGGGCATGCGAAGGGTGGGTGAGAAATTCGCTTCTGGAGAATACTTCATTCCCGAGGTCCTGGTTGCGTCCCGCGCCATGTACGCGGGGCTCGAGGTCGTCCGGCCCCGCATCGAGGCCGACGGCGCCCCGGTGGCCGGCAAGGTGGTTCTCGGCGTGGTGAAGGGCGACCGGCACGACATCGGAAAGAACGTGGTCAAAGTCCTGCTCGAGGCCGCGGGGTTCACGGTCGTCGATCTCGGAAAGAACGTGCCCGTGGCGAGGTTCCTCGAAGCCCTCCGGGAGACGCGCCCGGACATCCTGGGCCTTTCGACCCTGATGACCACGACCCTGCCCGAGGTGGCTTCCGTGCTGCAGGCCGTCCGGGCGACCGAGGATCTCGGCGGCGTGACCGTCCTCATCGGCGGCGCGCCCACCTCGCCCGCCTTCGCCTCCGAGATCGGCGCCGACGGCCACGGGAAGGACGCTGCGTCGGCCGTCGACCTGGCCAGAAAGGCGATGGGGGGCGATCCGCGTTGGAACCCGAAGCCATGAAATGTTGTTCTCGCGAGAACAGGGTCCGGGGTTGTCGTTCGGCGATCCGCAGCCGCGAGAATCGCCGTGGTCCCGGGCCGGAAGCCCGCTGGCCCGGGACACACGCCTCCCACAAAGGATTCCTGTCCGTCCCAATCCGCATCGCCTGCCATCCAAGGCGGCTTCGATGAGAGATGAAACGAAAAACGCCGGGGAGGCGACGAACCGGATCCGCGAGGCCCTGGAGCGCCGCGAGGAAGAGCTGCAGACACTCCAGGGCGAGGGGCGGAAAATCATCGCGACGCTTGCGGCCTTCGCCCCGCCCTTCGAGCTGATCGAGGCAACGGGAGGGGTTCCCCTGCGCCTTCTCGAAGGAGGAGAGGCGGACTTCGAGACGCGCGGCCTCCGGTTGTTGAAGAACGAGGCCTGCTCCCTCCTCAAGGGCGTTCTCGGCGCCCTCTCCTCGGGAAGCGGCCTGCGCCCGGACGCCGTGGTCGTGGGGGGGGCCTGCGACCAGCTGCGACGCGCTGCAGAAGTCATCTCGCGGGACCTCGGCCTGCCGGTCTTCGAGTTCTCCGTTCCCCGGGCGCACGGGAACCAAGGCGCGCAGGAGCGCCTGCGGCACGAGATGGAATGGCTGGGCCGGGAACTCGCGCATTTCTGCCGGGGCGCGCCCTTCGATCCGGGCGCCCTGGGGCATCGCGTCCGAGCGTGGAACCGCGCCCGCCGGGCCGCCCGGAGACTGGACGAATCCCGTGGCGCCGGGCGGCTTGCAGGGCGCGAGGCCTTGGCGCTCGCGCGTTCGATCTGGAGGCTCGGGCCGGAGGCGTTCCTCGAGGCGGCCGGAACGATCGAGGCCTCCCTGCCCCCGGCGCCCGAGGTTTCGCCCCCGGGCGTGCCGCTGCTCTTCACGGGCCCTCCCGTCCTCTGGGGAGACGACACGATCGCGGATTTCCTCGAGGCGTCCGGGCGGGGCCGGATCGCCGGCGACGTTCTGGAGACGGGCACGTACCCCCACCTGGAGGAGGCCGACGAGAACGGCGACCCGCTGGAAGCGCTGGCGCAGCGGGCGAACCGTTTTCCCCTGGGGTGCGGGTTCAAGCGCCCGGACGGCGCCTTCGTCGAGGCCGTCCGGCAGGAAGCCCGCCGGTGGGGGGCGAAGGGGGTCGTGTACAAGAGCCTGAGCTTCTGCGCGCCCTGGAACCATCAGGCGTCGCGCTTCAAGAAGATCTGGGGTCTTCCCCTCCTCGCCCTGGAAGGCGATTACGCGGCGGGCCAGACGACCCGCCTGAAGACCCGCATCGAGGCGTTCCTGGAGGCCCTTTCTTGAACCCGTCGGACCTGACACACCTGGACGTCGAGAGGGCTCCCGACCGGTGCGCCTTCCCCGATCCCGCCCCCCGCAAGATCGGGGTCGAGGAATGGCACGCGCGTTTCAAGCGCGTGCCCCAAGCCCTGATCGACACGTACCGGTACTTCCGGGACGCCGGGCGGACGGCGTGGAACGCCTATCTCCAGCCCCCCTCCTTCTTCCACATCTACGGGATGCGCGTGCTCTCGCGGCTCGCCTTCGACAACGGCCTGGCGTCGCTCCGCCTGTGGGGGTTCGTCCTGAACGAGGGGGAGAGGCTCTACCGCGCGAGGCAGTGCGGCAGGAAGGTCGTGGCGCTCATGGGCGATTACGGAAGCCTGGCCCCTCTCGTCTGTTCCTTCCCCGGCCTCGTCCCCTTCTATCCCGACTTCCAGTACTGGACGCCGTTTCTCGGCGAGAGCAAGGTGCTGCTGGACACGGCGGAGGAGGCGGGCGTCGGGGAGCGGTGTTGCTTTGTCCGTTCCGCCCTCGCGGCCTTCCTTCGCCGCGCCTACTTCCCCGATCCGGCCCTGGTGATCGCCTCCACCGGCGCGGTCTGCGACGACCTGGACGCGGTGGCCCAGCGGGTGCAGGCGCTGGGACATCCCTTCGCGTGGTTCGAACTCCCCTGGCGGAAATCCGCGCACCCGGGGTACCGCTTCGGGCCCGAATGCGCGGGGGACCCTTCCCGGGAGGAAGCCCTGCTCGCGGACGGGTTCCGCCGCGCGGCCGGCCGGCTGTCGGCGCTGGCGGGCGTCCCCTTCGACGAGGGCCGGCTGTCCGCGACGCTCGCGAAGGTCGAGCGCGCGCGGTCCTTGATCCGGCGGATCCGGACGCTGGCGCTGTCCGTCTCCCCCCGGCCGTTGCCGGCGCTGGAACTGATGCAGGTGGAGTTCGCCGGTCCCCACTTCTACGCCGATCTCGACGAGTGTCTTTCCGTCCTCGAGGACGTGAAGGAGACGGTCGAGAGGCGTGCAGCGGCGGGGATCGGTTTCGGGCCCCCGGACGCCTCGCCCGTGGCCTGGGCCACGCCGCCCGCCGATCCGGTGCTCCTCCACCGCCTGGAGGAGATGGGCGGAAGGCTCGCGGCCACCGAGTTCATGATCGCCCAGTCCAGGGCGCCTCTCGACCTCTCCCGCCCGCCCCTGGAGGCGCTGGCCTCCTCCTTCTTCCTGGAGGCCTCCCTGATCGGAAACACGGAACAGCGGGCACGGGCCTTCCTCGATGAGGCCGGGGCCAACGGGGCCCGGGGCGCGGTGATCTCGGGCCTCTTCGCCAGCTCCCACTGCGTGTCGGAAACGCGCATCCTCCGGGACCTGATGTCGAAACGCCTGGACGGTCCCGTGCTCGCCTTCGACGTCCCCTCCCCCGGGGGGCGCGGGCTCAGGAATCCCGTGAAGAACCGGCTGGCCGCCTACATGGAGACGCTGAAGCGGAGGAGGAGGACATGAACGCCGCCGTCCGCCAGAACGCCCGCGAGGCCTGGAGCCTGCTCCTGATCGACGAGGCCCCCGGGCGCGTCCTCGCCTCGCCCATCCTCACCTCCCGCGCTTGCCTGTGCGCGGGCTACGCCGTGGGGGAATACTGCAGGGACGCCGGCGCCATGGCCAAGAGCCACCTGAAGGCCCTCGAGGTCTTCGGCCACGACGGGATCTGCCTCTTCTCCGACGTGGGCATCCTCGCCGAGGCCATGGGCTCGGTCTTCCACCACGCCGAGCACGCGGTCCCCATCCTCGACAGGCCGCTCGTCGGGGAAGCGGACGATCCCCGGGAACTCCGGGCGCCGGGACCGCGGAGCGGCCGCCTTCCGGTGATCGTCGGCGCCGCGAGAACCTGCCACGCGTCCGCCGGAGACGTGGTCCCGGTGTTCGCCTTCGTCCCGGGACCGTTCACCACGGCTGCCATGCTCGCCGGCGTCGAGGCGTTCCTCACGGCGCTGGTGCTCGATCCCCCGAGGGCACGGGCCCTGCTCGACGCCGGCGCCCGCGCTTCCGTGCCCTTCCTCGACGCACTCATGGTCGCCGGCGCCCTGCCCGTGATCGTGGAGCCGCTGGCCTCCGCGAGCGTGGTCTCCCCCAAGACCTTCGAGGACTTCGCCCGGCCGTACATCCTCCGCCTCGTCCGCTACCTGCACCGGTTCGATTTGGACGTCGTCCTTCACGTGTGCGGGGAGACGGGGCCGGAGTTCGGTCTGTTGCCCGGTACGGAAGCGGACCTCCTCAGCCTCGACAAGGTCGATCTGGCGGAAGCGTCCGCCCGCCCGGGAAGGCGGTGCCGCATCGTCGGCAACCTCTCCACCGACCTGATGCTGAGGGGCGCGCCGGGCGAGGTGGGGCGTGCCGTGGAGGCGATGATCGAGGTGGGCCGGGGGACCCCGAAGGGCTACGTCGCCTCCACGGGTTGCGAGCTGCCCGCCGCGACGCCGGACGAGAACATCCATGCGTTCATCGAGGCGGCGAGGGACGCCGCATCCCCTCCCGAAACGGAGAAGAAATCATGAAGAACGGGAAGATCGCGTCGGTCGGCGTCGACGTGGGCGCGCGCACGGCCAAGGCCGTGGCCGTGGGGGAGGAAGGGGACGTGACGGGACGCGCGCTCCACCCCACGGGCTGGGACCCGGCGGGCGCCGCGCGGCGCGTGTTCGAGAGCGCGGCGGGGAGGGCGGCGGGCGTCCCGGTGGTCGCGACGGGCTTCGGGCGGGATGCGGTCGATTTCGCTTCCCTCCGGTTCACCGAGATCACGTGCCACGCCTCCGGCGTCCACCGTCTGGACCCCGGCGTGCGGACCGTGACGGACATCGGGGGCCAGGACGCCAAGGTCATCCGCGTGGACCGCTTCGGGTGCGTGGAGGATTTCGCCATGAACGACCGGTGCGCCGCCGGCACGGGGAAGTTCCTGGAGTTCATGGCGTCGACGCTGGGCGTGGAGATCGGGACGTTCGCGTCGCTGTCCGACGGGAAGCGCCCGGCGGGGATCAGCTCCATGTGCACGGTCTTCGCGGAGACGGAGGTCCTGGACCTGGTGGCCGCGGGGCGGGAGACGGGGGAGATCGTGGCGGGCATCCACCGGTCGGTGGCGCAGAGGCTCGCGGCCAGCATGCGCCAGGTGGGCTGGGAGGCTCCCGTCGCGTTCACGGGAGGGGTGGCGCTCAACCCGGGCGTCGTTTCGTCTCTCTCCGCGCTCCTCGATACCGAGGTCCGGGTGGTCGATCATCCCCAGTACGCCGGCGCGCTCGGCGCGGCGCTTCTCGGCCTCGAGGACGGCCATGATTGATCCGGATCGTCTGATTTCCATGGACGGCTCCGCTTTTTCGTGCTAAATACTATTAGATAGGTAGTCTATGTCCCCCTGTCGATCCGGAGGAGCGATGACATACGCTTCGCTGACCGCCGTGCTCCTCGCCTGCCTGGGTCTGATGTTCCCGGGCCCCCTTCGGGCCGAGACGGACGACGGGGAGCGTGTCGAGGTCCTTCTGGAACCCGAGCTGATTCCCCTGTCCGCCTACCGGAACCTCGGCGCGGGCACCTACGTGCGCTCGGCGCCGCCCGAGCAGGCCGAGATCGGTTTCGACACGCTCTTCACCATTGCCGTCGGGAAAGAAGGGAGGACCCTGAACATCCACCACAAGGGATGGAGGAAGGAGGAGGTGGCGCTCTTCTACACGGGCGAGGCGGGATTGCCCGAGGAGATCCCGAGGATCGAGAAAGGGGTCCACGCGTACTACCTGGCGTTCGGCCCGGTCGAGATCGACGGGGTTCCGCCCTTCACCCTGCATCTCTACTACCCGCCGCGGAACGTGTCGCGGTGGCGGACAGGGCGGAAGGTTCTTTTTCTCCTGCCAATGGAGTGCCTGGCCGGGGAGCTTCGCCTGGGCGAGCGCGCTTTCAAGGTGGGCCTGTTCGACCGCAACCTGAACGGCACATACACCGATCCCTGTCTGCAGCACAGCCGGGAGGGGGACTGGTTCCTGGTGGACGTGGACGGGGACGGCGCCTTTCTGCTCGGGTATGCCTCGAAGGGCGAATCCCTCGGCCTCACGCGTTACGTCCAGGCGGGAGGCGGGACGTGGGACGTCGCTCTCGAGGGGCAAAAGCTCGTCCTCCATCCGGTCTCGCTTTCCACGTGCAAGGTGAAGATCGAAGGCGCGGGGCCTTCCAGCCGGGTCTTCGGGTGGTCGTACGCGTGCGGTTCGATCCAGGGGGCGCTGGACGGCGAGGAGTGCATCGAGGTGCCGGAAGAGAAGTTCCTCCTCTACTCCTACCGGATGGAAAGGGGGGCGTGGCGGCTTTCCGGATCCCTTCGCTCCTGCGGCGTGCTGGATCCTGCGGGGGCCGAGGGTCCCCTGGTGGTGTCCGTGGGTCCGCCCGTTGAAAAGGTGCTTCGCTCGCGCCTGCGCGGCGGGGACGTTCATTTCTCCTTTTCCTTTGCGGGCCGGGCGAGGGAGAGGCTCACGCTCTACAAGGACGGGAATCGCATCGACCTTGTTCTGGTCGTCGTGGACGGGGAGGGGAAGGAGGTCTTCCGCGAGGCCATGCGGTACGGGTGAGGGGGGTCGACCTCGTGCGTTTGGAACGCGCGGCAAGCGGCACCGGGGACCTACAGGGCGAGCGTGGAATTCGATGCCGGCCCTTTCGGGATCGCGGAAAGCGAGCCGGTGGAAGTGGTGATCGAGTGAGCGGAGGGTCGGAACCCTACGCCTTGAAATGCTGTTTTCGCGGGAACCGTTTCCAGGCAAGCAAGGATCCCACCGCGAAGATCGCGGAGATCGGTGAACAGACAATACAGTGCCCGGTTGTACAACAGGAACGGATCTGTGTTTGTTCCATAGGCATAGCCGCCGCTGCAATCTGACGCCTGCAATCTGCAATCTGAAATCTCCAATACACGAATACGCGAATCTCCCAGGGACAAATGGCTACGGACGAATGACCAGTGACCAGTGACCAATGCCCCGCGCCGCGCCCTTGCGCTTCCCCTCTGTCGCCGGGGATAATCCGGCCAGGAGGTGGCCGTGGCCAGGAAACGCATCGTTCGAAAAGGCACGGGGAAGAAGCCCGTCCTGCGGTGGACCCACCGCACGGACGCGTGAGTGTTTTCCGCCCCCGCGCCGTGCGCGGGCAACCTGCTCGTCTCCCCCTCGTGCGATGGAACCGTCTACACGCTGGACCGGCACACGGGCAAGGTCGTCTGGACGTTTGACGAGGCGGGGGCCCCCTTTCACGCCTCGCCCGTGGTCCGGCGCGGGACGATCTTCGTGGGCAACGACGACGGAAACCTCTACGCCTTGAAGGAAGCCTCGGGGGCGCTGCGCTGGCGGACGCCGCTGGGCGCGTGGATCTGGGCGAACCCTCTCCCCGTCACCGGCCTCGTGATCGCCGGCACCTTCGACGGGACGCTGTACGGCGTGCGGCGCGCCGACGGGGAGGTCCTCTGGCGCTACGAGGCCGGCACGCGCATCTACCTCTCCTCGCCGCTGGCCTTCAAAGACTTCGTCGTCGCAGGCACCACCGACGGCGCGCTCCACGCCGTCCGCGCCGGGACCGGCCGGAAGGCCTGGATCCTGCCCGTGGGCGGCAAGGTGGCCGGCGGCCCCGTCCGGGAGAAGGACCGGCTCTACCTCGCCACGCATGGGGGGGCGTGCATGGCCCTGGACCTGAAGACGAGGAAGCGGATCTGGGCGCGCCGTCTCCGCGGCGGGACGATCTATCCGCCGGGGCTCTCGTCCACGAGGCTGTTCGTCGGCACGGGGGCCGGTCTCTTCTACGCCCTCGACAAGGAGACGGGCGAGGTGGCCTGGCGCTTCCGCGTCGACGGCCGCGCCGGCTGCTGCGTCTCCGACGGCGACACCGTCTTCGCCTGCGCGTGGGACGGCAACGTCTACGCCCTCGCGCACGACGATGGGACGCTGCGCTGGGTCTTGCGCACCGATTCCGACGTCCGGAGCTTCCCCACCCTCCACGAGGGCTGTCTCTACATCGGCTCGCTGGACGGGAGGCTCTATGCCGTGGAGTACGGGTAGAGGACTTTGGGATTTTCGATTGTAGATTTCAGCGGTTCGAGATCACCGCTCACGCGGCTCCCTCATTCGTCCTTCCTGCATTCGCGATTGCCTTCTCCGTGTTTCGCGTGTTGATGCAACTCTCCTCCCTGGCCCTTGACCCCTTGCTTCCGATGCACCATAGTGAGGGAGACATCCAGGGATCGGCGATTTCGCGCACTACGAGGGGCAGGACATGAACAAGAACGACAAGCGGGCGGCCGCGCTTCGCGCGTTGCCTTCCGTCGACCGCATTCTCAACGAGCCGTCGCTGGCTTCGGTGTTCCGGACGGTCCCGCGCAACGTGGCGCTGGTCAAGGTCCGCAAGGTGCTGAAGGACTTCCGCGAGGGCATCCTGGCCGGCTCGTCCCCGGCGCCGGACGACGCGGACGCTTCCGTTCTCGACGAGGTGCGCCGGGCCGTCGAAGCCTGGGAGAGGCCGCTCTACCAGGGCGTGGTGAACGCGACGGGCATCGTGCTGCACACGGGGCTGGGGCGCGCGCCGTTCTGCCGGGAGGCGGTGGACGCGCTGACGGAGGCGGTGCGGGGGTACTCGCGTCTCGCCTTCGACCTGGTCACGGGCAAGCGCAAGCCGCGCGAGGAGGAGGTGCGGGAGCTGCTGTGCGCGCTGACGGGGGCGGAATCGGCCCAGGTGTGCAACAACAACGCCGCCGGCACCATGCTCGTGCTCAACTCCGTCGCCCGGGGCAAGGAGGTGATCTGCGCCCGGGGCCAGCTCGTGGAGATCGGCGGGCATTTCCGCATCCCCGAGGTCATGGAGATGAGTGGCGCCCGGCTCAGGGAGATCGGCACCACCAACCGCGTCCACCTGAAGGACTACAGGAACGCCATCAGCGAAGAGACCGGCGCCATCCTGAAGGTCCACACCAGCAACTACCGCATCCTGGGGTTCCACTCCGAGGTGCCCGTCAAGGAACTCGTCCCGCTGGGGCACGAGCACGGCATCCCCGTGATCGACGACCTCGGGTCCGGCGCCGTCGTGGACATCGAGCCCTTCGGCCTGGACGAGGAGCCCCTCGTGCAGGACAGCATGAAGGCGGGGGTCGACCTGGCGTGCTTCAGCGCCGACAAGCTCATCGGCGCGTCCCAGGGCGGGATCATCCTGGGCGCGAAGCGGCACATCGACGAGATCCGGGACAACCCGTTGATGCGGGCGCTCCGCGTCGACAAGATGTCCCTCATCGTCCTGGAACAGACGCTCAAGGTCCTCCTCGACAAGGAGCACCGCCTCGAGCGGCACACGCTCTTCCGCCTGCTCTCCCTCGATCCCGGAACGATCAAGACCAGGGCCGAAAACCTCGCCTCCCGGATCCGCCAACGGCTTCCCGGCCGCCTGGAGGTCGGCGTGGTCGAGACCCGCTCCGAGATCGGCGCCGGGACCACCCCCACGAAGTCCCTGCCCAGCTGGGGCGTTCTGATCCGGATTCCCGGCATGCCGCCGGGGCTTCTGGCCTGCAAGCTCCGCACGCGGAAGAAACCCGTGTGCGGCCGCGTCCAGAGCGAAGGCGTTATCCTGGACCTGAGAACCTTCTTCGAGGGCGACGAGGAGACGGTCCTCGTGAACCTGGAGGAGATCACGGCCTAGCAGCGAAGCCCGTCGAGGCTCGGGGGTCCTGTGAACATCCGCATCATCACGGCAACGGCCTTTCTCCTTGCAACGCTGCCCGCGCTCGCCGGGGACGGCGGAAACGCGCGCTCCGCCCCGTCCGTCGAGACGCTCGTCAAGCGCCTCGGCCACGAGGCCTGGGCGGTCCGCACGGACGCCGTCGAGCGCCTCTACCTCGCGGGCGCGCGCGCCCGCCCGGCGCTCGAGGAGGCCGCCGGCGCCGCCGATCCCCACCGCCGGCGCCTCGCACGCCGCCTGCTCCTGATGATCCGCTGGCGCATCCCCCCGAAGATGCGCAAACGCATCGGCCCCCTGTGGGACGACTTCGAGGCGCTTCCCCCCCGGAAGCGCGTCCGCCGGCTCCTGGAACTCCAGGCCCTGAAGGAGGAGATCGCCGTCCGGCTCCTCGAGAGGACCGCCGAGATCGACCCCCACTCCGCCGTGAAGCAGACCGCGCGGCGCATCCTCGCGGCCCTCGTCTCCGAACGGCTTTCCGTCGAAGGCGATCGACTCCTCGACGAGGGGAAACACGAGCCCGCGGAAGCCCGGTTCCGGGAAATCCTGGCGCTGGACCCCGTGAACCCCAAGGCGCTCTACGGGCTCGCCCGGTCCAGGCTCCTCCAGGGCGACCGGGACGCCGCGCTCCGCTTCCTCCGGAAAGCCGCCTCCGCCGGCTTCGAGGCCTACGTCGTCGGCCGCCTCAACACCGACGGCTGCCGGCTCCTCCCGGCGGAGGACTTCGAGACGGCGGAGACGTACTTCGGCCTCATGCTCGAGATCGACCCCGTCAACAGCACCGCCCTCTACAACATCGCCTGCTCGCGTTCCCTCCAGGGCAAGACCGACGAGGCCCTGGACTTCCTGACGAAATCCATCCGCCACGGGTACCGGAATTTCGAACACATCCGGCAGGATCCCGACTTCGAGAACATCCGCGAGGACCCGCGGTTCGAGAGGCTCCTCCGCGGGGGATGGAGACGACGCTGACCGCCCGGCCCCGGCCTCGGCGTCCCGGCCTCCACCATGAATCGGTCGCCGCGCGATGACTGACAGCCCCTTTGAACTCGTCGATGTCCTCGGACGCGGGCGGTTCGCGTCCGTCCACATCGCCCGGGAGCCCGAGACCGGACGCCTCGTCGCCGTCAAGGTCTTCAAGCCCGCCCCGGGCGATCCGGACGGCTCCGCGGCCGTCCAGAGCGAGGTCGAGATCCTCTCCAGCCTCCCCCCCGGCGTCGGGCCCGCCCTCTTTTCCTGGGGAAAGGACTTCCTCGTCCTCGAATACATCGAGGGGAGGGACCTCTCCCGCCTCGGACCCGCGCCCCCCGATCTCGCCTCCGACATCGCCGTCGAACTCGCCTCCGCCCTCGAGAAAATCCACAACGCCGGCATCGTCCACGGCGATCTCGCCCCCTCCCATGTCGTCCTCACCCCCGACGGCTCGGTGCGGCTGCTCGATTTCGGCCTGGCCCATCCACGCGGGCGGCGGCCGCGCACCCCCGAAGGAGGCGCCGGCACACCCGCCTACATCTCCCCCGAAGCCGCCTCCGGACGCTTCGGCGATCCCCGTTCCGACCTCTACGCCGCCGGCGCCGTCCTCTACGAACTCCTCGCCGGCACCCCTCCCTTCGTCGGACTCGAAAGCGGCGACGCCCTGAAA
>CAZDSO010000146.1:0-12993 GCA_964508045.1 uncultured Planctomycetia bacterium | reverse complement strand
TTATGATATGACTATAGTTGTAATCGCCTTGCCAGCTCGTGCTCGGGGAGGGCTCCCTTGTTCCCCGGCGGGTTGAAAACTTGTGAAATTTGGCACGTACGTTGCAAACATTATAGTGGAACATGTTTGCCAATCGGGGCTTCCCTTGGATTTTCCAATGATGGATGCGCCGGGGGTCGCCCGAGGGAAGCCGGATCGAAGAGTCATGAAGAAGATCGTGCTGGTCGAGTCCGATGCCGCGTTGCGGGAGTCCATGGCGCGGTTCCTTTCCCGGCAGGGCTTCTCCGTGCGGGATTTTTCCGACCTGCGGGAAGCGGTCGCCTTTCTCGACCGCCATCCCCGCGAAGCACACGCCGCCGTCTGGGAGGTCTTTCCACCGGGCAACAACCCCGTTCCGATTACGGACCTGGCGCGACGGAAGGAGGGCCCGCCTTCCCTGGCCGTCACCGCCGCCTTGCCCCGGGATCCCTTCAAGCTGATCGGCCTGGGGCTCAACACGTTCTACCAGAAGCCCGTCGACATGAAGGCGGTCCACGACACGATCCACAACCTCATCAAGGACCGGATCGAGCACCCCCGCCTGAAGACCGAGTACTACGGTTTCCTCTCCGACACCTGCATCCAGTCCGGCCTGCGAAGCCATATTCTCTCCCGCCTGGAGGATTTCGGCTTCGACGCGAAGAAGGCGAACGGGATCGTGCTCGCCATCGACGAGATCTACACCAACGCCGTGTTGCACGGCAACTTCGGCCTGGGAAGCCGGAAGGACGATCCGGAACGCTGGGACGAGACGTACCGGAGGATCCAGGAGGCCATCGAGAATCCACGGGCGCCCGCGTCGGAGCCCTACCTTTCCCTGGCCCACAAGAAGGTCTACGTGGAACTGAAGTTCGCCTGGAGGCAGGCGCTGGTGACGATCCGGGATGAAGGGAAGGGCTTCGAGTGGAAGCGCTTCTGCAACAACGGAGCCCCGCAGGCGAAGCCTTCCATCTCGGGGTTCGGGATCACGATCGCGCGCCGCGTCATGGACGAGGTCCTCTACAACGACGAGGGGAACGAGGTCACCATGTTCGCCACGGCCGGCGTGACGGCGGCCGGCCCGCCGCCGTCCTGATCCGGAGAAAGCGCGGACCGGGAGATGCATAGTTCAATATACTGCAATATAATTAATATGTATAATATCTAATATATATTATACAAATAAGGATATATTCATAATAGGGCATATCGAAACGCATCGGTTCGGATTGGCGCGGCAGCCACCTCGTACCCACCCCAAAGCGCCTCTGCGTCCTCTGAACCCTTTGCGGCTTGGCGAGAGAAAAACCGCGGTCTGTCTCTCCGGCCTTCCCTCTGTGGCTGTTTTATCGGGCGCGGGCTGACGTTCGTAGTTCGCCACGTAGCGTAAGCGGAGTGGCGCAGCAACGCCGGCCGGGGTGCTTGCCGGCTGGAAGCCGGCGGTCCTCGTGAGCGACCTGCTTCATGGCTTCGTGCATCACTCTGACGGTTGCAGGGCGGATCGCGGTATGTTCACCGCCAAAGCCTTGGCGGCGGCGGATCCAGCCCGCAGCACTGAAACGGGTGCCGCCGGGAGAAAGGAGAGAGAGGCCCGCAACATGCCGACAGCGCGGAAACCTCACCCAGGGCGCGTCTTGACCCCGGAACCCCCGAAGCCTACAATCCCCACGTCAAGGACCCGGGCAGAAACCCGGGCGACCCGAAAGGACGCGCCCATGGCGAATCGAAAACTGCGACCCGGCCTCCTCGCGACGACCTGCGCTCTTCTCCTGGCATGCCTCGCCGGGGGCCCCCTCCCGGCCGCCCTCGGGGAAGACGCGGCAAAAGAGGGGCCGATCACGAAATTCGTCCGGGGCACCAACGCGGACGCCTGGGGCAAGGGAGAGACCCGGCCCGTCGAGGTGGGGGGGGATCCCGAAGGCGTGCGCATCCGGTGGCCCGTCGAACCGATCAAGAAACCGAGCCTCTCCGAGCACAAGATCTACACCCGCCTCACCTTCAACCTGGTCGGCATCGCCTCCCTCCCGAACAACGGGGACGTGGGCGACGACAGCCTGTTCCCCGAGTACTATCCGTCCTACAAGCGCGGGTGGAACGTCTCCCAGGGCGGGGGGCTCCAGGCGGGCTTCGACGCGGGGATCGTCGGCTTCTTCCTGGAAGTCAGCTATCAGGTCTTCCGGTCCGAAGGAAGGACGCCCGTTTCCTCCGGCGGCTGGTTCGAGTACTCGGACATCCGCATCCTCACCTTCACGCCGGGGTTCAAGATCCAGATCCAGGACTGGATGCGATACCTCTACGCCGGCGACGCCACCTGGGAAACCGGATGGTACGACTACCTGCTCCACTCCTTTCCCTACCTGAAATTCGGCGTGGGGCCCGTCGTGGCCGACCAGCTCGAGGTCTCCTCGAACACGACGAGCGAGAAGAACTACCTCGACCGGGGCCTCTCCTACACCTTCTTCGCTTCCCTCGGTCTCGAATGGCGCCCCTTCGGGCGACACCTCTCCGCCTTCATCGACGTCGGCATCCAGGTCTTCGTCTTCACCACCGAAACCGCCTACTCGAAATCCCCCGACTGGCTCACCGTCGTACCCTTCCGTTGCGGACTCTCCGCCAACTTCTGAGCGTATGTGGTTCGACCTTGCTCCTCCCCCCTGAGCCCGTCGAAGGACGGAGGGGTGGAGCCGCGTTGCCGAAGTGCAGAACGACTTGCAGTACCTTGACCGTTGCAGCGCGGATCGCGGGCTTCCAGCCCGCAGCACTGAAACGGGCCTGCAGCGCGAAGGACTGGGGTTCCGATCGATATCCAACTCGAGCGGAGATCTCCTACAATGAACCCATGGACGAGAACCTCCGGGAGACCCTCGAAAAGTCCCTGGACGCCCTCCCGCGCGAAACCGGCGTCTACCTGTTCACCGACGCCGGCGGGGACGTCCTCTACGTGGGCAAGGCCAAGGATCTCCGCCGGAGGGTCCGGAGCTACTTCACCCCCTCCGCCGGGGAGGGCCGTGTCTACGCACAGGAGATCCGCCAGGAGACCCGGGACGTGCGCTTCATCGTCACGGACAACGAGAAGGAAGCCCTCCTCCTCGAGAGCAACCTCATCAAGAAACACCGCCCCCCCTACAACCTCGATCTGCGCGACGACAAGAACTACCTCTGCCTGCGCCTCACCGTGAAGGACGAATTCCCGAGGCTCCACGCCGTCAGGAAGATCCGCAAGGACGGCGCGCGCTACTTCGGCCCCTTCGCCTCGGCCTCCGCCCTGCGCGAAACGCTTCGCTTCGTCGCCTCCCGCTTCCCCCTCCGGCGCTGCGGGCACGCCACCTTCCGGAACCGGACGCGACCCTGCCTGCGCCACGAGATCGGCCAGTGTACCGCCCCCTGCTCCGGCCGCATCAACCGGGACGACTACGCGCGCGTCGTCCGGGAAGCGACGCTCTTTCTGGAGGGGAAGATCCCGGAACTCGCCGAGGAGATCCGGGATCGGATGAAGAAAGAAGCCGAAGACCTGCGTTTCGAGGAGGCCGCCGCCCTCAGGGATCTCGCCGGGGCCGTGGAAAAGACGCTCGTGAAGCAGAACGTCGTCTCTCACGATCTCGAGGACCGGGACGTCTTCGGCACCTACCGGGAAGGCGGAGATCTGGGCCTCGCGGTTCTCTTCGTTCGGGACGGCAAGGTGGTGGACTCTAAGCGGTGGACCCATCCCGTCGCGGCGGAGGACGAAGACGTCCTTCCGGCCGCGCTCGTCCAGTTCTACGAGAACCGGACGCCCCCTCCGACCGTCCTGCTGCCAAAGCCCCTCGAGGACGAAGCGCCGCTGGCGGACATTCTCACGGAGAGGCGCGGCGCGGCCGTACGGATCGCTTCCCCACGGCGCGGGCCCAAGCGGGCGCTGGTGGCCCTCGCCGGAAAGAATGCTTCCCACGCCCTGGCCCGAAGCGACAGGGCCTTGAAGCGGAATGCCGAGGCCATGGAGGACCTCCGACGCCGCCTGCGACTTCCCACCCTGCCCCGGCGTATCGAGTGCTTCGACGCCTCCCATATCGCCGGCGCCTTCGCCGTGGGCTCCATGGCCGTGTTCCGCGACGGACGGGCGGACACCGGCGAGTACCGGACCTACCAGATCCGGGATGCGACGCCCGGCGACGACGTCGCCATGATGGGGGAGTTGATCGCCAGGCGCTACGCGCCAGGCAAGCCGGATCCGCCCGACCTCCTGCTGCTGGACGGCGGACCGGGCCAGCTTCGCGCCGCGGTCGAGGCACTCGAGCGGGCGGGACGGCGACCCTTTCCCGTGGCTGGCCTGGCCAAGGAACGAGGCGCCGACGCGAAAGGGCGCCCGGACCGGATCTGGCTTCCGGATGCCCGCGAGCCTCTCTTCCTCCCCGACGGGTCCCCGGCCCTCCGCCTCCTCATGGCCGTGCGGGACGAGGCCCACCGTTTCGCCGTCCGCTACCACCGGAAGCTCCGTTGCGCCCGCACGCTGCGCTCGGGGCTGGAGGAACTTCCCGGCGTGGGCCCCAAGCGAAGGAAGGCACTCCTCCAACGCTTCGGCTCCCTGAAAGCGATCCGTGAGGCCTCGCCCGATGCGATCGCCGAAACCCCCGGCATCTCCATCCGCCTCGCGCGCACCGTCCACGACATCCTCAACGGTGGGGGAGAGGACAAGAAAAAAAAGGCAGGGAAATAAACCTTGAAACAGGGACGCGTGGAACGATAATGGAGAACATGTGTTTCGGGAAGGGGGGCTGCATGTCCCGGGTCATGCACGGAATCTTCGGCGTCTTCCTGTCCCTTTTGGCCCTTCTCCTGTTCCAGGCTCCGGTCTGCGGGGATTCGGGCCTGCTGGGTGTCGGCGCCGAGGCGCTCGGACAGGGAGGCGCCGCGACCACGACGATCGAAGGGCCTTCCGCGCTCTACTGGAATCCCGCCGGAGTCATCGGGAACGAGGGGAGCCGTCTGCTGCTCTCCTTCGGGCTCCTCCAGCGCCCCGACCTGAGCGAGAGCGCGTACGGGAACACGGAACGCTACCTCGTGGGGACGAGCCTGATCCATCCTCCCCGCGGTACGTTCGAGGCGTACGGTGTCTTTTTCGCCGTCCAGAAACCCTATCCACGCATCGAATACCGTGAAGAAAGGACCTTTCTGGATGCCGGGGGGCAGGAGCAGCTTTTGCAGGTAGGGCTCTCTTCCGATTACGGCGAGATCATCGCGGGCGCTTCCTACTATCTTCTCTCGTGGGGAAGCCTGGGATGCCGCTGGGACCTTCGGGCCGGTTTCGCGGCGGGTGTGGGGTACAGCCACAACACCTGCAGGGGCTCCGTGACGACGGGAAGCGGGAGCACGGGCCTGGATACGGACGAGAACGTACGGGAGTCCGCCGTGGCGCCGCTGGGGGCGGGCCTGATCCTGGATTGCCGGCCCGGCGGGCCGGTGGATGTTTCCGCGGGGGTTTCCTACCGGGGTCGCCGATTTCTCGCCGGGGATCGCATTCTCGCGTTCGGTGAAGGCGGGCTGGAACTTTTCAGCAAGGACGTGCTTCCGCTTTTCCCTTCCGACGAGTTCCGGCTGGGCGTGTCCGCCGAGATCCTCGGCACATTCACGATGTCGGCGGGCGCAGACTGGATGTTCGTTCGTACGCCCGACTGGTTTCGATCCGCGTTTCCTCGGCGGCAAATGAATCTCAGGGGGGGGCTCGAATACAGGCAGCCGGTCGGGTTTCCCCTGGAAGCGCTGGCGTTCCGCGTGGGGGTTTCGAGGTCGTTTGTCCATGCCCATCGCGCCCCCGACCCTTTCACGGTGGACGCCACGGGTCTCTACGGGGGCATCGGTGTGGTGCTGGAAGGGCAGGTGACCCTCGACGTCTTTTGTTCGTATCACCTCCCGTCGGACGGCGCCATGGAGAATCATATCCTGGCGGGGGCCTCGCTCGGTCGAACGTTCTGAGTTCCGGGCAAGGCGCGGCCGGCGAGCGGACGCGAGCCAGGGGGCAAAGGGGCCATGATGGCGGACGACGAGGCAGGCATTCCGGTCAGCGAAAGCGAGCAGCGCGACGACGACCTGTTCGCCCAGGTCGCCGTGAACCGGCTCTTCATCACGCCCCTGCAGGCCCGGACCGCCCTCAAGCAGCAGGTCGACCGCTTCATCCAGGGGTCCTTTGAGCGGTTGAGCGACATCCTCCTCGAAAACGACATCCTCACGGGAGAGGACGTCGCGGAAATCAACACGATCATGAAGCGGTCCTTCGTCCGTTGTCCCGGATGCGCTTCCGTGTTCAACGTGGACGACCTGAAGCCGGGGCGAACGCTGTTCTGCCAGCAGTGCAAGCTCGAGATTCCCGTTCCCGGCGGAGAGGAGGACGCCGTCGAGGGCGAAGAAGGGCCGGCCGAGGCGGCGGTTCCGGAGCTGGACCAGAGCACGGTGGGGCTGGTCGGCAAGACCCTCGGGGGATGCCGCGTGGAGGAGATGATCGGCCGGGGAGGCGCCAGCGCCGTCTACAAGGCGATCCAGCTCTCGCTACAGCGCCTGGTGGCCCTGAAGGTCCTTCCCGCGGCCGTCTCTCACGACGAGAACTCCATCAGGCGCTTCGAGCGGGAGGCCAGCGTCATCGCCTCCCTGTCCCATCCGAACATCGTCCAGGTCCACAACCGCGGATGGGACGAGGCGGGGTTCTACTTCATCACCATGGAATACATGCACGGCGGGCCGGTCGCGGACAGGCTGAAAGAGCCTCTCGCGGAGGACGTTGCCCTTCGCTACGCCGCCGACGCCGCCGGAGGGCTCGTCGCGGCCCACCGGGAGAACATCCTCCACAGGAACATCAAGCCCGACAACCTGCTCCTGGACAAGTACGACCGCGTGAAAATCGCGGACTTCGGACTCGGCGCCGTGATGGAAGGTTCCATGCCGTTCTCCGCATCGGTGCCGGCGATGGGCACGCCCTCGACCATGGCCCCGGAGCGAGGCGAAGGAAGAGAAGCGGATGTCCGCTCCGACATCTATTCCCTGGGCGCGACGCTCTACATCCTTCTGACCGGCGAGCCTCCCTGCAAGGGCCACTCGCCCCTCGAGGTCATGAAGAAGCACATCGAGGATCCCGTGCCGGACGTGGCAGACGTGAATCCGGACGTGTCCCCGGAGACCCGCGATCTCGTCCGCCGGGCGATGGCGAAATCCCCGGGCGACCGTTTCCAGACCGCGGACGATTTCCTCCACGCGATCGAGGGCGTGCTTTCCTCTCGCCGGGCCGGCGCCTTGCCGTCCCCTGCCCGCGGAACGCCGCCGGGGCCCGCGGGGGCGACGATCCCTCCCGGCGCAAAGCCGGGTTCCGGCGCTTTGGAGACGGAAGCGCGGCCGGTCTGGACATCCAGGCTGCTCCTGGCCGGAGCCGCGGTCGCCCTGCTGGCGCTGGCGTTTCTCTGCTCGTCCTATCTCTTCCCCGGAGGCATGGAGGGGAACGAAAATCCAGGGGAAGACGTCACGGAACCATCGAGGGAAGACGGGGCGACGCATTCCCCCGGCGACGAAAGCGCGGGGGCGACCGAGACGGGGGGCGAGCCCGCGGCCGGGGCTTCCGGGAACGGGGAAAGGGAATCGCTGATGCGGACGGAAGACGTCCGCCGGTTCCAGGCGATCGAAAGCCTGGACCGGTCCCATCGCTTCGCCCTTCTCTCCCTGGTCGCCGAAGCGCCCTTCGCCCTCCGCCCGGCCCTCGCGAAGGGGAATCTCGCCGGCTGGACCCAGTCGTTCCAGGGAGCCTGGGCTTCCGTCCCGGGCCGTCTCGCCGGCATCACCGGGCCGGAAGAAAAGTCGCTCATCTGGTTCGGGGACCCTTCCTGGGTCGACTACGTGTTCCGCGCCGCGTTCAGGCTCGAAGAGGGCACGGGCATCCGCCTGGCGGTACGCGTCGGGGAGGCGGGAAACGAGGTCGAGCTCGCGGATCCCCGGCAACCGCTCGAGGTCGGCGTCTGGCACGAGGTCCTCTGCCTGGTCTGGGGGGAATTCGTCGTCCTGGGCCGCTTCCGGGAAGGGTCCCTCGAGTTCCGGAAGATCCTCCGGGGGGACCGGCCTTCGGATCGCGGAGGCTTCGGCTTCCGGCTCGAGCCGGGAACCCGCGTCCGGATCCGGAACGTGCGTTTCCGGCGGCTGAGCCGGCCCGGACAACCCCTCGTCCTCCCGAAGATCGACGGCGAGCCGATCGGCGGCGAGACCCTCTTCTGGGCCTTGCCGGACATGGTCGCGTCCCGGATCGCCGACGCCGAGGGATGGGAGATGAGCGGGGGGATCCTCCGGGGCACGGCGGGCGCGGGCATCTCCCCGGTGGGGATCGGGAGCCCCGCCTGGCGTCGGTTCCGGTTCGATTTTTCTTTGCGGAACCTGAAGGGCAGGCTGAGAATCATCGTCTCCCGGTTCGACGACCTCCAGGATTTCGGAAACCGTGTCGTCCAGGAATCCCGCCTGGTCCTGGAGCCGCGCCATGTCGCCGGGCCGGGCTGGATCCCCTGCCGGATCGACGTGACCGAGGACGAGGTTCGCTATCATTGCGGGACCAGGCAGGAAAGGGAGACCTTCCAGAGGCCCGAAAAGGAGGGGATCCCTCAGCCGCTGGCCTTTGCCCTGAAAGGCGCCCGGTCCGAGGCGGGGAGGGTGGAGATCAAGGACCTGTCCGTTCGCGTGCTGTCCCGCACGAAAGGGTACTGAACCGACCATGGACGCCTCCGACATCCAGGACGAGAAGCTCTTCGCCCAGGTGGCCGTGAAGATGAAGCTCCTCACGCCGGAGCAGGCCGAGAAGGCCTTGAGCCAGCAGCGCCAGGCCCTGTCCCGGGGCGTGTGGAAATCCATCAGCACGATCCTGGTGCGCCAGCAGCTGCTCAGCCGCGAACAGGCCGGGAAGGTCCGCGCGCTCAAGGAGAAGATCTTTCTCAAGTGCCCGGGTTGCGGGGCGGCCTTCAACATCGAGGGGCTGGAAGCGGGGCGGAGGTTCGTCTGCAAGCGGTGCCGGTCCATCGTGGTCATCCCCACCTCGAGCGGCTCGATCAAGGCCGAAGAGACGGAGCACGAGGGCGAAGAAGCCGAGGAGGTCGTCCCGGAGGCGGACGCGAACACCGTGGGCCTGGTCGGCAAGACCATCGGGGATTTCAAGATCGAGGGGCTGATCGGGCGCGGGGGCATGGGCACCGTGTACAAGGCCGTCCAGAAGGCCCTGAACCGGCCCGTGGCCCTCAAGGTGCTTCCGGAGAGCATTTCGGACGACAAGCAGTACATCGCCAGGTTCGAGCGCGAAGCCCGGACCATCGGCTCCATCTCCCACCCGAACATCGTTCGCGTCCACGACAAGGGCAAGGACCGGAGCGGGATGTACTACATCGTGATGGAGTACGCGGAGGGCGGGAACATCTTCGGGGGGCCCCGCAAGGCCCTTCCCGAAACCACGGCCCTGGCGTACATCCGCCAGGCCGCGGAAGGCCTGGCGGCGGCCCACGAGGAGGGCATCCTGCACCGCGACATCAAGCCCGACAACCTCCTTCTGGATCGCTACGGCGCGGTCAAGATCGCCGACTTCGGCCTCGCCCGGGAAGTCCACGGCAGCGTGGACATCACCGGCTCGGCCGCGGCCCTGGGAACGCCGGCCTACATGGCGCCGGAGCAGGGCATGGGCGTCGACGTGGACCACCGGGCCGACCTCTATTCCCTGGGGGCCACCCTGTTCGTGCTGCTCACGGGCGAAAACGCCTACCAGGCGGACTCGCCCATCGCGATGATGATGCAGCACGCCAGCGCCCCCGTCCCCCTCGTCCGCGACCGGGCCCCCGGCGTTTCCGAGGAGGCCGAGTTCGTCGTCGCCAAGGCCATGGCCAAGAAACCCGACGACCGTTTCCAGAACGCCGGAGAGATGGCCCGGGCCGTCAAGAGGATCCTGGACGGGCAATCCGATTCCCTGCGGAATGCGTCCGCCTTCCGGGACTGGCAACGGAAGGTCGGCCGGAAGTCCACCGGCGGCGTCGGCCGGAAAGCGAGCGAGAGCGCCCGCCTGGCGCGGGAACAGGCGGGGCGCGCGGCGGATTTCGTGCGCGCGAAACGGCCCGTGAAGCTCGCCGTCCTCGCGGTCTCCGTCCTGGCCGTGTTCGCCGGGCTGGTCCTCGCCATCGGCCTCCTTCGAGGCGGTGGGGGGGAGGCAGCGAACGGCCCGGCGACGGAGGCGGACAAGGGCCCCGGGCAGGGCGCCGCGCCCGGGAAGCTCGAGGCGCCGCCCCCCGAGGTGCTGGAAGCGCTCGAGGGCGGAACGATCGATCAGGACCTCGTCCTCCCGAAGGCCCGCTATGCTCTGGAGGGCCTGATTCGCGTCGCCCCGGGGGCCGTGCTCAAGGTCGAGGCGGGCGCCCGCATCCTGTTCGGGCCCGAGGGCGGTCTTCACGTCGAGGGCGCGCTGGTGGCGAGGGGCCGGGCGGAATCGGAAGTCGTTTTCGGCCCCCTCGACGAGGAGAAGGGGTGGTTGAACGTCACGCTGTGCGGCGCGGGAGAGAAGGCATCGGTGTTCGAGCACGCCGTTCTTTCCGGAGGACGCGGCCGGCCCTTTTCGGACCTCTTCCCGGACGAGCGGAAGGCCTCGACCTTCCAGGCCGGCTCGGCGGGTGCGCGGTGCGGCGGGGCGATCGCCGTCCTCGGGGGCGCGAACGTCGTTCTGCGGCATGTCCTGCTGCGCGGCTGTTCCGTGGACGGAAGAGGGGGAGCGCTTCTGGTCCATGAATCCACGGCGAGGATCGAGGCGTACACCCGCCTGGAAGACAACGCGTCCGGGCTGTCGGGGGGCGCGATCGAGCAGTTCCAGGGGCACGTGACGATCCGGGATCTCCACGCCCGGCGGAATGTCGCCCCGGAAGGAGCGGTTTTCTGCGTCGAGGATGGGAACCTCGAGGCGAGGGGAGGGACGTTTACGGGCAACCAAGCCACCAAGCGGGGCGCGTGCGGCAAGGCGTTCGGAAACGCCAGGATGTCGCTGAAGGAGATCGAGTTCTCCGGGAATCGGTCCGTCTATCAGGGTTGTCTGGTGTTCGAGAACGCCACGATCGAGATCGAGGATTGCGATTTCCAGGACAACCGCTCGGACAAGCACAACGGCGGCGCCCTGCATGCCGATACGTGCATTCTCAGCCTGGTGGGGGGGGCGTTCCGCGGAAATGCGGCCCCGCAGGGATGGGGGGGCGCCGTGTTCATCAAGAACCCTCTCAAGGAGGTCGGGATCACCGGCGTGAGGTTTTCGAGCAACGTCGCCCTGGGAGGCGGCGCCTGCGCTTTCGAGGGCGCGGACGTCTCGTTCTCGGCGTGTCAGCTCGAAAGGAACGGATTCGCGGAGGAGGCACAGACGCGTTCCGGCGGGGCCGTGTTCACGCGGGAGGGCGGGCGCTACCGGTTCGAGGCCTGTACGTTCCGGGAGAATCGATGTTTCAGGCAGGGCGGGGCCGGCTATTTCGAGCATCCCCTCCTTGTACATTTCGAGGGGGAAGGGAAGGAATGCGCGGGCAACGTCGCCGGCGCCGACGGAGGAGCGTTCTGGATCCGGGGCGCGGCCGGGATGCGAATGCATAAGATGGTGCTGGCCGGCAACAAGGCCGTTGGGCGGGGAGGCGGCGTCGCCTTCCTGGCGGAAGGGGAGAAGGCCCGCGTCGGCTTTTCGGACGTCACGTTCCAGAACAACGAGGTGAGTGGGGGAAGCGGCGGGGGGCTCTGGGTGTCCTCCCATGACGCGGAATGCGTCGTCGAATTCAAGGAAACGAAATTCAAGAGCAACGTTTCCGAGGAGTCCGGAGGCGGGGTTTTTGCGACCGTTGAGAAGGGAACGCAACGCGCCTCCAGCATGGCGTTGAGAGTCGAGGGCGGGTCCTTCCTGGGAAACAGGACGCGCGGTCACGGGGCCGGGCTCCTCTTCGTGGGCCGACCCGACGAGAATCGCGCGCGGAGCACGGAACTGACGGTCGAAGGCACGGAATTCGTCAAGAACCGCGCGGAGGGGGAGGGGGGCGGCCTCTACCTCGAGGGCCTCTCCAAGCGCGTTGTCGTTCGTTCGGCGTCCTTCGCTGAGAACCGGGGCATCGGAGCGGGCGTGTACGCGGAAGGGACGCGATTGGAAATCTCCCGCTCGGCCTTCACGGACAACACCTCCGCCGACCTGGCGGTGGGCGGCGGCGCCGTCTTCTGGAAGGGCGTGAAACCGGTCATCGACGGCATATCGAACACCTTCCACGGGAACACGCCCGACGACGTCGCGGAAGGAAGCGAATGAGCCCGCCGGACCGGAGAATGGCTAGCGCTCGATGCAGTCCTTGTTCTTGTCCGGCGTCTTCTCGCGCGGAAGGCGAAACAGGGGGGCCGAACCCAGGAAGACCGGATGGCTTTGCTTCCCGTGGAGGAAACGCCCCATCCGGTACCGGACCCGGTCCTTGATCTCCTCGACGGATAGCGCGCCGTCCGCATTCGCGTCGAGAGAGGGGTCCAGGCTTTGCAGCAGCATGTGCGTCAGCAGGCCGGACTCCCATTCACGGGGTTCCAGCGTGGTCTCGCCGGGCGAGCAGGCGAGGATCACGGACGGGCTTCTCTCGCGGAGCGTGATGCCGGGCGTCGGGGTTTCCGTCGGCGCCGGCTCCAGATCGATGAACGCTTCCTCGGGACGGGGAAAACCCGCGTCCACGACGAGAAGGCGGCTTTCCGCGGGAATCGCCTCCATCAGCCGGAGGATCTTGTCCAGAGGAACCGCGACCAGCGGCGAAGATCCGCCCGTGTTCTCGTGGAGGAAAAGGGCGGGGCGGGGGGCGTCCGGCTTCTCGGCGGAAAGAACGGTCCCGACCCCTGCGTAGTAGACGATCAGGTCCCGGATCCGGGCGCCTCTTGAAAATCGAAGCCTGTACAGGATCCGCATGAAAGACCATTCTCCCGCGACCGCGGCCTTCACGCCCCGGCAGAGGTAGGGTTCGT
>CAZDSO010000145.1:0-13019 GCA_964508045.1 uncultured Planctomycetia bacterium | reverse complement strand
GTTCCGAAAATTCGGGAAAAACCATGATCGATGACCGCCTTGGAGGGCGAGGGTCCTCCCGAGCCCAAACCATGGCTCGCCGGGAGGCTCGCCCTCCAAATCTTCATGGTTTCCGGGAGAGCCGAAGGCTCATGGCCGACTGAATTCCCCCCTCCCCGCCTTCACTTCTCCACGGCGGGGAAGGTCGAGCGGAGCGCGCCGATCCACCGGCGGAGGATCGGCTCCGGCGTGCCGTCGAGCTGCACCTCCAGATCGCGCGCGAGGATCTCGGACGCCTTCGGATCCATGAAATGGGCCGTGCCCACCTGCACGGCGGACGCCCCGGCCACGACGAATTCCATGGCGTCCCCGGCCGTGACGATCCCGCCCATGCCCACCACGGGGATGCCGACGGCCTTGTAGACGTCGTGAACGAAGCGAAGCGCCATGGGCTTGACGGCCGGTCCGGAAAGGCCGCCCCGCCCCTCGATGCCGTGGATCGCAGGCCGCCGGCGACGCCAGTCCACCGCCAGCCCCTGGAAGGTGTTGACCAGCGCCACCGCGTCCGCGCCTTCCGCCTCGGCCGCCTGCGCCACGGGCGCCATGTCCGTCACGTTGGGCGTGAGCTTCACGATCAGCGTCCGGCTCCAGCACCGGCGGACCGCAGCGGTCACCCGGGCCGTCAGGGCCGGGTCCACGCCGAAGGTCATGCCGCCGGCTTCCTGGTTGGGGCAGGAGACGTTCACCTCCAGCGCGTCGAGGGCGTCGTGAGGGTCCAAGGCCCCGGCGAGCGTCTCGAAGTCGCCCACGCTCTCGCCGGCGATGCTGGCGATCCTTGCGGTGGGCAGGGACGCGGCGCGCGGCAGGACGTCGTCCAGGAAGGCCTGCAGGCCGGGGTTTTCCAGGCCGATCGAATTGAGGAGGCCGGAGGGGGTTTCGGCGATGCGGGGGGCAGGATTGCCGGCGCGCGGCTCCACCGTCAGGCTCTTGAAGACGATGCCCCCCAGCGCTTCGAGGTCGACCAGCCCCTCGAACGCCAGGCCGTATCCGAAGGTACCGGAAGCGGCGAGAACGGGATTTCGAAACGTCAGCGAGCCGATCTGGACGGCAAGGTCAGCCACGCGCACCTGCTCAGAGCATGTCCTCTTCCTCGAGCTGCTTGCACTTGATGCAGAGCCTGGCATTGGGGATCGCCTTGAGGCGGGCCGCCTTGATGGGTTTCTCGCAGTTCTCGCAGACGCCGTAGTCCCCCTCCTCGATCCGTTTCAGGGCGGCGTCGATCTCGCGGATTTCCCTCTCCTCGGCCTCGATCAAACCCAGGGTGATCTCCTGTTCGTAATTGTCCGAACTGATGTCGGCCATGTGGATCGGCATGTGGGAGAGGTTGCCGCCGGGCTCGCGGGTGTTGCTGTCGCTCCATTCCCCCTGCATCCGCCGGATGTCCTCGACGAGGAGCTTCCTCTTCTCGATCAGGATCTTCTTGAACTTCTTCTGGTCGGTCTTCTTCATCCTGTCTTCCCCCCTCTTGGTGGCTTCCCGTCCCGACACGGACGCCGAGGCCGCCCGGGGCCCTGGCGATAAAGGTACCAAAGAATACGGGTTTGCTCGGGGTTGTCAAATGATTTCGTTGCAGAGAATCCGGCGCGTGCACCCGCCGCAAGACCGGAACCGCTGAAGATCCCCGCCCCGCCCGCCGATACAGAAAAGGGACCCTGCGCGCTTCCATACGCCACTGATTCCGGGGGACACGAATGCAGCCGATCCGGGAATTCCTGGCCCACCTCTCGGCGGAACGCGGCCTTTCCCAGAACACCGTCGCCTCGTACCGGCGCGACCTGGCCGGCTTCGAGAAACACCTTCTCGACCGGAACGGCCGCGACCTCCTCTCGGCCGACCGCCGGGACATCGCCTCCTTCCTCGCCCGCGAAACCGCCCGCGGCATGCGCTGGGCCACCGTCTCCCGCCGGCTCGCCACGCTGAGGTCCTTCTACAAGTTCCTCGCGGCCGAGGGCATCGTTCCCGAGAGCCCCGCGCGCGACGTGCCCATGCCGCGCCGGGGGGCGAGACTGCCCTCCGTCCTCCGGCCCGCCGAGACCGAGCGGCTGCTCGGGGGAAGCGGGGAGGGCGAAGAGACCTCCGCCCGCGATGAAGCGATCCTCGAGGTCTTCTACGCGTGCGGACTCCGCGTCTCCGAACTCGCGGGACTGCGACGCGGGGACGTGAACTTCCGCTTCGGATTCGTGAAGGTTCGCGGAAAAGGAGGGAAGGAGCGGATCGTTCCGCTGGGACGCCCCGCTTCCCGCGCGCTCACCGCCTACCTGGAAACCTCGGCGACGGCTCGAAAGGGCATGGCGCCCGACAAGGAACCCCTCTTCCTGAGCCGCAAGGGCGGGCCGCTCTCGCGAAGCGCCCTCTACCGCCGGGTCCGGCGGGCGGCGTCCCGACGGGGGCTCTCGCGCCGCGTGGGGCCCCACACCCTCCGGCACAGCTTCGCTTCCCACCTCGTGGCCGGCGGGGCCGATTTGAGGACCGTCCAGGAACTCCTCGGCCACAGCTCCGTGGCCACGACCCAGGTCTACACGCACGTGGAGAACCGGTGGCTGAAGGACCTGCATGGGAAATTCCACCCGCGGGCTTGATAACCGTTGCCTTGGCCTCCCCCGCCGGGTACAATAAGTTCATAACCTCTGCCTATGCCCGTGAAGGGAGACGAGATTCTTAGAACCGACAGTTACCTCATGGGGACCGGTGATCAGGCGGATAGGGTCTGACCCGAGGCCGCCGACAGGTCCCCCCCTGGAAACAGGGTTCAAGAGTAACCTCCCATACGGCATTCATGGCGGAGGTTTTTTATTCCCGCCGGGCGCGCACCCCTTCCCTGCCTGAATGGCACCCCTGTTTTTTTCTCCCCGCCGGGAAAACCGCTTGACTTTTGGGCTCCAGCCCTTATACTTCTTTTTGCAAGTTATAAAGTATAAAGTATCATCAGACAAGCATTCGACGAACATTGAAGGCCAAAGCCATGAAAAAAGTCTTCGTCGCCTTCGTTCTCCTCGGCGCCGGCGTCGCCGTCGGCTACACCCAAGGACTCTTCGACCGGTTCCTCGACTCCGAGACGGTGGCCGAAGGGAAGACCGCGAACCACCAGGGCAAGGGAGAAGGCGACGCCCGGGCCCTCTTCGATGCCGGCAATTTCCAAGACGCCGCCTCCGTGCTCGAGGAGAGGGCCTCCGCCCAGGACGGGCTGTCCGATCAGGATCTCGTCCTGCTCGCCGAGACCTACACCGCCCTCGAAAACCCCGAGATGGAGAAGAAGGCCTGGGAGACCCTCCTTCACGACCATGCGGACTCTCCCCTCTCCGCCCGGGCCCTCTGGGGGCTGGCCTCGCTCGCGAAACGGGAAAACCGCCCCGAGAAGGCCCTCGGCTACTGCCAGAAGATCGTGGAATCCCATCCCCGGACCGCGGCGGGGGCGAAGGCTGCCTCCGAGCTGGGGGACCATTTTCTCGCGGCCGGCCAGAAAACCGAGGCCCGCCGGGCCTATTCCACGGCGCTCGGCGCGGCGGGGACCGCGGAGCGAAAGCGGATCAAGAAGATTCTCACCGGGCTGAACCGGGACGTCCTCTTCTCCGGAGCGCCCGGCAAGGACATGACGGTCTACCCGGTCGAGCCGGGCGACAGTCTCGCCCGGATCGCCCGCCGCCACGGCACGACCGTGGGGCTCATCAAGATCCTCAACCGGCTGGAAGGCAACATCATCCATCCCGGCCAGCAGTTGAAGATCATGCAGGGCGAGGTCCGCCTGGAGGTCCACAAGTCCACGTTCACGCTCACCGTCTACATCGGGGGGCTGTGGTTCAAGGACTACCAGGTGGGCGTGGGGAAGAACGACCGCACGCCCGAGGGCGAGTTCGAGATCGCCAACCGCATCGTGGATCCGCCCTGGTTCTGGAAGGGGGAGGCGATTCCCGCGGGGGATCCGCGGAACATCCTGGGCACGCGGTGGATGGGATTCAAGAACAAGCCCGGATTGACGGGTTTCGGCATCCACGGGACCACCGAGCCGGAAGGCATTCCCGGCGCGGTCTCCCGCGGGTGCATCCGCATGCGGAACGAGGACGTGGAGGAGCTGTTCCATTTCGTTCCTCTCGGAACGAAGGTGCTCATCCAGGACTAGGGGACGCGACAAGCGCTCCGGGTCGGACGGATCGACGTTGAAAGGTTGCGAGAACATCGGGTCGGGTCGGTGTCGTCGCTGGTGACCGTGATGGGGATCGGTTCGGTGGATAGGTTCCAAGGGTCGGCGGGAAGGGGCGGTGGTTCAAAGGAGCCTGGAGGCGGCGGTGGTGGTGACGTGCCGAGGGCGTTGAGGGCCGACGGTACGAATTCGCGGTGCTCCGGGTAAGGGACCCGGACGAGAGGGGAAGCGATCCTTCCCGACCCGCAACCGGAAAAGGGCGCGCCGAAAGGCGCGCCCTTTCTATTGGTCTATGGCCCCCCCCCCTCGATCTCCACCCCCCGCTTCCCTTCCGAGATCCCCCCGATCCGCCACGCGCCGAAGCCCTCCCTGCGGATCTTCTTGACGATCGAGTCCGCGAAATGGGGCGAGACCACCGCGCAGAACCCCACCCCCATGTTGAACACCCGGTACATCTCCGCCTCCTCGATCTCCCCCGCCTCCCGGATCAGATCGAAGACGGCCGGGCGGGACCACGTCCCGGGATCGAGGCGCGCCCGAAGCCCCTCCGGCAGGACCCGGACCAGGTTGCCCGGAAGGCCCCCGCCCGTGACGTGGGCGAAGGCCTTGATGACCTTCTTGACCTTGTAGCCGCGAAGAAGCGTCCCGACCAGCGGCGCGTAGATCAGCGTCGGCCGGAGCAGGATCTCGCCGAGGTAGTCGTCGAGATCCTCCACCCAGCCGTCCAGACGAAGGCCCCGGACCTGGAGAAGCGCCTTGCGGGCCAGGGAGTACCCGTTGCTGTGCAGGCCGTTGGACGCGACGCCGATCACCACATCGCCCGGCTCGACCGTCTCGCCGGTGATGATCCTGTTCCGGTCCACCACCCCCACCGCGAATCCCGCCAGGTCGTACTCCCCGGGCTTGTAGAAGCCGGGGAGCTCGGCCGTCTCGCCCCCCAGAAGGGCCAGCCCCGCCCGCCGGCACCCCTCGGCGATCCCCTCGACCACCCGGACCAGGGAGCGCTTCTCCAGGCGCCCGGACGCCAGGTAGTCGAGGAAGAAGAGCGGCTCCGCCCCGCAGACCACGAGGTCGTTGGCGCTCATCGCGACGAGATCGACGCCCACCGTCCCGTGGACGCCCATCTCGAAGGCGATCTTCAGCTTGGTGCCCACGCCGTCCGTGCACCCCACGAGCACGGGATCCTTGTAGCCGCGGCGGAAGAGGCCCGGCGCGTGGTTGAGCGAGAAGAGCCCGGCGAAGCCGCTTCCCGGCTCCAGGACGCGGGGGCCGTGCGTGGAGCGCACGGCCTTGGCGATGTCGGACACGAAGGCGTCGCCCGCCTCGATGTCCACGCCGGCGTCCTTGTAGGTGAGCTTCGCTTTCTTCTTCGCGCCCATGGCGTCTCGCTTCCGACCTCTCGAGGCCCATCAGCCTACCCGATTCCCCGGATCCGGCGCAACGGGGCCCGGCTGCGAATGCCTCGATTCCCGGGAGACCGTATCCCGGCCGGCCGCGAAATCGTAGGATGGAGACCAGCCCCCTTGTTCCGCGTTCGACGCGGAAACGTCTTGTCTTGGGAGGGACAGCATGAACCGGCACCTCTTCTGGATCGGGACGCTCCTTGTGCTCGTCGCGGGATGCACCGAGAACGGGCAGACCCGGGAGGGCGGGGACGCGGAGGAAACGTCCGCCGGGGAGACCGCCGGGGCGGGCGGGACCCTGACGGTGACCAGCGAGGCCTTCGAGGCGGAAGGGGCGATCCCCGCACGATACACGGGCGAGGGGGAGGACGTCCCGCCGCCGCTCGCCTGGTCGAGCGCGCCCGCGGCCACGAAGTCCTTCGCCCTGATCTGCGACGATCCCGACGCCCCGCGCGAGGAGCCCTGGGTCCACTGGGTTCTCTACGCGATCCCCGCCGGCACGAACGCGCTTCCCGAAGGGGGAGGCGGCATCGGCGTGGAGGGCGCGAATTCCTGGCCGGACCGCACGGGCTACAACGGCCCCCTGCCCCCGCGTGGACACGGCGTCCACCACTACCATTTCAAGGTCTACGCCCTGGACGCGGCGCCCGATCCCGGGCCAGGCGCCTCCAAGCAGGCGCTCCTGGACGCCATGGAGGGGCACGTCCTGGCGACGGGCGAGCTCGTCGGCACCTACGAGCGTAAGTAGCCGGTCTTCGAGGGGCCGGGCCGACGTTCGTCGCGAGCCGCGCCGGGATTCCAGCGACGTGACCGTGATCTCCCGGGAGCCATTCGCGCTGTGGTCTGTTTTGGGTTGCCGCCGGGCGGAGATTGTAGATTTCAGATCGGAGATTTTGGATTAGAGGTTTTCGGACCGACGCCTGGGGTTTTCCCGACGGTCTGCAGAGCGCACCGCCGCGCTGCTTGTGGGAGGCGCCGGGGAGGGGCGTTGCAAAGCAAGGCGGCGACCTGGCGATTGGACCGGGACATTCCCGCAACGACACAACCACTCAACCACAGGAACCTTTGCGTTCTTCGCGTCTTGCGAGGATTTGCGTTCCCGGCGCACATACAGTACACTGTTTTGTTTTTTCCCGCTTTGGATTGCATGACTCATGGCTCGAACCCGCGTGACCTTCCACCCGGAAGGCAGGACCGTCGAGGCCGGGGAGGGGATGACCCTTCTCGAAATCGCGCAGAAGGAAAAGATTTTCGTCAACAGCCCCTGCGGGGGCAAGGGCACGTGCGGCAAGTGCCGTCTCAAGGTCCTCTCGGGCGAGGTGGAGGCTGAGGCCTCGCATCACCTGGACGAGGAGGACCGGCGCGAGGGATGGGTGCTGGCGTGCCGGACCCGTCCCGCCGGCGACGTGGAGGTGGAACTTCCCGAGGAGACGCGGGGCCTGCCGGGGCAGATCGCGGCGGAGAGGCGGGGGGATCCCCACGCCAAGCCCCCGTTCGATCCCGGTCCGCTTCCCTACCTGAAGCCGGATCCCGTGTTCGCGCACAGCCCGCTGGCGACGCGGGTCTACTGCCCGATGTCGCCCCCGGACCGGGAGGACGCCATCAGCGACCTGGACCGCCTTCGCCGCTGCATCAACACGAAGCACGAATTCGAGCGGCTGTACACGAAGATCGAGCTGGTCCGCGAGCTGCCCCGGCTGCTCCGGGAGGCGGACTTCAAGGTGACGGTGACGCTGGGCAAGCGGGGGGGCCGCTCGGCGGAGATCCTGTCGGTGGCGCCGGGGGACGATTCGGGGAGGAACTTCGGCGCGGCGGTGGACATCGGCACGACCACGCTCGCCTTGCACATCGTGGACCTGGTCCGGGGGGAGACGAAGGGGATCGCGGCGTGCCTGAACAGCCAGGGCCGCTACGGGGACGACATCATCACGCGGATCTTCCACGCGGGCCGGGGCGACGGTCTGAAGGATCTGCACGAGGCGGTGGTGGGCGACATCAACGGCCTGATCGAAGAGGCCTGCGAGGAGGCGGAGATCGCCCCCGGCGAGGTGAACTGCCTTCAGGTGGCCGGGAACGCCACGATGACGCAGCTTCTGCTCGAGGTCGACCCCGTCTACATCCGCAAGGACCCATACGTGGCCACGGCGAATTTCTTCCCCCAGGTCACGGCGCAGTCGCTGGGCATCCGGATCCATCCGGCGGCCATGGTCTCCACGGTCCCGGGGGTGGCGAGCTACGTGGGCGGGGACGTGATGTCGGGCGTGGTGGCCAGCGGCCTGGCGGAGGGAGACGCACTGACCCTTTTCATCGATCTGGGAACCAACGGCGAAATGGTGCTGGGCAGTCGTGAGTTCCTGGCGTGCGCGGCGTGCTCGGTGGGGCCTGCGTTCGAGGGCAGCGGGATCAAGTGCGGGACGCGTGCGGGTCCGGGGGCCATCCAGGAGGTGGTGGTGTCGGACGGGGGGGAGTCGGTGACGTTCTCGACCATCGGGGACGCCGAGGTCACGGGCATCTGCGGGTCCGGCCTGATCGACCTCATCGCCGGCCTGATGGACCAGAAGGTGGTGGACCGCGCCGGCCGCCTGCAGGAAAGCGCCGCGCCCTCGCGCATCCGCGAGACCGAGGAGGGTCTGGAATACCTCGTGTCGAAGGGTCGGGGGCGGGAGATCGTCCTCACCCAGGCCGATCTGGACAACCTGCTCCGCTCGAAGGCGGCGGTCTTCGCGGCGTCGTCCCTTCTGGTGAAGCGGATGGGGCTCGACTTCGACGCGTTGGAAAAGATCTTCATCGCGGGCGGGTTCGGGAACTACCTGGACGTGGACAAGGCGATCCAGATCGGGCTGTTGCCGGACCAGCCGCGGGAGAAGTTCTCCTTCCTGGGCAACGCGTCCCTGCTCGGCGCCAAGATCGGCCTTCGCTTCGAGGCTGCGCGGGAACACGCCCGGCACGTCAATCCGATGATGACCTACATCGAGCTCTCCGGGGACAACGAGTACACCGAGGAGTTCATGTCGGCGCTGTTCCTTCCCCATACGGACCTGACCCAGTTTCCGAGCGCCGCCGGAGAAGCCCGCTGAGGCGTACCGGGGGAGCGCATCGCCCCGGAAAGCGGTCTGGGACCGAATTTCCGCGGAGGCGTGTTTTTTCTTTGCTTTCCCGATCGGTTTGCTATGATGGCCGGGCTTGTCCCGGAAAAATGGGAAAACGAACGTCGAGCATCAGAAAACGGATTGACGGAAACACTGAACATCGCCGTGGCCGGCAAGGGTGGCGTCGGGAAGACCACCGTGGCCGCCCTTGTCATCCGGGCGCTTCGCAACCGGAAGGACGGCTCCGTCCTGGCCGTCGATGCGGACCCGAACTCGACGCTCGCGGAAGCCCTGGGAATGGAGGTGGAACAGACGCTGGGAGCGATCCGGGAGGAGGTCCTGACCCTGAAGAACGCGTTGCCCCCGGGGATGGGCAAGCAGCAGTGGGTGGAACTCAAATCGCACCAGTGTCTCGTCGAGGGGACGGGGTTCGACCTGCTTGTCATGGGACGCACCGAGGGCCCGGGCTGCTATTGCTACGTGAACAACCTGCTCCGCGGGTTCATGTCGGACCTGACGCCGAATTACCGGTACACGGTCCTGGACAACGAAGCGGGCATGGAGCATCTGAGCCGGCGAACGACCCGGAAAGTGGACCTGCTGATGATCGTGACGGACGGATCGAAGGGCTCGCTCAAGGCGGCGGAACGGATCGCCGCGCTGGTGGACGAGCTCGAAGTGGAGGTCGCCTCGCTGGGGCTCGTGCTGAATCGGGGAAGCCGGCCGCCGGATCCGTCGCCGGCGGATCTGGCGGTGCTGGGATCGGTGCCGGCGGACCCCGCCGTCCAGGAAGCCGAAGCGCAGGGGCGTTCCCTGCTCGATCTTTCCGAGGACACGGCGGGTCCTTCGGCGGTCAAGGAAATCGTGGATCGCGCACTGCAAGCGCGGCGGGACGCGGAAGCTACATGAGGAGGCGCTATGGCGGTACAGAGGATTCATGAGAAGTGGTCCCACAGCGTGAACACCGTCACGCTGGGGGCGACGAAGGACGAGGGAGGGACGCGATCGACGTCGCTGAAGATCGGGGGCGAGACCACGCTCCCCTACCTTCTCGACGAGGGAGAGATGCCTCATCCTCCCGTGGTCGCCATCGAGGTCTGGGACATGGAGCCCCCGGCAGACTACCCCGCCCCCTACCGGGAAGCCTGGGGAGACGCGCTGAAGGACCCCGTCGCGTGGACGAAGAAGGCGGAGGAAGCCGGGGCCGAAGCGATCATGCTGAAACTCGTCGCCCCGCATCCGGACAACAAGGATTCCTCGCCCGAAGAGGTGGGCGAGACGATCCAGGGCGTCCGCGAGGCCACCGGCCTTCCCCTGATCGTCTGGGGCACGGGCAACGCCGAGAAGGACAATGAGGTCATCCCCCACTGCACCCAGCTGCTGAAGGGGGAGAAGGTCCTGTTCGGCACGGCGATCCAGGACAACTACAAGCGGCTCGCCGCCGCGTGCATCGCCGACGGCCACAGCGTCATCGCCGAATCCCCCCTCGATATCAACATCTGCAAGCAGGTGAACATCCTGCTCACCGAAATGGACCTGCCCACCGACCGGATCGTGATCTACACCACGAACGGAGCCCTGGGCTACGGCTTCGAGTACGGCTATTCCATCATGGAACGGACGCGCCTGGCCGCGCTGGGCGGCGACAAGATGATGGCCATGCCCCTTCTGGCCCTGATCGGATCGGAATGCATCCGGGCCAAGGAAGTGAAGGCCCCCGAGAAGGATTTCCCCGAATGGGGTCCTCACACCGAACGGGCCGTGGGATGGGAAGTGGCCACCGCCGCCGGCTACCTCCAGGCGGGCACCGATCTCCTTCTCATGGGGCATCCGGAAGCTGCCCAGAAAATCAAGACGTACATCCGGAAGATGATGGGCACCGAAGGCGCCTAGGCCACGGCGAGGGGTCGATCCCGGCCGTTCTCTCGAACGGGCGGACCCGCGCCTCACCTATCGAAAGGCGTCCGGCGCGCGGAAGAGCCGGCGCCCGGCGCGTGAGACAAGACGCCAGGCAGGGGAAGAGAAAGATAAGGAGGATACGATGCTGATCATCGGCGAGAGAATCAACGGGATGTTCAAGAAGATGAAGGCCGCCATCGGCGAGCAGGACAAGGGGCCCATCCAGGAGATGGCTCGCAAGGAGATCGAGGCCGGCGCCGGCATGCTCGACGTGAACGTCGGCACCGCCGCCCGGGACAAGGCCGGAGCCATGCAGTGGCTCATCGAGACCATCCAGGAGGTGACCGACACCCCTCTGGCCATCGATTCCTCCAACCCCGGCGTCGTCGAGGCCGGCCTGAAGGTCTGCTCCAGCAAGGCGATGATCAACTCCACCACCGCCGAGGACGAGAAACTCGAACAGCTCCTGAAACTCGCCGTCGACTACAAGGCGGACATCCTCGGCCTCACCCTCGACGAGAACGGCATCCCCAGCCAGAAGGACGAACGCGTCATGCTCGGCGCCAAGATCCTCGCGGCCGCCATGGATGCCGGACTGGACGCCACCCAGGTCCACCTCGACCCCGTCGTGCTTCCCGTCAAGTTCGCCCAGGAGGGCAACCAGACCGTCGTCATGCTCGACACCATCCGCGACCTCAAGCTGCTCAACGATCCACCCCCGAAGACCGCCGTCGGACTGTCCAACATCTCCAACGGCTGCACCAAGCAGATGCGGTCGCTGGTCAACCGCACCTACTTGACCATGTGCCTGACCTGCGGGCTCGACGAGGCCATCATCGACCCCTTCGACAACGACCTGGTCGAGGCGATGATCACCACCGAGCTTCTGCTCTGCAAGGCCATCTTCGCCGACGACTTCATCAAGGCCTACAAGGCCTCGCAGTGACGGACGCGGACCGGGCAGCGGAATGGGGTCGTGCCCCGTCGATCCAAGCCGGCGCTCACCGGAGACCGTAGATGCGCGTCCCCCGCTTCCCCTTAAGCGCCCTGGCGAGCGCGCCGGGGACGAAGCGGTTGAACCGCTTCGCGTGCTCCGCGCGTTGCAACGCTTCCCTCGATGCCTCCCGGTCCCAGGCCGGGCCGACCGCGCGGTTCCGGATCACGGCGCCGTGGCCCGACACCGTGATCTCGCGGAAAAGGTGCGGGTACGAAACCGCGGGAGGCGTCGACACGTACAGAAGGCCCGCCCGATCCATCACGAACGCCCCCGGACCCCCGCAGAGCGCCATCTTCACCCCGTCGGCCGACTCCAGCACGAAGCGGAGGAACTCCGAATCCAGGCGCCTTCCGCCCGCCTTCTTCAGCGCGGACGGGACCCGCGGCGGATCGCCCAAAACGACCAGGATCGCCTCCTCGGGGTGACGGTCGATCACGTCCGTGAGAAAGGAGACGCGCCGGTCCATCGCCGCCGACGCCACGCCGCCCCCCCCTTCCAGACCCGCCACCACCACGTTCTCGACGGGGGAAGCGGCCCAGGGCGCGGGGCGGACGTGGGGAAGACGCCCGGCACCGGGCCCGAGGCCGCGGAGGCCGGAGGGCGCGTCCGTCTTCTCCGGCCAGACCCCGTAGCACGCCACCCCCGCGGTTTCGACGAAGGCCTCCAGCAGGGAGGCGTCGAACGCGTCCCCCGCCTTCACGGGCGGGCCGCTCAGCAGAACGAAATCGACCTCCGGCAGGGACCGGATGGACTCCGCGACCGCGTGCGCCCAGCGGTAGGACCCGGCGCCCGCGAAGGAGAGACCCGGGCCGCCGACGTGCGCGAAACGGAAGGCGGGCCACCGCACCGGCCCCCTGGGCAGGGTCTTGCGGGCGCCGAACAGGCACCCGGAGAGAAGCCCCGCCGCGCCGGCCTGGAGAAAGGCGCGCCGTGTCCAGCCCCCCGCCCCGCTCCGCCGAACGTCTCGCCGTCTCGTCATGCGCCTTCTGCCCCCACATCGGACGGAACTCCCGGCTCTTCCATGAAAGGCTACTCGATCCGGCTTCGACATTGCATCAACATTTCATGTCAGGGCGAGAATCACGAATGGCTCGTCCGGGCCATTCGCGCTGTGGCCGGTTTGTCGTATCCCACTCTTTTTGAGATTGCCATCCCACCTTGGTTGGGACTCACCCCTCACGTTCTCACGTCTTTGGTGAGGAAGGCGGTTCTCGAAATCGCCGGGGGCCCGCCCTCCCCTCCTTCGCTTGCAGGTGGTTGCGAGAGCTACGGAGGACCCTCGCCCTCCAAAACAGATCCATTGAACCGATACGTTTAGGTGTGGCATCGAGCGCCAGCAGGGGGCGTGGCGCAGGCAGGCGCGATCCGACCTGAAGTGCTGCCGGCTGGAAGCCGGCGGTGAGGTATTCGCGCTGTAGTCATTTTCGAGGTCCGCCGGCCTGCTCCGGCCTGCA
>CAZDSO010000144.1:0-13075 GCA_964508045.1 uncultured Planctomycetia bacterium | reverse complement strand
CTGCAAGCGAAGGAGGAGGGGCTCGCCCTCCAAGTTTTCATGGTTTCCGGGAGAGCCGAAGGCTCAGATGGACTAAATTCCTGAATTCGGACCCCTTTTTCCCTTGCAAACTCCTTCCTGCGGTTGTAGAAAAACGCAATCGAGAACGAGATGAAGTACCGTTTCGGCGATAGAAGGAGGGAAACATGGCGGTAGCAAGAGTCACGGAAATCACGGCTTCCTCCAAGGTCGGATTCGATGACGCCGTGAAGGAAGGCGTCAAGCGGGCGGCCAAGACCTTGCGCGGGATCACCGGGCTCGAGGTGATCTCCCTGAAGGCCAAGGTCGAAAACGGCGAGGTCGAGGAATTCCGCGCCCAGATGAAGGTGACCTTCGTACTCGAAGACTGACGCCCGAGCCCATGCTTTCGGGATCCCCTCGAGGGGTATGGATCAGATCGAGACATATACCCACCGGGTACGCCGGATCCGTCCGGGGGGAGAGGATCGGGAAGTCCTCGCCTTTCCGCTGGAAGTCCCCGTAGCGCTCCACGTCAACGCCTCTCTCCTCGCCTCCCTCTCCGCCTCTCCGACCGACCTGGACGATCTCGCCGTCGGCTTCCTCTTTCTGGAACGGCTGGTTTCCGGCCTGGCGGACATCGCCTCGGTATCCGTGTCCGCGGACCGGAGACGGGGCGAGATCCGGGTCGAGACGGCGCACCCGCTGGACGCGTCGGGAGCCTCCCGCTTCACCTCGAGCTGCAGCCGGGGGATCACCTTCCTCGGCGTGTCCGATCTGGACGACATCGAGCCCCTCCCGAAGGGGCGACCGATCGGAACGGATGACATCCGGGAAGCCCTGGAATCGATGCGCCGGGCCGCCGAGGACCACCGCCGGACGGGCGCCGTCCACGCGGCCGCGCTGATCACGGCAGGTGGTCGCGCCTTCGTGGCGGAGGACATCGGGAGACACAACGCCGCGGACAAGGCCGTGGGCGCCTGTCTTCGCTCGGGACAGACGCCCGAAAACGGCCTGCTCGTCGCGTCGGGGCGCGTGTCCTCGGACCTGGCCCTCAAGGCCGCCGTCGCCCGGTGCCCCGTCGTCGTTTCCATGCACGGGGCCACCCATCTCGGCGCGGAGGTCTGCCAGGCCCTCGGCGTCACCATGGTCATCCATGCCCGGGGGGAGACGATGGACGTGTGCACGCACCCGGAGCGCATTTCATGAAACCACGAAGATCGTGAGACCCGGTCGATCAGGAGTCGGAGGATCAGGGGAATGAAGATTCACGAATACCAGGCCAAGGAGATCTTCCGCCGCTTCGGCATTCCCACGCCCGAGGGCCGGCTGGCCTCGAGCGCCGACGAGGCCCGGGCCGCCGCCGTCGCGCTGGGGGGGGAGGTCGTCGTCAAGGCCCAGGTCCACGCGGGGGGCCGGGGGAAGGGCGGGGGCATCCGCAAGGCGGCGGACGGCGACCAGGCCTTCGCGGTCGCCGGCGAGATCCTGGGCCGGAAGCTCGTCACGCCCCAGACGGGGGAGGCGGGCCGGACCGTGCGGCGGCTTCTGGTGGAGCAAGCCACGTCCATCGAATCGGAATATTACGTCGGCCTGGTGCTGGACCGCGAGGCCTCGCGCGTCGCCGTGATCGCGAGCCCGGAAGGCGGGGTGGAGATCGAGCAGGTGGCTTCCGAACACCCCGAGAAGATCTTCACCGAACGCGTGGATCCGCTGATGGGCCTGATGCCCTACCAGGCGCGGCGGCTGGCCTACGCGCTGGGTTTCTCGGGAAAGCCGGCGCGGGCGGCGTCCAAGATCTTTCTCGGGCTCTACCGCGCCTTCGTGGAGACGGACGCCTCGCTGGCGGAGATCAACCCGCTCGTCCTCGCCGCGTCCTCGCAGGTGCTGGCGCTGGACGCGAAGATGAACTTCGATGACAGCGCGTTGTACCGTCACCCCGAGGTGGCGGAACGCCGGGACGAGGAGGAGGAGGCCGCCTGGGAGCGCGAGGCCCGGGAACACCGGATCAGTTACGTGAGCCTTGAGGGGGACATCGGGTGCCTGGTGAACGGGGCGGGTCTGGCCATGGCGACCATGGACATCATCAAGCACGAGGGAGGGGAGCCGGCGAACTTCCTCGACGTCGGCGGCGGCGCCGATGCGGCCCAGGTGACGGCGGCCTTCAAACTCATCCTCGGCGACGAGAAGGTCAAGGCCATCCTGGTCAACATCTTCGGCGGGATCATGCGGTGCGACACGATCGCCAACGGGATTCTCGCCGCCGCCACGGAGGTGGGAATCGGGGTGCCGCTGGTGGTGAGGTTGGAGGGCACGAACGTGAAGGAGGGCAAGGCCCTTTTGGAAACGTCGGACCTTTCCCTGGTCACGGCCTCGGACATGGCCGACGCCGCGAGGAAGGTGGTGGCCGCCGCGAAGGGGAAGGGGTAGGGAGGGAATGGGAAATGGAGAGTGAAGTCGAAAGTCCCGAGTCCGAAGCCGGACGTCCCTTGGGCTTTGGACCTTGGACTTCCGACCTTGGACGCAGACACGATCTCCTATGCAGAGGAAACGGTTATGTCCATCCTGGTCGATGAGAACACGCGCGTGGTCGTGCAGGGGATCACGGGAGGGCACGGGTCCTTCCACACGAAGCAGATGATCGAGTACGGAACGAAGGTGGTGGCGGGCGCCGTTCCGGGCAAGGGGGGCGGGCGGTTCGAGGACCGGGTGCCGGTGTTCGACACGGTGGCCGAGGCGGTGGAGCAGGAGGGGGCGAACGCCTCGATCATCTTCGTGCCGGCGCCGTTCGCGGCGGACGCGATCTGCGAGGCGTCGGACGCGGGGGTTGCGCTGGTGGTGTGCATCACGGAAGGCATCCCGGCGCTCGACATGGTGAAGGTCCGCGCGTACGTGCGGGCGAAGGGGACGAGGCTGGTGGGGCCGAACACCCCGGGGGTGATCACGCCCGGCGCCTGCAAGATGGGCATCCAGGCGGGCTGGATCCACAAGCCCGGGGGGATCGGGGTGATTTCCCGGAGCGGGACGCTGACGTACGAGGCGGTGTACCAGCTGACGCAGAGGGGGATCGGCCAGTCGACGTGCCTGGGGCTGGGGGGGGATCCGGTGCTGGGAACGGATTTCACGGAGGCCATCCGGATGTTCAACGAGGACGGGGAGACGGAGGGGATGGTGCTGATCGGCGAGATCGGGGGGCGGGAGGAGGAGAAGGCCGCGGCCTACATCCGGGAGCACGTGGACAAGCCGGTGGTGGCGTTCATCGCCGGCCGGACGGCGCCGGCGGGGGTGCGGATGGGGCACGCGGGCGCGATCATTGCGGGAGGGAAGGGGAAAGCCGAAGATAAGATCAGGGCGCTGGACGCGGTGGGCGTCCGGGTGTCCCCGTCGCCGGCGGAGATCGGCGTGACGATGGAAGACGCGCTGGCCCGCCGCTGACGGGAGCGCGAAAACGGTTTCGGGACGAGGTCCATGAATAAGATCTGGCGCAAGCCGCTCGACAAGGAGAAGGTCGAGGAAATCCGGGGGCGCATCTACATCATCAAGGACCGGTGCAAGGGATGCGGGTTCTGCATCGAGCTGTGCCCGCGCAAGGTGCTGGAGTTCTCGGAGGAGTTCAACGCGAAAGGGTACCATCCCCCCAAGGCGGTCCGACCGGATGCCTGCCTGGACTGCAACCTGTGCGAGATCGTCTGTCCGGAGTTCGCGATCTTCACCGAGCCGGAAACGGTGAAAGGGAAGGGGGAGGAGGGAGGTTCGAGCGACGATGCATGCTGATCCCAAGGGGGTTCTGACGGGCTCCTATTTCTTCGACGGGGACTTCGCGTGCGCGGAGGGCGCGCTGGCCGGGGAATGCCGGTTCCTGGCGGGGTACCCGATCACCCCGTCGACGGAGGTCGCGGAACGGATGGCCCAGCGTCTTCCGCTGGTGGGGGGGATCTTCATCCAGATGGAGGACGAGCTGGGGTCCATGGCCGCAGTCGTGGGCGCCGGCTGGGGGGGCGCGAAATCCATGACGGTGACGTCCGGTCCCGGCTTTTCCCTGATGCAGGAGAACCTGGGCCTGGCCGCGATGACGGAGACCCCCTGCGTGTTGGTGAACGTCCAGCGGGGCGGCCCCTCCACGGGCCTGCCGACGATGGTCGGGCAGTCGGACCTCATGCAGGCGCGGTGGGGCTCCCACGGGGACTACGAGGTCATCGCCCTGGCGCCGGCCTCCCCCCAGGAGTGCTTCGATTTCACGATCAAGGCCTTCAACCTGGCCGAGCGCTACCGGGTGCCGGTGATGGTCATGATGGACGAGGTCGTGGGGCACATGACCGAGAAGGTGGTCATTCCCCCGGCCGAGGAGATCGAGGTCGTGCCGCGGCGCTTCACCGAAGAGCCTCCCGGCGCGTATCTCCCCTACCGGATTCCCGAAGGGCGCTGCGTGCCCGACCTGGTCCGCCTGGGCGAGGGATACAACATTCACACCACGGGTCTCACGCACGACGAGCGGGGATACCCGGTCATGACCGCCGCGTGCCAGGAGGGGCTGGTCACCCGGCTCGTGGACAAGATCCGAAAGAACGTGGACGACATCGCCCTCCTCGACCAGCGGGACCTCGACGGCGCCGACGTGGTCGTGGTCTCCTACGGGATCACGTTCCGGGTGGCCCAGCTGGCGATCGAGGAGGCGGCCAAGAAGGGCATCAAGGTGGGCCAGGTCCGCCTGATCACGATCTGGCCGTTTCCCGAGAAGCGGATCCGGGAGATCGCCAAGACGATCAAGGGCTTCGTCGTCCCGGAGATCAACCTCGGCCAGATGGTGCTGGAGGTGGAGAGGTGCGCGGCCGGGCAGTGTTCGACGACGCTGGTGCCCCACCCGGGCGGGTCCGTGCACGACCCCATGGACATCCTCGACAAGATCGTGGAGGCGGCCCGATGACGGCATCGACGGAGAAGGAACATCCCCGGGCGAAACTGCTCCGGATGGACAGGATTCCCCACATCTGGTGCCCCACCTGCGGCATCGGCACGGCGGTGAACGTCTTCATCCAGGCGCTGATCGAATCCGGCCTCAACTTGAAGAAGGTGGCCGTGGTCTCCGGGATCGGATGCACCGGACGCGTGGCGGGGTACGTGAATCTCGACTCCTTCCATACGACGCACGGCCGGGCGATCCCCTTCGCCACCGGACTCAAGCTGGCCCATCCCGACCTCACGGTGGTCGTCTTCAGCGGCGACGGCGACCTGGTGGCCATCGGGGGCAACCACTTCATCCACGCCGCGCGGCGCAACATGGATCTGAAGGTCTTCTGCGTGAACAACTTCAACTACGGCATGACGGGCGGCCAGGTGGCCCCCACCACGCCCGTGGGCGCGAAGACCACCACCACGCCGTTCGGGAACTTCGAGCACCCCTTCAACCTCGTCCATCTGGCCGTCTCCTCGGGCGCCGTCTACGTGGCCCGGTGGACCGCGTTGCACGTACGGCGGCTCAAGTGGTCCATGAAGGAAGCCCTCCTCAAGCCCGGCTTCAGCTTCGTCGAGATCGTCGCCCCCTGCTCCACCGTGTATGCGCGGCGCAACCGCCTCGGCACGGGCCTCGACCTCATGAAGTTCTACCGCGAACACGCCAAGGTCCAGCACGGCATGGATCCCCGTGCCGCCGAGATCCAGTTCCAGAAGGACATCCACGTCGGGAAGTTCCTCGACATCGAAAAACCCACCTGGCTCGACGGCATCAACGAAGGCTTCTCCAGTGTGTTCGGCAAGAAATACGTCCCCTACGGGAGCAAGGCATGGCTCGAGATGAGATCCGCGTCTGCGGCTTCGGCGGTCAAGGCGTCATCCTGACCGCCCACATCATCGGCAAGGCGGCCACCCTCTTCGCCGGCCGGCACGCCACGATGACCCAGGCGTTCGGCCCCGAGGCCCGGGGATCCGCCTGCACCGCCCAGGTCCTCCTGGACGACGACCCCATCCATTACCCCTATTTGAGGAAGCCCGACATCCTCATCGCGCTCTCCCAGGAGGCGTTCAAGAAGTTCTATCCCGAGCTCGACAAGAAGAAGGGCGTCCTCATCTACGAGGAGAACCTCGTCGACCCCGGCGACATCCCCTCCACCCTCACCACGTTTTCCATCCCCGCCACACGCCTGGCCGAAGAAAAGACCGGCCGGACCCTCTTCACCAACATCGTCATGATCGGGTTTCTCGCCGCCGTCGGGAACCTTTTGGACCGCGAAGCCCTGAAGCAGGCGGTGGAAGACAGCGTGCCCAAGGGGACCGAGACCATGAACCTGAAGGCCTTCGAGACCGGATACCAGTTCGGCCTCGACCTTCTCGGCGATGCCGAGACCCGCCCCGAAACATCCGGCGCGAGGAACCCATGAAGACGAATAACGACAGGAACCTGAAGGCCGGCGACGTCCGCTGGCCCGTGAAGGCGATCGAACCCTCCCCCTGCCGCGTGGGATGTCCCGCCCTCGTCGACGTGAAGGCGTACGTGGGACTGATCGCGGCCGGCAAGTTCGAGCGGGCCCTCGAGACCGTCCGCCGAAGGAATCCCCTCCCCGGCATCTGCGGCCGCGTCTGCACCCATCCCTGCGAATCGGAGTGCCGGCGCGGCGACATCGACGAACCCGTGGCCATTTGCGCTCTCAAGCGCTTCATCGCCGACTATGAACTGAAACGAAGCGCGGAAGAGGACGTCCCCAAGGCCCTCCCCCCCTACTTCCCGCCCACCCAAGGAAGCGTCGCCATCGTCGGGTCCGGACCCGCCGGCCTCACCGCCGCCAACGACCTCGCCCGCGCCGGCTTGAAGGTCGCCGTCTTCGAGGCCCTCCCCGAGGCCGGCGGCATGCTCCGCTACGGCATCCCCGCCTTCCGCCTCCCCCGCGACATCCTCGATGTCGAGATCCGAGGCATCCAGGATCTGGGCGTCGACATCCGCACGGGCGTGCGCGTCGGGGCCGACGGCCCCTCCCTGGAGGAACTCCAAAACGATTTCGACGCGGTCTTCCTCGCCGTCGGCGCCCATCGAAGTCTCCCCATGAGGATCCCGGGGGAGGAAGACACCGAAGGCGTCTTCCAGGCCGTCGACTGGTTCCGCCGCATCAACCTCGGCGAAGACCTTCCCCCCGGTCGCCGCGTCGCCGTCGTGGGCGGCGGCAATTCCGCCGTCGACGCAGCCCGCCTGTGTCTGCGACTCGGCGCCGAGGACGTCACCCTCGCCTACCGCCGATCCCGCGAGGAGATGCCCGCCGATCCCGCGGAGGTGGTCGAGGCGGAAGAGGAGGGCGTGACGATCCGCTTCCTCGCCGGGCCCGTGAAGATCGAAGCCCCCGGCGGAAAGCTCCGCGCCCTCGTCTGCCAGGACATGCGCCTCGGCGAACCGGACGCGAGCGGCCGCCGCCGTCCCGTCCCCGTTCCCGACACCGACTTCACGATCCCCGCCGACACCGTGATCTCCGCCGTGAGCCAGAGACCCGACGTCGGCTTTCTCGAAAACGCGGGCGTCGACATCGAGCGGGGACGCATCGCCGTCGGCGAAGAGGCGTTGCTGACCTCCGCGCCGAACGTCTACGCCGGCGGCGACGCCGTCCTCGGACCCGCCACCGTCATCGAGGCCATCGCACACGGACACCGGGTCTCGGAAGCGATTCTGCGGGCCATGGACCTGGACGACCGCATCCTGGAACCGATGGAGGCCCGGCGCGGCGAGTTGGAAACCGGCCCGGACCTCCTCGCCCGGCCGCGGGTCGCCCGGCGCCGGCCCGCCGTCCTGCCGCCGGCCGAGCGGTGCAGGCGGTTCTCCGAAGTGAGCGCGGCGTTCACGCCCGAGCAGGCCGTCCAGGAAGCCTCGCGATGCCTCCGGTGCGGCCCCTGTTCCGAGTGCGTGGAATGCGTCAATCCCTGCGAGAAACGGATCGCCCTCATCCGGCCGGACGGGAACGACGGTCTCGATCGCGAGGAATTCCTGCGGGTCTCCGTGGGGCCCGGCGCGCTCGATGTCCGGGGCGGGACGGAAACGGTCGTGGAGGACGGGAAGGAGGGCGAGCGCTGGGGGGTCGAGATCGTGGTCGCCGAGGTGGATCCGAAACGGTGCCGGGCCTGCAGCCGCTGCCAGGAAGCCTGTCCGGCGGAGGCGATCTCGATCGTGCAGAGGGCTGACGGGATCGGGAAGACCGCCCGCGTGGATCCCGAGCGGTGCCGCGGATGCGGCGCCTGCGCCTCCGTGTGCATCACGGGCGCCGCGAGCTTGAAGGGGTTTTCGGACGGTTCGGTCCGTGAGAGAATCCGGGGCCGGGCCGGGGTCGTGTAGAGGGCCGCGCGGGCTGGAGAGGCCCGGGACGGTTTTTGGAGGATGGTGAAAGGCGTGAGTCGGACGGAACCCTTCATCGTCGTCTTGTGTTGCCGGTTCGCGGTGGGGACCGAGGAAATGGGCGCGCCCGTGGTGTCCCGTGGATGGAAAGGGGTGCGGTTCGTCCGCCTGGCCTGCGGGGCCTCCATCCATCCCGGGATGATCCTTTCCGCCATCGAGGAGGGCGCGTCCGGCGTCCTTCTCGTCACCTGTCCGGAAGACCGGTGCCGGTTCGAGACGGGGTCGCGGACGGCCACCGAGGCGGCGGTGCTCACCCGCGGGTTGCTGCAGACGATCGGGCTGAAGCCGGAGAGGATCCGCCACGTGGAAAACCGGCATCCGGGCGACGTCTTCAAGGCCGTCGACGGCTTCGCCAGCGATCTGGACGTGGCGGTCGAGCCCATGGACCGGCTTTTACGCGCTTTCGAGGAACGCGGCATGGAAAGTGTGAGGTGATGGAAGAGGACATCTCTTACATCCTGAAACAGACGGGAGCGCTGGCGTGCCTGGACTGCGGCAAGTGCACGGCGCTGTGCCCGGTCTCGCGATACGGCACGTTTTCCCCGCGACTGGCCGTCACCCTTCTCGCGGGCGGCGTCGAGCCGGAGGACGGCGGCATCTGGGATTGCCTCACCTGCGATCGCTGCAACCTCGAATGCCCCTCCGACGTCCATTTCTCGGACCTCGTGGGCAAGGTCCGCCGCGCCGTCGGCAAGGGCGAGGCCCAGCGGATTCCCTACGCGCACGGCGGCGCCCTCCATTCCCTGATGCGGCTCGCGTCCGATCCCGCCGCCGTGCCCGACCGCCTCTCCTGGATTCCGGACGACGCCCGCATCGCGGAGAAGGGGGACGTCCTCTACTTCGTCGGCTGCCTGCCCCTCTACGATTCGTTCTTCGAGGATCTCGGCGTCCGCCCCCTCGACACGGCCCGCAGTACCCTGCGCCTGTTGAACGCCCTGGACATCACCCCCGTCGTCCTTCCCGACGAGAGGTGCTGCGGACACGATCTCCTGTGGGCCGGCGACGAGGACGCCTTCCGGCGGCTCGCCGAGCAGAACCTCGAGGCCATCCGGCGGAGCGGCGCCAGCACCGTCGTCTTCTCGTGCGCGGAGGGCTACCGGACCTTCTGGTACGACGTCGCCGAGCGTTTCGGGCCCCTCGATTTCCACTGCCTCCACCTCTCCGAGTTCCTGACCACGCAGGCCAGCAAACCGGCCTTCCGGGCGATCCACAAGAAGGTGACGTACCACGACCCCTGCCGACTCGGCCGCCTCGCCGACGTCTACGAGGCCCCGCGAACCGCGCTCAGGGCCGTGCCCGGTTTGGAACTTCTGGAAATGCCGAGATCCCGGGAAAAGGCCGCGTGCTGCGGGACGTCCCTCTGGGCGGCTTGCGGAGCCATCTCCAGGGTCCTCCAGCGCGAGAGGCTCCAGGAAGCCGCGGACACGGGCGCCGACGTCCTCGTCACCACCTGCCCGAAGTGCCGCATCCATTTCGCCTGCGCCGCCTCCGGCGAGGGAAGCGAAGACGTCCCCCGCATCCCCACCAAGGATCTCGCGGAAATCCTCGCCGAGGCCCTGCCGCAAAAGGAGCGGTGAGGGGAACGGGGGATGGGGGATGGAAAAAGGGAAAAAGGAAACGGGAATCGGGAATAGGAGGAGTCGCCCATGTCCATCGTCGACGTGATCTTCAAGTGCCTGCGTTGCGGTCACACCTTCGAGGGCGAGCACGACACCAGCAAGGGCCCCCAGGAACTCACCTGCCCGAAGTGCAAGAGCAACTCCGTGAGGCGCATGCCCAAAGAGGAGAAAGGAAAGGGCGGCAGGAAGTGAACGCGGGGGAGGGATCCCGGCTCCGAGGACCCGCGACCCGTCCCGCGCCGCTTCATTTCCGGGCGTTCAGCACGCAACGGAAGCCCAGCACGAGGGAGGCTTCCCGGAAGGGGGGGATGGGAAAGAAGCCCCGGCGGGACGTCGTGCGGAGCCGCTCCTCGTCGTCCCGCCAGGATCCGCCGCGCACGGACCTCCAGCGGACGTCCCCCTGCGCGTCGGCCACGGGATCCGCCCGGGAGGCCCCGGCCTCGAGGTAGAAGCCCCGCCGGAACCAGTCCAGACACCACTCCGCGGCGTTGCCGCTCATGTCCAGGCATCCCGAGGGCGATGCGCCGGCGACAAAGGAGCCCACGGCCGTCGTTTTCCCGTGGTGATGGCCGAAATTGCAGATCGCGGGGCGAGGGGCAACGTTCCCCCAGGGGAAGGCGCGCTTCTCCTTCGTTCCGGGCCCGTAGGAAGCCGCGGCTTCCCACTGGGCTTCCGTGGGCAGGCTCTTGCCGGCCCAGCGGGCGTAGGCCCAGGCGTCGTACCAGTCGATCCCCACGACGGGCTGGTCCGGTCCGGCGAAATCCCCCTCGGGGTCGATGCGCGGCTCGAGATGTCCGTCGGGATCCGCGGGGTGCCGTACGTCGCCGGCTTCGCCGTCCTGGACGGCTTTCAGGAAGCGCCGGTACTGGCGGTTCGTGACCTCGTGCTGGTCGATGTAGAAGGCGGAGAGTTCCACGCTGTGGCGGGGGCCTTCCGGCGGGCGGTCCCCGGCGCCGAGGGTGTAGGCGCCGGCGGGAAGGCGGACCATCAGGGACCCGTCTTTTTCCCAGCGGTAGAGGGAGCCTTCCTCGACGGGGGCGAGGCCGTCGGGGAGTTTCCGGAAGGTGACCCACCGTTTTTCATGGTTGGTGTTTCCGGCCAGGTCCTTCACGTTGACGAGGATCCGGTTCGGGCCGGGATCGAGGTCCAGGGAGGTCTGGAACCTCTGCTTTCGGTGGGGGATGGTGCGTCCGTTGACGCGGACTTCGGCGAGGGGTTCGTCGGAGGTCCCGTGGAGTTCCAGGATGCCGGCGGTGGATTCGAGGAGGGTGGGGATCTCGCCGAGGTCCAGGGAGGGTTTCTTCGTGTCGAGAAGGAAGAGCAGGGATTCTGCCGTTCGGTTTCCGGCCTTGTCGACGGCCTCGATGCGGACGGGGTTCTTGCCTTCCACCAGATCGGTGGTCCAGGAGAACCGCGTGCCTTCGGAAGTGCAGGGCTGTCCGTTCACCAGGATCCGATCGAGGTTCTCGTCTTTCACGACGCCCTGGACGACGGCCTGTTCGGACCGGAGGTGGACGGGTTCGCCGGGCGGCGGATCGAGGGAGACCTCGGGGGGGGTGACGTCCACGGTGACGGAGACGCTTTGTTCCTCGCGGCGGTCGCCGGCGCCCCGGATCTCGACGCGGATGGTACCGGGTCCTTCGGCGAGGGCGACGTCTGCTGAGAAGGTCTTTTCGCGGGCGTTGTAGACCCCTTCCTGTCCATTCACGAGCACGGCGTCGATGTTCCCGCTCTCGATCCGTCCCTCCACGGGAAAGGAGGTGCGGCGGATGTGCTCTCCCTCGGCGGGGGAGAGGATCACGAACCGGATGGCGCTTTTGGGGGGGGCGGGTTGTTCGTTCGGCTCGTCATCGGGGGGCGGTTTTTCGTCGGTGGAGGGGGGGAGGGCGAGGAAGGTGACGAGGGCGGCCGCGGCAACGAGGAGGGGCAGGGCGGCGGCGAGGAGGAGGACGGTGCGGCGGCGTGACCGGGAGCGTGCGCGGGTGGCTCCGGTGACGGCGGAGGGGACGTGCATTTCATCCCATTCGCCGGTGGGGAGAATGGTCTCGGGAGTGGTATGGACGCCCTCTTTCGCGCCGGGGGATTTCTTTTTTCCCTTGGCGGGTTTGGAGAGGGCGGACAGGGTCTGGGTGGAGGCGGACGGGTCCCGGATTTCGTTCTGGACGCGGGTGAGGTCGCGGATGAACGCCTCGGCGTTCTGGTAGCGGTCTTCCGGCTCTTTTTCCAGGACGTGGTTGAGGATGTCGGCGAGGGAATCGGGGACGTCGGGGTTTCGTTCGCGGGGATCGGGGGCGGGCTCGGAGATGTGCTTGAGGACGATGGAGACGGGGGTTTCGCCCTGGAAGGGGAGGGTTCCGGTGATCATGGCGAAGAGGGTGACGCCGAGGGAGTAGAGGTCGGAGCGGTGGTCGGCGGGCATGCCTTTGCCCTGTTCGGGAGACATGAAGGCGGGTGTGCCGAGGACCTGTCCGGCTTCGGTGAGGGCGTGGGTGGCTTCGGTGTTCTTGGCGAGGCCGAAGTCGGCCACCTTGACGGCGCCCTCGGTGGTGATCATGAGGTTTCCGGGCTTGATGTCCCGGTGGACGAGTCGTTTTTTCTGGGCGGCCTGGAGTCCTTTGGCGGCCTGGAGGATGATGTTGACGGCCTGGCCGAGGGGGAAGAGTTGTTTCTCCTTGAGGATGTCGTCGAGACCGCGTCCGTCGATGAGTTCCATGGCGATGTAGAAGGTGCCCTCGAACTCGCCGGCGTCGTAGACCTGGACGATGTTGGGATGGGTGAGTTGGGCGGCAGTGGTGGCTTCCCTCAGGAACCGGTCGACGAACATCTTGTTCTTGGACACCATGGCGTGGGGGAGGATCTTGATGGCCACGTGCCGCCGGAGCCGGACTTGCGTGGCGAGATAGACCCGTCCCATGCCCCCTTCGCCAAGGAGTTTTTCCACACGGAAACCGGCGATGTTCTGGTTGATGAAAGGGTCTTGGGAAGCCATGATATCCGTTCCGAGACGCCGGAGAATCCTACAACTGCCCCGTCGGCAAAGCAACGGTTTTCCCCTCTCCGGGGGCCGTTTTTTCTGTTGACACTCTCTTGCGGCCGC
>CAZDSO010000143.1:0-13079 GCA_964508045.1 uncultured Planctomycetia bacterium | reverse complement strand
CAGGCCGGAGCAGGCCGGCGGACCTCGAAAATGACTACAGCGCGAATACCTCAATCCCTGCGCGTCCCGGCTGCTTTGCGGAATCGGGAAGGCCGGTCATTCCTCGTCAAGGGCCTGGAGGGACCGGAACAGCCATTCGCCCCGGGACGTGTCGTAGACCAGGACGGCGCGGTAGCGATAGAGAACCATGTCCGGCTCGATGTTCTTCTTTTCGTCCCCGACGAAGCCTTCGAGAACCGTGAACTCCACCGTCGCCTGCTCGTCGGTCTTGTTCAAAATGCACATTTCCTGGAACTCGCGTCCGAACATGGCCTCCCGGTTCTCGACGCGCCAACGATCGACCCACGCATCGGGAGATCGCGCCTCGGGATCGTAGTTCTGCCGGTCGAAGTAGGCGAGAAGGTGCGATTCCTTCGTCTCGAGCTGCGACCGGAGCCCGTCGACATGGTCGAAGAAGTCGTCGATCCTGACCTCCAGCTGGCTCTTGACGAACTGGCGGCTCAGGAGGAAATAGGCCACGCCCCCCGCCGCGAGGAGGAGCACGAGGACGGGAATCGCCTTCTTCATGATCCCCATTATAGGAAGAAAGATTCAAAACCGCATGGAAATCTCTCCCGACACGAGAACGGCCAGCGCCGCCTCGGGCTCGGCGAACCACACGCGTTCCGGAGGTTCGGAATGGTAGGAGAGGCCGGCGCAAACCGCGATCGACAGCCCCGGAAAACGATAGACGGCTCCCGCGCCGGCCTCCGCCGAGAAGACCAGAGCCTCGGACCAGTACGATCCCACCGGCTCGAGATCCACCGCCGGCCGGAAGGCCATGCCGAACATCACCTCGAGAAACGGATGGAGCCCACGGATCGGGGGAGCGTACCCCTGGACCGTCCAGGACGAGGGCGGAAGCGAGAGGGGACATTCCAGCCGCAATCCCCCGCGCAGGGGGACGATCCACAGGTCGTCGTAGCGGACGGTGCCCAGGGCGCCCTCCTCGCGCGCTCGACCCGGGTAGACCTCGAAGCCGGCGCGGAAAATCAGCCGGAGGATGGGCCGGAAGGCGTACTCGCCCGATACGGCGGAGAAGAACCCGGGACCGAAGGCCTCGCGGTAGGCAGGCCGATCCCGCGGCGGGGATCCCGGCACGGCCCGTCCCGCCTTGCCCGCCCCGAGAAAGCACCCCCCGGCCCGGATCCCGATCGAGAAGGGCGCTTCGCTTCCGTACCGCCGGCGAAGGAGGAAGCGGTCCCTTCCGGACCGCTTCCCCGCGGGAACACGGCCGGCAAGAAAGGAGAGCAGCCCCGGCGTCCTTTCCACGGGCGCACCGGCCCGGCCCTCCGACGGGCGGGCCAGGGCCGACAGGAGAACCAGGGCCGTCATGATCGGAAACCGTCGCACGGAGCCTCCCCGGGGTTCGGGATACGAAACCGCCCTCCCAGGATATCCCCGGAAGGGCGGATTTGCATGCCGAACCTGGCGGGACCCCTATTCGAGGACCCGGATGGACCGTTTGAGCTTGGCGAGGTCCCGGTAGTATTCCTTGAGAACGCCGTGGTCGCCGTAGATCTCCACGAAGAAGCTGTACTTCTTGGACACGAAGCAGAAGAACTCGATGTCCCGCTCGATGTCCGGATTCTCCTTGTGCTTGAAGCATCCCTTGAACCCCGCGGCCCGGTATTCCCGGTTGAGCTTGAACTTGTCCACGCGCGGGAGAACGATGCGCAGGCGGTAGTATTCCGGGTCCCGGAACGGCTCCCAGACCTTCTTCTTGACCTCCAGGGTCGTGCGGGCCACGTCCTTGGGACTGGACAGCGCCACGGACTCGCCCGCGATGGTCAGGGAAATCTGGAGGTCCCAGGCCTCGATGTCGACCTTGATCTTCCCCTCGTACTCGCGCTCCTTGTTCTTCTCGATCAGCCACACGGCGGCGCAGGCGGCCTGGGACGCCTGCTTGTACGCGGCGTCGGCGTCCTTGTACTGCTGGAAGCACTCGGGATGGTAGAACACGAAATCCCACTTGTCGGGCTTGACCACCTTGAACTTGGACTTGGCGTGGACGAACGCGTTGCCCTGGATCTGCCCCTGCGAGGGGATCGGCACCCGGTACTTGTTGAACAGGTAGGGGTTCCATACCTCGCTGCTCATCTTGCCTTCGTTCAGCTGCTTCACGTTGGCGATGGCCTTCTCGTAGTAGGGATCGCCCTTGGCGAACTCGCCCAGCGCCGTGAAGGCCTGCCCCGTGAAGAGGTACCCCTCGAAGTACACCTTGTAGTAGCGCTGGAGCGCGGGATCCTTGATCCGGCCGAACTGCTCGAACTTGCCCCCGTCCGCCAGCGGCTGGAGGATCCGCACCGCCTCCTTGCCCTTGCCCATCTTCGAGTAGCACACCCCCAGGTCGTAGGTGACCATGATCTGCTGCAGCGGGTTCTCGAAGAAACCCTCCTTGGCGTCGTTGGCGGACTTCAGGTACTTCAACGCCTTGTCGAGATGGCCCAGGTCGAGCTCCGCGCGCCCCATGTAGTAGTTCACCTGCTGGTGCTTCGGATTCAGCTTGCGCGCCTGCATCATGTACCGCATCGTCCCGCCGCGGTTCTCCTCGAAATAGAACGTCAGCCCCATCAGGAAGGGGGCCTCGAAGTTCTTCGGGTCCAGGTCCATGGCCTTCTTGAGATGAACGCGCACGGGCCTGAGGTCGATCTTCTTGCCCGAAAAGAGCATCTTCTTGGCGGCGTCGATGTGCATCTTGGCCGTCTCGGCCTTGCTGAAACCGTCGTCGCCGCCGTAACTCGCCACACAGAGGAAAGTTAGGAACAGGACCGCGAACGATGCCCACAAGGTTCTCTTCATGGCATCCTCCCTGTGAGAAAAAAACCGATGTCTCCCTTGCCGCTGTTTGAATTTTAGGGGGATCCCCGGAAACAGTCAAAAGGAAACGGGTCTCAGCTGCGTCACAGTTCCGTCTCCCCGGCGACGGCCCCAGAACCTAGTGCTGTCGCGAAGCGAGCGCCGCGAGCCCCGCCCGGCCTCGCTCCGGCAACCCCGACAGCGCAGCTTCCAGAAGGGAAAGCGCCTCCGCGCGGCGGCCCGAGGCCGCCAGCGCCCTCGCTTCCAGGTCCAGCGCCCGGAAACGCGAGACCCGCCTCACGCGGAAGGCGCGCGCGCCGGCCAGCGCTCGCTCGGGCTCCCGGCCGAAATCGCAGAGCATTCTCACCAGCGCTTCGATGTCTTCCGGCTCCCCGGCGATGGACAGGCGTCTGCGCGCGCGGGCGAAGTAGAAGGCGGCTTCGGCCTCGTCCCCCGCGCGCCGGGCGAGCCGGGCGGCACGCGCCATGTCCCGCTTCCCCATCCCCCCCGGCATGAATCGCTCCTGCAGGCACGTCAGCGCTTCCCGGCAGACCTCGGGCCCCGCCCAGCTCGCGACCGCGCCCAGGAACCTCCCGCATTCCACCGTCCACGAGGAACTCCGGGAGGGGCGCGTGTCCAACAGAAGGAGCCAGCCGGCCTCACCGGGCCCCCCCATCGCTTCCAGACTCGCCTCCGCCTCGTCCCGGAAGCGCGGGTATCCCTGGTGCGCCGGGGAGAGAAAGGAGGGGCGCGAGACCAGGAAATCGGGAAACGCCGCCTCTTCGAGGAGGGCTTGCGCGATGCGCTTCCCGCCCGTCGCGGAAGGGGCGTCGAGGTCGTTGAAGAGGTGCTCCGCCTTGCCGGAGGCGAGCTCCCGCACGATCGCGTCCGCCCCCCTCGGGTCGCCCAAAATCCCGAGCGCCACGGCCGCGGCCGTCCGCAGGGCGGGAGACGGAGCGCCCGTGAGATCGAGAAAAAGCTCGCGATTCGCTTCTTCGGGCGGCGTGGCCAGCGCCAGCACGGCAAAGCGGCGCACCTCCTCGGCGGCGGCGGGATCCGCCGCGAGCCGGGCGGTGGCCGCGGCTTCTTCCCGCCGGCCGTGCCGCCGGAGGATCCACGACGCGAGCTGGGCCATCCGCCCCCGCGGCCCCGCCGCGAGGGTCTCGAGTTCGTCGCGCACGCCGGTCAGGGGCCGCGCGGCCAGTGCGGACGCCGCCCGTCTCCGCCAGTCGAATTCTCCCACCCTGCGGATCATGACTTCCAGCAACGCCCTGGAAGCCTGGGGACCCGATCGCCTTTCGAGTAGCGCCAGGCAGATCCCCCGAAGGTCTTCCGGTCCCGCCGCCGCCAGTTCTCCGAGGACGCTCACGGCCTCCTCCCCGCTTCCCTCGATGATCGGGGGAAGGGCCTCCTTCCACAGGTCGGCGGGCAGCGTATCCCGTCCGGACGCGAGGTCCGACAGGTAGGAGGCGAAAAGCGGAAACGGGGCGAGCAGAAGCGGCGGGGGCGGACCCGCCAGGGGCCGGACCTTCCAGAGCAGGGGAAGCAGCTGCCTCAGAACGTGGACGCATTCCCCGGCCGGCCCCTCGCCGGGAGCGGTGGGATCGGCGAAACGCCAGGCGAAGAGCAGGAAGGAAAGCCCCGTTTCCCGCCCGGTCCCGAGCATCCCCGGATGGACGGCCTGCAGGAGAATGCCGAAGAACCTTCGCGCATCCTGTTCGCCGGCCGAGGCTTCCAGGGCGATCCGCTCCGCAAGGACGAGTTCCCTCGAGGAGCCGGACGAGAGCTCGAACGCGACGTTCAACAGCCGCCTGGCCTCCCGCGCCTCGCCCCGGACCGCCTCGATCCGGGACTGCAGGCAGAGCAGCGGGACCCGGTCGGGATCGGACACGGGCGGCCAGCCCGGCGGGCGGTCCGCGAGCCTCCGTTTCCAGATCGTCTCGAGGGCGCGGCAGGCCTTGCGGATCTCCTCCCCCATCGTGTCGAGCGTCCCTCCCTCGCGGGCCGTCTCGATGAGATGGGAGGCCGTTCTCTTGAAGTCGTCGCGCCCTTGCATGCGGGGAAGGGCGCGAAGGAGGACCCCCCGGGCCTCCTTCCAGCGTCCCGCCGCTTCCAGCGCTTCCGCCGCGGTTTCCGCCAGCGCCGTCTCGTCCGGGCGCCGGTGCAAGGCGTCCAGGAGGAGTTCCGCGGCCTCCCCGTGCCGGTCCATCCTCGAGAGGAGCTCGCTTGCTCCCAGCGCGAAGGCCGTCGTTTCCTCCAGGAGGGTCTCCCGGGACGCGGGGGAGAGAAGCAGGGCCGCCGCGTCTTTCTCACGCCCGAGCGAGACGAGGATCCGGGCCCGCTCCAGAAGAAGCGCTGCGGACTGAAGGTCCTCGCCTTCGGGCGGCGTCAGGATGCGCAGCACGCCCTCCGGCTCGCCGCGGCGGGCCAGGGCCCGGGCCTGGACGAGGACGCCGGGGCCGTCGCGTCCCTCCGTTTCCACGGCGGAGGCCAGCGCTGCGAGGGCTTCTTTTCCCCGGCCGTTCCTGGCGAGAATCCGGATGCGGAGCAAGGAAGCGGCGGGGTCTTCCCAGCCGCCGGACGCGAGTCCGTGTTCCGGATCGAGGAGCGAGACGGCCGGCTCCGTCTCGCCGCGGGACGCCAGGAGGGCGGCCAGGCCGATCCGGTCCCTCGCGTCGGACTCGAACGCCCGGTACAGGGAAAGGAGGGCGTCGATCTTCCCGGCCGCGAGATAGGCCCGGCCGATGGTGGCGGGATCGAAGAAGGGGCTTCCGGCACCCGTTTCGAGGACCGTCCGGGCGGGGGCGAGGGCCTCCTCGACGCGGCCCAGGGCCGTGAGGGACCGGACCCGCTCGAGAAGCGCTTCCACGCCGGGGTTTTCCGCGTCCTCGTTTTCGAGGAGAGGAAGGGCCTCGGCGGGAAACCCGTTCTTCGAGAGGGCGATGCCGATCCGGAGGCGGGAAGCGGAGGAAGGGCGGCGATCGAGAAGGGACAGGAGGAAATCGCGCGAGAAGAGAAGGCCCGCGTCGCCCATGAGGGAGAGCGCGAGATCCCGGATGCGGGGGTCGGGGTCGTAGAGGTAGGCCCTTTCGAGGTAGGTTCTCAGGTTCCGCCAGCCGAGCGTGAAACTGCTGTGGACCAGTCCGATGAGCCGTTCGCTTTTCTCATCCAGGGGCTTGTGGAAGAATCCGCGGAACGATTCCCGCTGGGAGCCGGGCAGGCCCCTCCAAAGGCATCTTTCCAGGACCCGTCGGGCCCGGTGACGGATTTCCGGATCATCGCTCTCGAGGGAAGCGCGATGGAGAGCCTCGAACGCCTCCGATCCCATGCCCTCGAGGGCCACGGCGGCGCCGTGGCGTTCGGCCCACGTCCCGGCGCCGAGCCGTTCGATGAGGATCTGGATGTCTTCCGGCGGGACCTTCTCTCCCCCGGCATCTCCCGCCAGAGACGTGGCGGCGGGGACGAGGAAAGGAACCAGGAGGAGGGCCGGGAGTACGGAACGAAACGGGGCGGAACCCCGCCAGGGTGACCCGCCGTCTGCGACGAAGTTGAACATGGATCTCGTCTCTGCTGTCCGGACGCTCTTTCGCCACACCATCCTCGCAGGATGTGGGGAAATTGGAAACATGAAATGTTTGCGCGAAAGGGGGGGTGAATTCGGGCATTCGAGGGACTAAAATACCGGTATCCGATTCCGCCTTGCCGGTAGGGTGGCAAGGAAGGCTCCCGGTTTTTGGCAAGATCCGAAAGGGTGTTTCTCTCTGTTTCACGCCAAGATCCGCCAGGAGGCTCGTACGCATGCGTTGTCCCCATTGTGCAGCAGACAACCCCGACGACAGCAAATTCTGCTCGTCCTGCGGAAACCCCATCCCACAGGATCTCGCCGTTCCCCCTCCCGGGATGGCGGAGGAAGAGGAGGATCTTTCTTCCCCCTTCGGCCCCACGGGATCGGAACCGGAGGAGGAAGAGCCCACCGGTCCCGGGATGACGCCTTTCGGCGAGAAGGAATCGGGCGGCACCGCCCTGTGTTCCCGTTGCCAGGGCGCCTTTCCGGAAGGGGAGTTGGAGAAAGTGGAAGGCGAGCTGGTCTGCTCCCTCTGCCGGACGCAGCTCGAGGCGAAGAAAGCCAAGAAATCCACCCCGCCCGCGGGGGCGGGTGGACCCGTCGGGGAAGCGGGGCCGGGCGCCCAGGTGGATATCTACGAAAAGGTCACCACCCACCGCATCCAGGCCCCGCCGGAACCGCTTTCGGCGTCGAAGATCTTCCTCTACGGGCTGGTGGGATTGATCCTGGTGGGTTTCATCGGCGTGGCGGTGTATTTCGGCGTCATCAACACGGGAACGCCGGAAGATGCGTCCCCGTCGGAGGAGACGCCGGAATCCCGATCTCCCGCAACGCCCAAGGAGAACGCCCGGGTCGACAACGCGGGTGGCGGCACGGGAGAGGCAAAGCCGAAGGAGAAGGAGCCCCCCCCTCGCAGCTACGATACGGTGTTCTTCACGGGCGTCTTCCGCGGCCTGTCGACGGAGGAAGGTCCGGGATTCGGCGCCATGCGCTTCGAGGGCGAGGACGAAGAGGCGATCCTGATCAAGGCCCCGGAGGGCATCCCTGCGGCCCTGGATCTGGATGAAGGGGCGCGGTACCGCTTCAAGTTCACGCCCGACGACGACTATTACGACACGGGGGTTCTCTCCTACTACAAGCTCGAATCGCGAATCAAACGGTTGGAGTAGATCGAGGAGGGCCATGTTCGTCGCCGGCATCGACGAGAACGGCCTGGGGCCGAAACTCGGGCCGCTGGTGGTCACGGGGGCCCTCTTCGAGACGGACGGGGACGGCTACGAGCCCTCGCGGTTCGGGGAAGCCCTCGAAGGGGCAACGGCGCTGGGCGGGGCCCGGGTGGCCGACAGCAAGGCCGTCATGAGCGCCTCCGCCATGGGGCCGGGCGAGACGACGGTGCTCGCGCTGGCAAGCCGGCTTCGAGGCGATGCGACCCGCACGGACGGCGAGTTCCTGGAGGCGTTCTGTCACCCCCCCCCGTCGGCCTGGCGCGACGCCTGCCCCCCCGAGGGACGGACACTCTGTTTCGGCCCCGACGCCCCCCTCGGCCTTTTCGGCGCCGATCTCGCGAACGCAAGAGAACTGGGCGCGCGCCTCGCGCCCGCCATGGCCTCCGCCGGCGTCACCCTTCGGGCCGTGCACGCCGAGGTCCTCTGCCCGGCGCGCTTCAACCGGACGCTCGAGGAAGAGGGCAACGGCAAGGCGAGGCTGGACCTGGCCGCCTTCGAGCGCCGCATCCGGGCCTTCGCCGGCGATGCCGGGGAGGACGCCCTCTATCTGTGCGGCAAGGTGATGAACCTCGCCTACTACACGCCGCACATGGACCTGCCCCGGACGCATCCCCTGCTACAGCGTTCGGAATCGAAACGCGCCTCGGTCTACCGGTTCCAGGACCTCGGGGAAGTCCGCTTCCTCCTCGACGGGGACCGGGACCATTTGCCCATCGCGGTGGCCTCCATGTTCGGCAAGTACGTGCGGGAGATCTTCATGAAGCGCCTGAATCGCTTCTTCGCGGGTCTCTTCCCCGGCCACCGCGCCGTCAGCGGGTACGGCGATCCCGTGACGCGCGCCTTCCTCCGGCGCGCCCTGCCCCTTCTCGACGCCCGGCGGATTCCCCGCGCCTGCCTCCTCCGGAACGGCTAGCCCGGATTATTCATGAAGACGTAGCGAGGTTGCCGCAAGTGCCTGAGATGCGAGGAGCAAGACGATTCCGGTCCGGAGCGTGGCCAAAGCGCCACGTGAGGGCCGGAATCGTCGCAGCGACGAAGCAGATCATGTGCTTGCGGCGACCGCAGTAGTTTTCATGAATAATCCGGGCTAGGGCTCGAGAGGCGCAAAGGCGCGGGCTGACGCTCATCGCGCGTCGAGCGGGGATATCAGATTTCAGTGGAAAAATCCGCTCGCGCAGGGAACCAGGGATTCTTTCACAGCCTCTCAGTCGAGCCGCGACGGCGGACTACGGGCTTCGTGCTTCCCTTTGACCGTTCCGCTCTCCCCGCCCCCCTCTTCCGCAACCTCCTCGACAAACCGTACAATCATGGGGACGCCCATCGCTCCGGCGCGGCCGTCGCCGCGCCGGGAACGGACGACGCCTGTGAAACGCCTTGCGTCATGGACCAGGACCCCTACATCGGCAAAAAACTGGGCCGCTTCCTGATCCAGGAAAAGATCGGCTCCGGCGGCATGGGGACGGTCTACCGGGCCCTCCAGGAGGGGCTGGACCGGACGGCCGCGGTGAAGGTCCTTCACGGCGAACGGCGGGGCGGCACCTTCCAGAAGCGATTCGTCCGGGAAGCCCGGTCCGCCGCCCAGGTCAGCCATCCCAACGTCGTCCAGGTCTACACGGCCGGCGTCGCCGAGACGATCCCTTTCCTGGCCATGGAATTCCTGGACGGGACCTCTATCGGGGAGCGACTGGACAGCGAGGGCCGCATCCCCGAGGGGGAGGCGGTGGCCATCGCGCGGCAGGCGGCCCGGGGGCTCCAGGCGGCGGCCCGGCAACACCTGATCCACCGGGACGTGAAACCCGACAACCTGGTCATCACGTCGGACGGCACGGTGAAGGTGGCCGACTTCGGCCTCGCCAAGGACACCGAAGCCCACACGCGGCTCACGCAGGACAAGGTCACCATCGGCACCATCGCCTACATGAGTCCCGAGCAGATCCGGGGCGAGACGCTGGATGTCCGCTCCGACATCTACGCCTTGGGCGCCACCCTCTACCACATGGTCTCGGGGCGCCCCCCGTTCGTCGGCGAGGGGGCCGTCGTGCTGGCCTACAAGCACCTCAACGACCCGGTCCCCCTGCTGAGATCGGCCTTCGCCTCCGCCTCCGCCGGCGTGGAGGCCGTGATCCACCGCATGATGGCCAAGAAACCCGAGGACCGGTACTCCGGATACGAAGCGTTGCTCGAGGACCTCGATCACCTCGCCGCGTCCGGGTCGCCGGCGTTGCGGGAAACCCTGGCTTTCCACGACCGCATCCTGATCGAGGACCGGGGGCCGGTGCGGAGCCGGCGGTTCCTCCTTGCGCTGGCCGCAGGGGGCCTGGTGATCGCGGCCGGCGTGATCCTGCTGGCGAGTTTTCTCGGGGGGCGGAAGGGGACCGGCGAGGGCGCCGTTTCGCCGTCCACGCCGGCCACGGACCCGCCGATCGAAATCCGGCGTCCCGCGGAAGGCGCCGTTCTCCCCTCTCCCCGGACCGAGGTGAAGGGATCGGTCGATCCGACGCGGGTGGTCTCTCTGGAGATCAACGGCCAGGCGGTCCCGATCGTGGGGGGGCGGTTCTCCCTCGACGTCTGGCTGGATCCCGCGTCGCCGGCGCTGGCGTGGACGGCCCGCCTGGCCGGGGGGGAGGAGAGGACGGGGACGATGTCCCTCAGGGTGGACGCCGAGGCGCCCCGGATCGTCGTGGACGAACCCGCAGGCGGCACGAGGCACACGCGCGCGGACAAGGTGCGGCTCGAGGGTCGTTTCCTCGACCGCCATCCCGGGCCCTTTCGCGTGGACGGGGCCGTCGTTCCGCTCCGCGAGGGCCGTTTCTCCCTGGACATTCCTCTGGCCGGGGAGGGAGAGAGGCGGGTGCGGCTGGAAGGGGAGGATCGGGCGGGGCACCGGGCGGAAACGACCGTGATCCTGGTGCGGGATCTCACGCCTCCCCGCATCGTCTTCCACGATTTCGAGCGCTTCATCGAGGGAGGGGACGGCACGCTTTCGGCGTGCTTCAAGGTGACCGACGAGGCCTCTCCGATCGCAGGGGTGTCCCTGAACGGCGAGGAACTGCCGGGAAGCGGGCCGCTGTTCGAGCGGAAGATCGACCTTGCGGAGGGCGTGAACGAGCTGCGCGTGCAGGCGCGGGACGCCGCGGGCAACGTCGTCGAACGGGTGGAACAGACGCACTACCGCCCCTCCCGGCCGCCGACGATGCAAAAGCTGCGCGAGGAATACGACCGGGTGGTGGCGGAGGCGCGCGAGGCGGATCCCGAGAAGCGGATCCGGATTCTCGAGACCTACGTGGCTTCACATCCGGAGAGTCCCTTTCGCCGAGGGGCGGAGGCGCTGATCGAGAAGGCGCGGGAAGCGCTGAAGAGCCGTCGGGAGCGGGAAGCCTTCGAGAACGTGAAGGAGAGGGCGGAAGCGGCGGCGGAGAGGGACCCGTTCGAGGCCATCGCGATCTGGAACGCGTTCCTGGAGACGAGCGGGGAGGGGCCGGAAGCCGAGAAGGCCGAAGCGGCGCGGGAGGCGCTCCGGAGGCGCGGGATCGAGCAAGACGGCGTGGCCCGCGGAGACAAGCCGGGCGTCTACGTCAACCTCGAGGACGGGGCCGAAATGGTCTTCGTTCCGGGGGGGCGGTTTCTCCGGGGCCTTCCGAAGCTCTGGAAGAAGACGCTGGACAACCGGTATATCGGCTCGTTCGACACGGGCGACGAGGTTCCCGCCTTCGAGGTGTACGTGGACGGGTTCTACCTCTACCGGCACGAGGTGACGAACGCCCAGTTCGCCCGGTTTCTCGGGACGCGGAGGTCGGACAAGGACGATGAGGGGCGGCCGCTCTTGAAGGCGCATCCCCTCGGTCTCGTCAAGGAAGGCGGGCGATGGAAGCCGGCGACCGGGCGGGAACGTCATCCGGCGATCTGCGTGAGCTGGTACGGCGCGAAGGCGTACGCGGCGTGGGCGGGGGGCGCGTTGCCCAAGGAGGCCCAGTGGGAAAAGGCGGCCTCCTGGGACGCGGAGACGGGGACCAAGCGGATCTTCCCGTGGGGCGACACCTACCGCCACGGGAGGGTCGTCTGCGTGGACTTCTGGCGGGGCCGGGAGATCCGGAGCACCACGGAGCTGGACATCTTCCTGCAGAAGGAGGGAGGGGACCTCCACCGGACGCCCAGGCCGGTGGACGCGATGGCCGAGGGGGCGTCGCCCTGCGGATGCCTCCACATGGCGGGAAACGTGTGGGAATGGTGCCTGGACGTGTACGACAAGGAATTTTATCGTTCCGGCGATTCACGGATGCGGAACCCCTGCCGCCTGGGCAAGGGCGCCACCCGCGTCATCCGCGGCGGCGGCTGGAAGGACATGGGCCGGGACGCCCGCACCACCAACCGCGACGGCTACAAGCCCGCGGCGGTGAACGAGGCGCTGGGGTTCCGCGTGGCGCGGTGAGCGCCGAGCGGCGCTGGCCCGATTTTTGCCCGGGAGGACACGCATGAACAGACACGGACGATGGCGCCTGCTGGCGGTCGCGCTCCCCGTCTTGCTCGGGGCCGCTGCCTGCACCGACCGCCCCGCGAGAGACCCCGCGCCCCGCGAGGAAGGACGCGCGGAAAACGGAACGGAGGACCGCTTCCGCCGGGAACGGCTCGCCATGGTCCGCGAGACGGTCGAGAAACGGGGGGTGGAGAACCCCAGGGTGCTCGAGGCGATGCGGAACGTCGAACGGCACCGCTTCGTTCCCGCCGGGTGGCGCGACGGCGCCTATGCCGATCATCCCCTTCCCATCGGACACGAGCAGACCATTTCCCAGCCCTACATGGTGGCCTTCATGACCGAGGCCGTCCGGCCGCGCCCCGGACACAAGGTCCTGGAGGTCGGCACGGGCTCGGGATACCAGGCCGCCGTGCTGGCCGAGATCGTGGACCACGTCTACACCATCGAGATCGTGGAGGAACTCGCCCGCGCCGCCTCCGAGCGGCTCGAGCGCCTCGGCTACGACAACGTCACGGTGCGCGCCGGCGACGGCTACCGCGGCTGGCCGGAACACGCCCCCTTCGACGGCATCGTCGTGACCGCGGCCCCCGACCACGTGCCACGCCCCCTCGTGGAGCAGCTCGCCGTGGGGGGGATCATGGTCATCCCCGTGGGGCGCCGCCACGGACGGCAGGTCCTCAAGCGGATCCACAAGACCACCTCCGGAACGACGGAGGAGATCCTGCTCTCCGTCCGCTTCGTGCCCATGACCGGCGAGGCGGAGGACCGATGAGCCCTTTGTGGGATGTGTGCCATGAAGTGAGAGCGCGAAGCGAGCTCTACTTCAAGGCGTGTGTCCTCTGCGTCCTGCTCCGAAAATTCGGGGAAAACCATGATCGATGACCGCCTTGGAGGGCGAGGGTCCTCCCGAGCCCAAACAAGGGCTCGCCAGCCCGTACTACGCCGATCGGCTCTTGCAAGGGCTACGTAGGGTCCT
>CAZDSO010000142.1:0-13281 GCA_964508045.1 uncultured Planctomycetia bacterium | reverse complement strand
GCGCGGTTCAAACTCTGCCCTCAGGCGCGAGATCCTGGATTGCGTGAGTTTGAACCGTACCCTGAGCCACCTAAGTCTAGTGCTGACAAAGAGAAGGCCGTTCGACTTTTTGGCCGAACGGCCCTTTTTGAAGGATGGTCGGGGCGACTGGATTTGAACCAGCGACCTCTTGAACCCCATTCAAGCGCGCTAGCCAGACTGCGCCACGCCCCGACTGGACTCGCCTGCTGTCCAACACGGATTATACAGGGATCGGTACGGAAAGCAAGCGGGGACAGCCATGGATGACACGGATGGAGAAAGGCGGGATGAGGGCTCGTCGGCTCGTGACGCGCGGAGCTTGTCGGGGCGCCGCGCTCTACTGTCGAGGCTTTTTCGGAGCGAATCCCAGCGTCGCCGCGACCGGGTTGTGGTCGGATCCCCCGGCAGGAAGGCGACGGAAGTCGAGGATCGAGAACGCACCCGTGGCGAGAACGTGGTCGATGGGAAGACGGAACAGAAACGATCCGCGCGGCCACGTGGAAAGATACCCCCGACCCGGGCGGCCGTGGGAAAGGGCGCCGGCCCGGAGAAGGGCGCGGAAGGCAGGCGACCAGGGCGTGCGGTTGAAATCGCCCGCCAGGATCACCGGACGCCTGGAAGAGGCGACGCGCTCCGCCAGCGCGCGAAGCTGCAAGCGGTTCGAGCGGGCGCCCGAGGAGGAAACCGGCGGCAGGGTATGGACGCCGATCGCCTCCAGCGTCCGGCCTTCCCAGGAAAACACCAGGTGCGCCGTGGCGGGCGTCGAAACGCCCCCGGACCCGAGCTCCCGCGCCTCCCCCCGCGCCCCCGGCACCCGGCAAAACGCAGCAATGCCGAAGTTGCCACGGTCCAGGTCGGCCTGCACGCGCACCGGATACGACTCGTTCAAACTCGACAGCGCCCCCCTCCACCAGGCGTCCACCTCGAAAAGGAACAGCACGTGGGGGCGTTCCTTCTCAACCAGCGCCAGGAGGTGGTCCACGTCACGGTTCGGCGTGTGAACGTTCGCCGACATCACCTTGAGCTTCGAGACGCCCTCCCCCGCTTCCGGAGGCCAGGCCAGCCATAGCGGCGCCAGGGCGAGAAAGCAGAAGAGAAACGATGCCACGGCGACGCCAAGAAACGGCAAGGCGCGCTTCCACGGGACCCGGCCGGCGATCGCGACCACCACCCACGAAAACAGAAACGCCCCGTCCAGGAGAAGAAGATGCAGCCGGAACTCCGCGGCGTTCTCCAGGACCCAGTGAAGGGACGCCAGCGGAAGCGCCGCATGACCCGCCGCCACCAGCACCGTCAACACCGCCATGCGCCTTCGCAACCAGCGGCCCCGGCGCGCGCTTCCCGCGCTCGTTTCAGGCGCTTCCTCTGGAATCGCCAATCCACAATCCCCGATCGGCTGACCACGGACCCGTGACCCCGTGACCCATGACCCATGACGAGCCCCCCGCTCACCGCCCGTGGCTCTCCTCCACCGGGATGTAGACCACCGGCGGCGTGTGCTTCTTGAACCGCTTGCGCGTCTCGGGACCCAGCTTCCGGAACACCGGCGGCGTCATCGCGAAACCGCGCGACGCCACCGTCGCCGCGATGTTCACCGTCGGACCGTAGAGGTCGAAACGCTTGGCCGAGACGGGACCCATCGGACCGGCATGCACCGGACCGACGTGGGCCTTGATCCGGTGCCGGCAGGGATGCCCGCGCTCCGCCATCCAGGCGTCTCCCTCCTCCTTCAACTTCATCAGCCCCGCCACGCCCGCGTCGGCCTCCTCCGCGGGAAACGCGATCATGAGCGCGTCGCCCATGACCTTCACCACGCGCCCCCCCGCCCCCTCGACGATCCCGCCGGCGAACTCGGCGTAGCCGTCCATGAGACGGAAGACTTCCCCCGCCGCGAGCGCGGAAGAGACCCTGGAAAAGTTCGTGAGGTCGGAAAAGGCGACGAGGAAATCCAGATCGGCAGGGTGGGCGATCTCGTCGAAGCGCAGCATGACAGCCTCCTCTCGTGTCGTAACACCGTTCTCAGGCGGCCCTTGCGTCCGCCAGTAACCAGGAGCGTCGCCGGCCCTTGCGTCCGGCCGTTCAATCACAAGGATACGCGTGATCGGGGGGAAGTCAAGCGCGAATCGACCGTCCGTGATCCCTGCAAGCACCGCGCGAAGCGCGGGCTTCGAACACGAAGGCGGCAAGACACCGAGACGCGAGGAAAGGTCGGGATGGGGATGGGCGATGGGCTGTGGAATGATGGAAGGGGGAAATAAAAAAGGCCGCCGGTCCAACCGGCGGCCTCTTGCCACATAGCCCATACGAGAGGGGATAGAATATGGGCTACTCATGAAAAGGGGATCGGTGCTTCCTTCAAAATCCTTGTCTTGCCTTCCCCCGGGTTCTCTCGTATCTCCTTGCCTACTCTATGTATCGGTGAGGAGGAGGCCGGCTTGAAAAGAAACTGGAATTTTTGCGTCCCGCGGTGCGCCGGGATCCAAGAGCGGCGAATCCCCTCTACAGAAAGGACGGCGGATCGCCGTGGTCCCGGGCCTTGAAGCCCGGTCGGCCCGGGACACACGCCTCCCACAAATGAATCCTAGGCTTCGTTAGGAAGACGCTAGGCCCTCCCCAGATCGAGCGCCAGCGCCTTCAGCGCCGGCAGGACCGCCTCCAGCGTCTCCCCGGCGACCGTCTCCACCCGCACGCCGGCGCTGGACAGGACGTAGCCCGGACCCTTGTGCTCCAGCGGCGCCTTCATCGCGATCGCGTCCACGTCGCGGTCCACCAGCCACTCGGCGATCCGGATGCCCTTCCCCCGTTCCGCCTCCGCCGACGGGGTGGCGACGATCTCGCGGCTCTCGATTTCGGCCGACGGCAAGGCGAACGTGAGGAAGGCGTAGCGGGGCGACGCCCCGAAATGGTCCCCCAGCGTCCCCTCCGCGTCCCGAAGGGGAACGGCGATCCGGACGTGGTCGCGCCGGTGGGGCTCGACGTGGATCACCACGCGGACCACGTTCTTCACCTGCTCGCGGACGCGCGCCTCGATCCGCTCGGAGGCGTCGTGGGCCTTGTGGAGGTCGTCGGTGCGCAACGCCACGTCCGCCTGGACGAAGCGGTAGCGCCCCGCGTTGCGCCCCATGAGGGAGTTCACCTCCGTGACGAGGGGATCGGTCTGGATGACTTTCCGCACCGTCTCGAGCGTCTCGGGCTCGAGGGAGGCGTCGAGCAGGACGCGCATGCCGTCGGAGAGGAGCTCCCATCCCGCCCGGGCGATGAACAACACCACGAGGAACGCGGCGATCCGGTCGGCCTGCAGGCCGAAGATCTCGACGTGGAGCTCGAAGGCGTCGAGCGCGGCGGAGGCGAGCACGACCACGGTGGCGATCACGTCCACCTGGCGGTGGCGGCCCTCGGCGCGCAGGGCGGGCGAGCCGGTCCGCCTTCCCACGTGCAGGGCGTACTGGCCGAAGAGGAGGACGGCGACCACGCAAGCCGCGAGCCCGGCGACGGCGCCCAGGGAGACGTCGGGCGGGTCGAGCTCGGCGAGGGCGGCCTGGCGTGCGAGCTCGTAGCCGGCGACGAAGATGAAGAGGGCCACGACGACGGAGATCACGTTCTCGATCTTGTACAGCCCCAGGGGAAAGGAGGAGGTCCGGCGCTCGGAAAAGTGCAGCCCCACCCACGCCGCGAGCGAGGAGACGGAATCCGTGGCCGAGTCGACGGCGCTCGCCGTGATGGCGAGACTTCCCGTGAGAAAGGCCAGGACGCCCTTCACGCCGGCGAGGGCCAGGTTCAACAGGAACCCGAGAAACGCCACGCGCCGGACGGCCCGCGACTCGCCGGGCGCTTCCCCGTTCTCCGCCGTCGTTCGATTCGTCTCCGTCATGTCTCGGGGGCCAGGTGGAAAGGAAAAAACCGAACATCGAACGTAGCAAAGCCGCAACCGCGGCGGAAGGGTTCTCAGCGCCGAGGACGCCGAGGATGATGATCGCGGCTGGACATCTGGAACGCAGGAGTGGTTGCGAGAGCTACGGAGGACCCTGCGTAGCCCTTGCAAGAGCCGATCGGCGTAGGCCGCCGATTCCGCCGGACCTGCCGGATCATCCCGGCCGCCGGTTGGTTGGATCTGGGTTGTTTGTAACCGGTAACCGGTAACCTGTTCATGCTGTGGGCTGCTACTACGCCATGGCAAAGCACGGCCACACGGATTACGGGTTACAGGTTACAGACACCGCCTTGCAGCATCGCCGTGGTCCCGGGCCGAAAACCTGCGTGGCCCGGGACACACGCCTCCCACAAACAGCGAACCTCTTTTTCGTGAATCCTTCGTGTCTTGGTGTTTGGAGCCGCGTGAACGGTGATTCCGGACCGCCGATGCACACAGATGGGTGTCAATGAACATGCGGGACGCGCCCCCTCAGCGGAACGCGACCTGGAACTCGCAGGAGGTGAAGCGGGACCACATCAGCCTCGCGGGTTCGCCGGTCGCCGTCTCGCCGTCGGCGTCGTTCTCGCCGGGGACGTACCAGCGGGACGGCCCGCTTCCCGGCTCGAGGATCCGGTAGCGCTCGATCTCCGGATGCAGGGAAGCGGCCGCGCCGATGCGCTCCCAGTACTCGTCCCCGGTCGGGCGGTAGACCGGCAGGCCGTCGAGAAAGCGTCCCGTCTCGACGAAGGGATTGCGGCGGATCAAGCACCGGTCCGGCAGGGCCGGGTCGAATTCGGCCTGGAAGCTGTGGTCGGTGAAGCAGGCCCACATCAGCCTCTGCGAGCCGTCGCGGTTGGTCTTGGCGTCGAAGTCGTTCTTCCCGGGAACGTACCAGGGGGACCACTTGCCCCCGAACCAGCGCAGCCGGTAGCGCTTGATCTCGGGATGCAGGGAGGGATCGCGCCCGATCCTCTGCCAGTAGCCATCCTGCGTGGCGTTGTAGACCGGCAGGCCGTCCAGGACCTCGCCCGAGAAGACGAAGGCCTTGCGAAGAAGGGAACACCGGGTCTTCTTGGAATGCCCGGGCGCTGCCCCGGGGCTTCGCACCTCCCGCAAGCGCGTCTCGATCCGGTCCAGGCGGCGTTCGATCCGGTCGAGCTGCTCCGCGATCCCGCTTCCCAACGGCGACGCCTCCGCGCGCTCATACGCGCCAATCGTCACGACGCTCCCTCCTGTTTCCCTCGGGCGGACGCCTTCTTCGGCGTTCCGGACGAGGATCCAAAACAGGCCTCCCGCCAGACACGCGACGAGGAGGACCCCGGCGAACAACCCCGGAAACCGGATGCTCTTCTCCATGATGATCTCCGCATTCGATGGCTGCTTGATTGTAGGATGTACGAGTTATTCGCGCTGTAATCGTTTTCCGTTCGAGGGGCCAGACATTTTCAAAATCCCCCGAATTCACTTCGTGTATTCGGGGGATTTTGAAAGGCCGTGGGCACGGTACGAACAACGATGGGCGGGTCAAGGGCTGACGCTCAAAGTGAGCAGAGGGCGAGGGTCCTCCCGAGCCCAAACACAGCCGGCTCGCCGGGAGGCTCGCCCTCCTAATTGTCATGGTTTCTGGGAGAGCCGAAGGCTCATGGTAGACGACAATCAACAATCGAAAATCCCTCAACTCCCTTCCTGAGTTCCAGAGTTCCAGATTCATGGATCCCTTTGCGTCCTTTGCGTTTCTCCTTGTCTACCTTCGCGCCTTCGTGTTGAAGGCGATTTGCCTGCGGCTTTGCTGCTTTAGGATTTGGGACGTACGCACGCGGCGAAGCTCCCGTTGCCCGTTGTGCGGTTCGCGGGTACGATGGGCGCTCGCGCACCCGGGAAGCGATGTCGAAGGAAGGAGGTTCCATGGATCGAAACAAGGCGCGCGTCCAGGAGGATCTGGGTCACGAGGACACGGCGAGGCTCGTGATCGACTACCTGCACCGGCAGATCGTGCACTACGTCATGTGGTTCGCCGAGGTCCGTCACCAGCTGGGCTGGGAGAAGGCGTGGCCGATCCTGGAGGCGGCCTACGCGCGCAGCTACGCCATCCAGATGAAGCGGCTCGCCGACACGCTGGGGTTCGAGATGAAGGACGACGTGCCCGGGCCGCTTTTGGCGCTCGACGGGGAAGCCCTGCAGGCGCTGAAGGAGAGGGTGGCGAAGAACTGGCTGGCCAACGACGGGGTGTGGTTCCAGGCGGTCGAGTTCAGCCGGGGGATGTACGACGCCAAGCGGGCCAACGACTCCTGCTGGTCGGCCTTTTCCCCCTTCGAGGCGTGGTCGATCAAGCGGTTCCTGGGGCTTTCCGAGAAGCCGGGCCTCGACGGGTTGAAGCGCGCGCTCCAGTTCCGCCTCTACGCCGCGGTCAACCGCCAGTCCATCGACGAGGAGACGGAGACCTCGTTCGTCTTCCGGATGAACGACTGCCGGGTCCAGGCCGCGCGCAAGCGAAAAGGGCTCGACGACTACCCCTGCAAGTCGGGGGGCATGGCCGAGTACCCGACGTTCGCGGAGGCGGTGGACCCCCGCATCCGGACCGAGTGTCTCGGGTGCCCGCCCGACGAGCACCCGCCGGAATGGTACTGCGCGTGGCGGTTCACGCTCACCCCTTCTTGACGACGCGGAAGGCCCGGTCCCCCACCACGACCAGCACGCGGTCGCCCAGCGCGAGGAACTTGTTGAGGCCCTCGTGCTCGTCGAGAAGCGCGAAGTAGTCGTCGCCGAGGAAGGCGATCTCCTTCACCTCGGCCCGGCCGTCGTAGCGGGCGTCGACCCAGACGCCGTTTTCCAGGTAGAAGGTGCGCTCGCCGACGTACTTCACCTTCCGGCCGAGGTCGACCCCGCCGCGCGCCTTGGCGTCGCTTCCGAAGAATCCCTTCTTGGCCTTGTCGATGGCGCCGGCGGCGCGGCGTCCCTGTTCGGCCTTGCCCGAGGCCATGTCCTCGGGTTCCGCGCCCTCGTCCCTCTCCTCCTCGGCCTTCAGGCGGAAGACGCGCCCCCCGGGGGCGGGCGTGGGGGATCCCGCGGGTCGCGGGAGGGGTTCGTCCTCGACCACGAGGAACGAGACGTAGCGGTTGTTCATGATGCCGTATTTCTTGGAGAGGCGGACGATCTCCTCCTTGAGCTCGCGGTTCTCGCCGCGGAGGCGGATCTCCTCGAGAAGATGGCCGATCTTGAGAGACGCCCAGAAGCGGGGCAGGAACTCGCCGCCGTTGGTCTTCCCGCCAAAGGGGGCCTCGAAGACGTAGCGGTGCTCGTGTTCGCCGACCGTGCCCTCGAGGGTGACGGCGTGGGTCCCCTCGCCCCGGAACCGCCCCAGCACCGCGATCTGGTCCCCCTTGAAGAGGTCGGGCAGGGGCTTGGGGTAGACGTCGAAGGTCCTCAGCCCCTCGATCGTCAGTGCGAGGTCGGACAGGATGGGGTTGGACACCTTGTCGAAGAAGCGCGTCACCACGTGTTCCAGCTCCTCCTTGCCGGTGATGAAGGCGCGCGCGCCGTGGTTGTCCCGGGCCAGGCGCTCGAGAAACAGGGTGTCGATGTCGTCGCCGATGCCGAAGGCGAAGACGCGCGCCTTCATCGTGTTGAGATCCTTCACGTGCCCCCGGATGACCGCCGTGTCCCGCTCGCCCCAGGTGGGCGTGCCGTCGGTCAGGAAGACGACCATGAAGGGGCGGTCGTCGCTCGCGCGGCCCATCGCCATGGCTTCGCGCAGGGCGTCGTCGATGGCGGTGGCGCCGCGGGCCTCCATCTTGTCGATGTAGGCGACGGCGTCCTCGACGTTCTCCTCCGTGGCGGGGAGGAGCCGTTTCTCGAACGTCCTCACCTCCATGGAGAAATCCAGGACGTTGAACCGGTCCTCGGGCCGCAGGGCCCTGACGCAGTAGCGGAGGGCCTTTTTCGCGGCCCCCATGGCGTCGTTCTGGGCGGTGCCCATGGAGAGCGAGGTGTCGATGACGAAGACCACGTCCTTGGGCGCCACGCGTTTCGTCTTCACCGACGGCGAGAGCATGAGCAGGAAGAAGCCGTCCTCCCGCCGGGGCGTCCAGGTCGCCACGTTGAGCCCGAGGGCGTCCTCGGACGTGGCGTAGTAGAGGATGAAGTCCTGGTCGGGCTTGAGGTTCTTCGCCTCGTAGCTCGCCCTGGCCTCGCGGTCGCCCTTGCGGACCACTTCGATGGTGTGGGAGGGGGAGTAGACGTTCAGGAGGGGCGCTGTCGTCTTCAGCCGCACGCCCACCACCACCGATTCCAGCGGTTTCGAGGAGAACTTCTCCGTGTTCAGGGGGTAGCGATAGGTCCGAAGCCCGGCGTCGGAGGGGACCATCTCGGAGTAGGTGAGCCCGATGCGCGTCTCGCCGCGGGCGGGGATGGGGTAGACGCGGGCCTTGAACATCTTCGTGCCCACGTATTCCAGAAGCGCCGGGTCCTTCTGGCGCCGGACGATGCTCTCGTACACGCCGCGGGCCTTGCCGGCGTCCAGGATCTCCCCCTTCACCTCCTGGCCGTCCATGTGCATGGTGAATTCCGTGACCACGGACCCCTCGGGCAGGGGGAAGATGTACTCCCCCTCGAGTTCGATGGGGTTGGGGTTCTTGAAGATCTGGTCGATCTTCGTGACGGCGACGGGGTCGTCGATGCTGACGTCCACGTGGTGGTACTGGACCGCCAGGGGGACGACGGGGGCCGGCCGCCGGGGCGGGCGGATGACGACGAAGCCGTCGCCCCGCGAGGCCGTCGCAAAGGCCGCGGTCACGAGCGCGGCCGCCAGGAGAACCTGCATCGGGCGTCGATTCATGGGGCACCTCCATCCCAAAACGGTCCGGTCCCGTACACTTCGAGACGCGCGGCGGGGGGGAAAGTTCCGGAAAACGGGAAAAAAGGCGGGGGCGGCGCCGAGCCCGCCCGTCAGGCCGGCGCTACTTGTGTCCGATGTTCTGGTCCTCGCCTCGGTTGGGGTCGAGGGCGAGGATGTATTCCTTCCATTCCTTCTCGAACTTCTCGAGGTCGTAGACGCCGAGCCACTTGCGGAACCACTTCATGGGTTTGAGGCCCTTGCCGATGTCGTTGAGGAAGTCGAGCCAGTAGCGGGTGTACCGGCCGTCCTTGGCGTTCATCATGTAGTAGACGAAGGCCCAGCCCTGGGAGTAGGGGTCGCCGCCCTTGCCCCGGACGAAGCGGTCGAGGGAGGCGGCCCGGCCGTTCTTGAGGTCGCGCTGGATGACCATGCAGCGGTTGCGGTTGAGAAGGCCGGTCCGCAGTTTCAGGGTGCGGGTCTTGAGGTCCACGGCGAACTTGCTGCACTCGAAATAGGTGGCCATGCCCTCGTGGAGCCACAAGGGGCAGGTGGGGGCGATGCGGAAGATGAACTGGTGCGTGCCCTCGTGCATGAGGACCAGAAGCGTGATGGGGGGCTGGTAGTAGGTGGAGATGGTGCCGCTGGAGGTGCAGTGCCCGAGCGCGGAGCCGTGTCCCCCGCCGTGGGCCATGTAGTCCTGCCGGCTGCCCCCGATCCACACGTTGAACTTCTGCATGCGCTTGAAGAAGTGGAACTTGTGGCAGAAGTTCCAGAAGAGCCACTCCATGATCTTGGCGGCGTCCTCGACCGCCTCGCGCTTGAGGTTGGACTTGACGCGGTAGTGCTTGGTCTCGACGACGATGGCTTCCTCCCAGGGGACGCCGTCGTACCAGCCGTTCTTGTTGATGTACCCCTTGGGCTTGATCTTGGCGATGAGGTCGTCTTCCTTCTTCTTCTCTTCCGCCTCCTCCTCGGTCATCCAGGCGCCGCCGACCTTGACCAGCCCCTTGGCCTTGTTGATCTCCTCCTGGGTCATCCACTTGCCCTGGTAGCGGCGGTAGCCCTTTTTCACCAGGGCCTGCTCCTCGGCGGTGATCCAGAGGTCGTCGTAGATGGTGAAGCCGCCGGCGGGGGGCTCGATGCCGCGGTACCGGGCCACGAGGAGGTCGAGGAAGGCCTTGCGGCCCGGGTCCTTGTCGACGCAGCGGGTCAGGAGGTACTCGCCGCGGTCCTGGAGGCCGAGTTCCAGAAGGAGCAGCCCGGCCCCGTAGTAGTCCTCGGCGGTCATGCCGATCCAGTCGAAGAGGGGGTGGACGTCCTCGGGCTCGAGGTCGGACCACTTGTACTTGACGAAGGCGGGCCCCATCTTGCCCGAGAAGCCGTCGGCGTCCGTGGTGGTGACCTTGACGGTGCGGCCGTGGATGCCGATCTCGTCGTACTTCTGGATCTTGCCCCACATGGTCTCGAAGGCCTTGGCCATGGCGTTGATCTCGTCGGAGCGCATCACGGCGAGTTCCATCCCGGCCTCCGTCTCGACCTCGGCCTGGAAGTCCCTGAGGAGATCGAGGGCCGGCTCGAAGCGGAAGCCGTCGAGCAGCGTCTCGATCTCCGGGGCGAGCTTCTCGAAGCGGGCCTTTTCCCCGGCGTAGACCCTGGCCTGCTCTTCCCGCCGTTTCGCCCGGGCGGCCGCCTCGGCGGCCTTGCGCTTCTCCTCCTCGGCCGCGGCCCGGGTGGCCTTCTCCTTCTCCTTCTCCTTCCGCCGCTCCACCTCCGCCTCGTAGCGCTCCTTCTGCGCCTGCTCGGCCCGCCACTGCTCCTCGGCCTTGCGCTTGATCTCCTCCTCGCGCCGCTTCTGCTCCTCGCGCCGCTTCTCGTCCTGCTTCTCGAACTCCTCCCACTGCTGGCTATGGACGTCCTCGGCCTCCTCGGAGGCGAGGGGGCCGGCCGCCGCGGGTTCCGGCTTCCCCTTGTCCGGGGCGAGGATGAAGATGTAGATGATGACGCCGAAGCCGCCCAGGATGGCGAGAAAGACCATCAGCGGCACGAGGGGGTTGCCGCTCCGCCGTGCGGCCAGGCGCGCCGAGGCGCTCCGCCCGCTCGCCGCGCTTCGCGTCGAGGCGGGGTGCCCCTTCGCCTTGTTCGGGGCGCCGCCGACGGGGATGGCGTCGGGGGGCGTCCGGGCCATCTCGTCGTCGCCGGAGGCGAGGGGGGCGTCCCCGTTGTCCTGGAAGAGGATGCGGGTGAAGCCGATGCGGATCTCGTCGCCGGGCGAGAGGCCCTGGCGCGAGCAGTCGCTTCCGTTGAGCTGGGTGCCGTTGGAACTCCCCAGATCCACCAGCTCGACCCCCCGGGACGTCTGGACGATCTGGCAGTGCATCCGGGAGGCCTTGGGATCCCGGATGGGCAAGACGCAGTCGTCCGACCGCCCGATGATGACGGCGGGATGGTCGAAGGTGAAGGTCTTGGGCGGGGAATTCGGGGCCACGAGTTTCAGTCGGATCATGGCGTCCCCCTTGGAGATGGAAACCAGAGCACAGAATCGAACCCATTATACCAGCTGGGTCTCGGAAGTCCATCCTGTCCGCAGCACCTCGTCCCGCATGGCGGCGCCACTCCACTTCGTTCCGTGGCTCACGACGAACGCCGGCCCGTGTCCCGCGCGCCGTCAGCCGGCCGCGGGATCGTTCTTGGGGAGGATGTCCTCGACGCTGAGCACGTCGGGGGGGACGATCTTGCCCTTCTTGTAGGCCCGGAAGAAGGCGCGGACGACGTCGCGGTCGAACTGGAAGCCGGCGCAGCGCTTGAACTCCTTGATGACCTCGTCCTCGGAGAAGTTCCGCCGGTAGCTTCTCGTGGAGGTCATGGCGTCGTAGGCGTCGGCCACGGCGAGGACGCGGGCGCCGAGGACGGCCTCCTTCCCCCGCAGGCCCGCGGGGTACCCCGTGCCGTCCCACTTCTCGTGGTGTTCGAGGACGATCCGGCGCACGCGTTCGATGTTGTCGATGTTGCCGACGATCTCGGCGCCGATGGCGGGATGTCGTTTCATGATCTCGTACTCGCCGGGGGTGAGCTTGCCGGGTTTCTTGAGGATCTTCTCGGGGATGCCGATCTTGCCCACGTCGTGGAGGAGGCTGGCGAGCTGGAGGGTTTCGGTCTCCTCGGGGGAGAAGTGCATCTCGTCGGCGATCTGGAGGGCGTAGGTGGTGACGCGTTCGGTGTGGCCCTTGGTGTAGTGGTCCTTGGCCTCGATCGTGGCCACGAGCGTGCGGATGGCGCCGTAGAAGAGCCGCTCGAAGTCCTCGATCAGCTTCAGGCGTTCGATGGCGATGCCCGCCTGCTTGCCGATGGCGGCGAGCATCTCCATGTCGTACTCGGTAAAGGCGCCCGGGGTGGTGAGGTTGTCCACGTAGAGGGCGCCGAGGATCCGCCGCTTCGATTCGAGCGGCACGCACATCGCGGAGCGGATGTTCTGGAGGATGATGCTGGCGCCCGCCTTGAACCGGTCGTCCTGGAGCGTGTCCATGGAAATGATGGACATCCCCTGGGTGACGCATTCGGAGAGGATGCTCCGCGAGAGGGTGAGCTTACCGCCCTCCTCCTCGCCGCGGACCACGACGGGCTCCACCATGTCCGTGTCGGCGTCGTAGAGGATCAGGAAGCCGCGGTCGGCCTTGAGGACGTTCATGACCACGTCCATGACGGTCTCGAAGATCCGCTCCCGCTCGTGTTCGGCGTTGATGACGTTGCCCACGCGGTAGAGGGTGGAGAGCATCTTTTCGAGACGCTTGAAGTGGGGGGCGGTGCGCCGGGGGAGGTCCTTGCCGACGGCCTCGTCCTCGATCCGTTTCTTGATGGACGCCGTGCCGCCGTCGATGGGGTGGAGCTTGCGCGTGGGGGCCGCCTCGGCCTCGGGGACGCTCTCGAACAGCATCTCGACGGGCCCGACCTTGACGCGGTCGCGGTCCCTGAGGACCTTGGTCTGGACGGGCTGGCCGTTGACCAGGGTGCCGTTGGCGGACCCGAGGTCGGTGAGGAGGAAGGAGTGGCCCTTGCCCTCGACGGCGAAGTGGCGGCGGGACACCCCGTTTTCGATGAGGTGGATGTTGCAGGAGTCGTCCCGGCCGACGACGAGGTGGTCCCCGTAGTTCAGCTGGTACGCTTCCCCGCCGAGCTTCCCGGAGAGGATGCGCAATTTTGCGCTCATGGCCGCCGTATTCGAAATGTCGATTTCCCCTCCCCTTTCCTGACAGTGTACCAGAACCTCGTCTCGCATGGCAACAGACGGGCGGGGCAGGAGCCAACCCGGCGAAGTCCTGATGCGAGGCGTCAGCCTCCCCGGAACCTTTTCCGGGTTCGCTGTTTGTGGGAGGCGTGTGTCACGGGCCACGCAGGCTTTCGGCCCGGGACCACGGCGATGCTGCCTGGCTGTGTCTGTAACCAGTCACCCGTAACCCGTGCTGGCCGTGCTTTGCTATTCATGGGTCGTGACAACCCACAGCATCAAACAGGTTAC
>CAZDSO010000141.1:0-13314 GCA_964508045.1 uncultured Planctomycetia bacterium | reverse complement strand
ATGAAGGGGAGCTACGAAAAGGAAGGGAGGACCACGACTTCTTTGCAGCGCGAAACGCTCGCCTCCCTTGTCCGTTGACTTTGCCCCGCCCCACTTCTACACTACCGCATGCTTCGGGCATGCCCCCACGTGCCCGGAATCGGGTCCCTGTTGATAGGAGAAATCCATGAACGCCCGGATACCCCTTCTTCTGGCCGCGGCCGCCTCCGTGTCTTTCCTCGCGGCGTGCGCCAACACGGAAATCGAGATCCATTACAAGCGCCCGCCCGAAATGGACATCCCCGACCATGTCAAGCGCCTCGGCGTGGTGCCCTTCGACGTCGGGAACCAGGTCTCCGACAAGTCCCTGGGGGACGCGGTCCAGGGCAAGATCGAAACCGCGCTGGTCAAGAGCGCGTATTACCAGGTGATCACGCGCTCCCAGCTGGAAGTCCTGCTGAAGGAGCAGAAGCTCAACTTCGCCAGCTTCGCCGAGGGCAGCTCGAAGGATCTCAAGATCAAGAAGGTGGACGGCATGATCATCGGCTCGATCAGCCAGGCGAACTCCGCGGAATCCCGGGGCCGGCTGGAAACCCTCACCATGGTCACCCAGGGCCCCCCGATTCCGGGATTCGGCCGCGTGGGCCGTGAGGTTCCGAAGTTCAAGAAGGTGAAGCGGGGCCGCTACATCACGTGCAACGTCGCCATGTCCTTCCAGCTGATCGACTACACGGGGGGCGGCATCCTCATCGCCTCGGAGAGCTACAACCGGTCCTACAATTCCAGCCGGGCCAAGGTCTACAAGGGAAAGAAGTACGCCGTCCCGCCCGAGGAACTTCCCGCCACCCACCAGGAAAAGCTGGAGGAACTGATCATGGAGGGCGTGGAGAACTTCCTTCGCATGATCACCCCTCATGAGGTGACCCGGAAGGTCGAGCTCGTCGTCCGGGACCAGTACACCGAGCGGGGCGTGAAGTTCGCCGAGCGCAATCTCGTCAAGGAAGCCCTGGAACAGTTCGATCTGGCCATCCAGCACGAGCAACCCAACGACGCCGCCTTCTACGACAAGGGCGTCATGCTCGAGGTCCTGGGCCGATACGAGGAAGCGCTCGAAGCGTTCAAGAAAGCCTACTACGCCAACGAGGACGATCTCTACCTCGACGCCATGGAGCGCATGAAATCGGAGCTTCAGGCCAGCGAGTAACCCGGGTTTCCGCCTCGGGGAGGAGGCTTTCGAGGACACGCCTGTCCCCCAGGGAGACCAGCCTTGGGGAAGGACGTCCGGGACCCTCCGAAAGGGGCCAGCAACTTCAATCTTTCATTGAAGTTGCGTCGCCTTCACATTTTCGCTTTTCGCAGGCCTCTCGGGCGCGGGTTTTGCTGTTTCAAGGGGGAAGGCTTTCCAGCCTCTTTCGTTTCTTGAGGCGGACACACATGACCCCCGGGGCGTTGCAGCCGGCGATCCTCGTCCTCGTGCTTCTCGCTCTCGCGGCGCCGGATGCCTGCGCGCAGGACGTCGAAGGCCCGGACCGGACGCGCGTGCTGGCGTTCGCCCGGCGACATGCGGACATCCGCCTGCTCTTCGACATCCAGCGGCGGCTCGGGAACGGATGGCGCGGGGGCGAAGAGGGCGTGCGGGACTACATGCGCCGGGTTTCCCTGGAGTCCGAGTTCTTCGGCTGGCTGGGGAGGCACCGGGACGTCTACGAGTCGGTCCGCTCGTCCCCGGAGGGCGTCATCGAGGTTGTGATGAAGGTGCCGTCCGGGAAAACCGGCCTCTTCCTCTCGGACGCGGCGCGCAAGCTGGATCCGCAGGCGGAGGGCTGGAAGACCCAGGCTTTCGAGGTGCTCGGCCGCGGGAGCGATCGCTTCCTGGACGCGGTCGGGGTCGGCCTCCCGGAAGCGGTGTCCTGGAGTCTTCGCGGCGAACCCGTGCCGGCGGCCTGGAAGCGTCTCAACAGCCGGGCGCGGACGGACGCCGTGGACGCGGCCTGGCTGGACGCGAAGGAGAACCTCTGGAAGTCCATCGAATCCCTTCCGGCGGGAAAGGGCCTTTTCGTCCGCACCTTTCTGGAAAAGGACGCGGATCTGCGGCGGGGGCTCAAGGCGTATCTTTCTTCCAAGCTGGACGTGGGTCTTTCCAAGCCCCGGTACCTGTCCAAGGGGCGGTGCGAGGTGGATGTCTATCTGGATCTCGCCGATCTGGACCGTGCCATCGAAATGCTGGCGCGTTCCCGCCTCTCCCCGGACAGTCCCTGGCGCAACGTGGATCGGGAGCACTTCATCGCGGAAAACGACGGGATGAGAATGCTCTGGGCCACGGGCGTCAGTTTTTCGCCCGGTTTCTCCTCCTTCGCCGAGTCCGAGGCGCCGGACTGGCGGCAGCACAAGCTGGAGGCGGAGGGGGAGGCCGAGCTGCCGGTGAGCGCTCCCAGCCAGCGGGCGGCGGTGGGCATGGCCGCCCAGGCCGCCCAGGAGGCGGCCCGGGAAGCGCTGTACGAGAAGGTCTTGAGCCTTCGGCATCCCTGCGGAAAGACCCTCGCGGCCCTGGCGCGAAGGCCGGGGCGTCGAAACGGGCTTCGGGCCCTGGTCTGGAGAGTCGTTGCCGGCAAGGGCTCGATGGTGGGTCGACGCCTCTACAAGAGGCCGATCGAGATTCCCCTTGAGAAAGTCTGGAATATGGTAAAGGATTGGGAGTGAAAGGCGGGCCATCACGGCGTGTCGGCTCCCTGTTTCAGGAGGATGCCATGAGACCGGTGGTTTGGATGTTTCTGTTTCTTGCGGCGGCCCTCGTGTTCGCGTCGCCGGTTCTCGCGGCGGACATCGTGACGGTGCGCGTGACGGGGACGGGGATGTCGGAATCGGAAGCGCTGGACGACGCGTTGCGAAAAGCGGTGGAGAAAGGCTCGGGTGTCGAGGTCACGTCCCGCACCGAAACGCTGGACCACGCCGTCGCGTTCGACCGGATCGTCACGCGCGCCAAGGGGTACGTGGCCGGCTTCGAGGAGGTCGAAAAGAAGAAGAAATGGGACCTGTGGCAGGTGACGATCGACGCGAAGGTGGACCAGGGGAAGATCGGGAGCGACTGGGGCGACATCCAGCTGCTCCTGGAACGCAAGGGCCGCCCCACGGTCATGGTTCTGATCAAGGAGACGGTGTTCGACAGCGAGGGGAAGCCCCAGGAAGCCCAGACGGAATTCGCCTCCTCGGCCATCGAGCAGCTGTTCATCGAGAAGGGCTTCCAACTGAAGTCGGCCAAGGGGCTGGACGAGATCGAAAAGCGGCGGCGTGACGCCGCCATCGCCCGGAACGACCTCGACGCCCTGGCTTCCATCGCCAAGCAGTTCGGCGCGAACGTGATGATCGTGGGCAACTCGACCTGCCGCTTCAGCGGGAAGGCCGACGTGCACGGCGTGCATCTGGTCCATTACCGGGCCGCCGCCTCCATCACCGCCTACAATTCCGATACGGCCGACCTGCTCCTGAGCACCACCATGGAAGGCAAGGGATCCGGCATGGGCGAGTTCAAGGCCATCACCATGGCCTTCAAGCGTTCGGCCGAAAACGTCTCCGAGGACGTGTTGAGGAAGCTCCTCAACCGGTGGTACTTCGAGTTCCAGCACGGAGCCAGCCTCGTCGTCCGGGTGACCCTCCTGGCCGACTCGGCCAAGGCCCTCCGGCGAAGCGGGAAGATGGTCATCCGCCTCGAGCAGATGCTCGCGGAGATCGAGAACGTCGAGGACGTGAAAATGACCTCCTTCGACAAGGAGGCCGAGAAGGCCTTCGCCCAGTACACCGTGAAAACGACGCTCCCCCTCGAAAAACTGAGGAATCACATCATCCTGATGGATACCGAGAACCTGGGCTTCACCCTGGAATGGGTGGGATCCGACAAGAACACGCTCCGACTCAACCTCTACATCGAATGAGAGTCGACAGCGCGAAGGGACTTTGTCCGTCCCGAGGGACGGAGACCGATACGTTGAACAGGAGGATCGACGATGAAACGAGGAACGATTCACGCTTCGTGTGCGGCCCTCATGACGACGGCCGCCTTGCTCGCGCTCCTGGTCGCTCCGGGGTGCCGCCGGCGGCGCTACGTCCGGCAGGGGCCGCCTCCCGCGCCCCGGGACACCCGCCACACGCAGCCGCAACCGCAGCCCCAGCCGCAACCCCAACCCCAACCACAGCCCCAGCCCCAGCCGACGCCGATCAACGACCCCGCGCCGCCTCCTGAAAACGCGGGACTCCAGCCCGGCGCCGGCGAGATCGTCGTCCAGGTCTCCGGCGAGGGCGAAACCCTGAAAGAGGCCGAGAACAACGCCCTCCGAAAGGCCGTGGAGAAGGGCGCCGGCGTGGAAATCACCTCCCGCACCGAGACCATCGACTATGCCGTCGCGTTCGACAAGATCATCTCCCGCGCCAAGGGCTTCGTGAAAACCTTCCGCGTCCTCAACAAGAAAGAGACCCGGTTTAACGCCAAGGTCTGGATCGAGGCCGTCGTCGCCCGCGGAAAGATCAAGGACCGCTGGGGGGAAATCCAGCTCGTCCTCGAGCGCGCCGGACGCCCCTCCCTCATCGTCCTGATCGAGGAAAAGGTGGTGGGCCGGCGGAGCGACCAGGCCCAGGAATCCGGCGTCTTACACTGCACCGCCGAACTCGAATCCCTGCTCCTGAAGAACAACTTCCGCCTGAAATCCGCGTCCGCGCTCTCCGAGATCGAACGGCGCAAGCGAGACGCCGCCATCGCCAACAACGACCTGGACGCCCTCGCGACCATCGCCCGGAACCACGGCGCCGACGTCATGATCCAGGGACAGGCCGTCGCCCGGTACCACGGGACCTTCGACGCCCACGGCATCATCGTCGAGCAGTACGGCGCCTCCGCCACCCTCGCCGCCCACCGGACGGACACCGCCGACATCCTCGCCCGCGTCAAGGTCGACAGCAACGGCAGCAGCGACGGGCACGCCAACGCCATCCGAGACGCCTACCAGAAGGTCGCCCGGAAACTGTCCAAGGGCATGCTCCGCGAACTCCTCAACGCCTGGTACTTCCGCTTCCAGCACGGCGACGACGTCGAACTCACCCTCGTCATCCAGGCCCGCACCCAGCGGGGCCTCCAGCAGGCGCAACGCTACGCCATGCGCTTCCAGGACGTCCTCGCCGGCATCCGGGGCGTGGAAGAAGTCCGCGAGGGGCGCTATTCCAAGGAAAACGAGAAGGCCTTCCAGTACTACACCGTCAAGACCACCATCGATACCAACAGCCTGAAGAAGAAGCTCATCTTCGCCGACATCCAGGGCGCCGGCTTCACCCTCGAGGTCACCGGCGTCACCAAGAACACCCTGGAAGTCACTCTCAACATCCAGTGACGAACCGGGACCGGCCCGAAACAGGACAGCGGGACGGCGAACGCGCCGTCCCGCTTTCGTTTCATGACGCTACGGATCGCCGAACCTCCGGCTTCACCGGAGGATTCGCCTCCCACAAGGGACTCGTCTTCTTCCTGCCCTTCGTGGTAATGCCGCTGTGCCTGCGGCTACGAGGCCAGACCCTTCACGAATCCTGCCCTTGACCTCCCTCCTTTCCGGATCCACGATGGTGTCATGCTCCGCGACCTCCTCGCATCCTGCCGAAGCGTCCGCCGGTTCCGACAGGAACCCAAGCCCTCCCCCGCCCAGCTGCGCGACCTCGTCTCCCTCGCTTCCCTCTGCCCCTCCGGCGGCAACCTCCAGCCGCTGAAGTTCCTCCTCAGCGCCACGGAGGAGACCAACCGCCGCATCTTCCCCCACCTCCGCTGGGCCGGCGCCCTCAAGGACTGGCCCGGACCCGCGCCCGGAGAGCGCCCCACCGCCTACGTCGTGATCCTCGGCGATACCGACGTCTCCCGGTCCTTCGGGGTGGACCACGGCATCGCGGCCCAGACCATGATGCTCGGCGCCGTCGAGATGGGCCTCGGGGGGTGCATGATCGGCTCGATCGACCGCGACGCCCTCCGCAAGGACCTGCAGATCCCCGGCCGGTTCCAGATCCTACTCGTGCTGGCTCTCGGAACCCCGGGGGAAACGGTCGAACTCGAACCCGTGAAGGACGGCGTCACTCGCTACTGGCGCGACGCCCAAAGCGTGCACCACGTCCCCAAGCGCCCCGTCGACGAGCTGATCTACCGCGGGACCGGGGAGGAATAGCAGCGCGGAACCCTTGGAGGGCGAGCCTCCTCCAAGATGTTCGATACCCGACTGGAAATTTCAGATTTCAGCCGCGCAGTCGTAGGGACGGACGCTAGTCCGTCCGCACTCGCCCACAGCGACGTGATTCCGCGGCTTTCGACACGAAGTCTCAAAGGCTCCAAGGCACGAAGAGGAATGGGGTCAGTCCTTCGTTTTTAGTCCTTCGTTGCGAGAGGAAACCCGTCTGTCGTGTCCCAGCCAAAATGAGACGGTTGGACGGGGAAATGCGCTTGACGTCAACTTGCCATGAAAAGAGAGGGCATCGAGCTCGTCCGCCGCATCCTGTTACGAAAAGGAAACAGTATGGGTGTTCATGTAATCCCCATTCATGCATAGAGTTATACAATCCCCATCCGTTGTTGTTAAATTTTCCGACAAAACCAATGGTCCGGGTCGCCTGGGCAAGGACAAGAGCCTCAAAAGGTTGACATCTCTATCCCTAATCATTCCTAGACGTTGGGACTGTCGATCGACATTTCTCGCACGAATCGGGTCTTCCGGAACGCTTTTTGTTCTTTCCTTGCCGAGAAGAGCCATAGACAGGTTTCTTTCACCGGGGACCTTTGGAGGAAAGAAGCGATGAGGAAGGGGTTTTTCCATCCACTCGGGATCCTGGGAGCCATGCTCGCCTTCGCGTTTTTCACGGGAGGCGTGCTCGGCGCGGAGGCCGATCCTCCTGACAAGGAGAAGGAGAAGCCGAAGGAAGGGGAGGTTTCCGAAAAGCCAGCCGGGAAACCCTCTCCGGCCGGGGAGGAGTCGACGGCACCCGCCGGGGAGACGAAGGAGGAAAAGGGCGCCGGGAAAGAGGTGGAGGTGGCGTTCGGCGAGGAGGTCGTCACGGCCACCCGCACGAAGGCGAGACCGTTCCGCCTCACGCGTTTCGTCACGCTTGTCGATCCGGAGATGTTCGACCGCCAGGAGCTGAACGTCGCGGTGGACGCGCTGGAGAAGCGGATCGGCACCTGGGTGGAGCACCGCACCGGATCGACCGGCGACGCGGTGATCCGCGGCCTTTCCGGCGGCAACATCCTGGCGCTGGTGGACGGCTGCTCGTTGAGCACGTTCTGGGGCGAGGGGGGCTTCGCCGGGGACGACATGTACGGGAAGGTGGATCCGGAGACGGTGGAACGCATCGAGGTCCTGCGGGGCCCGGGTTCCGTCCTGTACGGATCCCAGGCCCTGGGGGCGGTGATCAACTTCATCACACGCTCGTGCCCGCTGGACTTCACGGAGGGGACGCTCGCGTACGGGGCCCGTTCCAAGTTCCAGTTCACGACGGGCAACCGGGGCTTCACGTTCCGGAACGAGGCGTACGCGGCGCACGAGGACATCCGGATTCTCGTGGGTTCGACGGTTCGCCACCTCGGGGACATGGAAGGCGGAGGCGAGGTGGGGCGGATCGACCCCTCCTCGAGCAAGGAGAGCAACATCGACGCGAAGATCGACCTCCGTCTCAAGAAGAACCACCTCTTCACGATCGCCCACCAGAACGTCTACCGGGACCCCACGCACCGGGCGTACCGTCCGACGCAGAACAACACGAACATCCGGCAGGGATACATGTTCCGCTACCGGGGCGAGGAATTCGAGGGGGCGCTGGACAACGTGGAGATCAAGGCCTATCACCAGGTGAAGGCGGACCGTCGCCGGTGGCTTCCGGACGATCCGGACCCGAAGGTGGGCACGTCCACGACGCGGACCTACCAGCTGGAAGCGCAGGGGTCGCTGAAGTTCGAGGCGGGGGGCGACCACACGCTGACGGGCGGCATCTCGTACCACTACGACTGGGGTGAGAGCCCGGGCGACGAGCAGTTCACGTATACCAAGGGCAGCTGGCCGGTGGGTCCTCCGGGCGAGCGCATGGACGCGCCGTACACCTTCTGGACCAACTACGCGGCCTTCGTGCAGGACGAGTACGAGCCCGCGGATCGGATCAAGTTCACGGGCTCATTGCGCTACGACTACTTCGATTTCGAGACGGATCCGTACTCGCACAACTACTACCCTCCGGCCTACGTGCACGACCCGTCCGCCTTCGCCTCGCTGGAGGCGGCGCAGTCGACCGACGACATCGAATACAGCGAGAACGTATTCACAGGCGGCATCGGCCTGAACGCGGGGTTGACCGACTGGCTTGCGGCCGTGACCTCCTTCACCGTGGGCTTCCGCCAGTGGCCGCCGAAGTTCGGCCTCACGCAGCACGGCAACGGCATCTACGCGCCTTCCACGGATCCCGCCACCATCTACAGCTACAACTACGAGGTGGGCGCCAAGCTCAACCACCGGAACCTCACGGGCTTCGCCACCTTCTACTACAACTGGTGGGACGGCTTCGAGGAATGGCACCCCGGCTCCTACCTCGGCCAGGACTGGTACGACTGGAACAACAACAGCATCCAGGAGCCCGACGAGCAGATCCTCGTTCGTGAGAGCTCGGGCCAGGCCTACCTGTGGGGCGTGGAGATCCAGGGCACGCTGCACCTTCGCGACGCGCTTCTCGGAAGCGGTTTCGTCGAGGGCTTCAGCATCACGGGCGGGTTCATGTACAACTACGGCAAGGATCTGACGTCGCACCACCCGGACAACCCCGACATCGATACGGACGACGACTGGGAGTACGAGCCCATCCGCCACACGCACCCCCTGCGCGGCATCTTCAGCGTCAAGTGGGAGGAGCCCGGGAAGGAGAGATTCTGGGCCTCCTTCACCGCGGACATGGTGGGCCCGTTCACCCGCATCCCCACCGGCCGCCTGGCCGGCGACGTCGGCTACTGGCGCGACGTCACGGACGCCTCCCAGGGCAAGATCCGGGCCTGGGGCCTCCCCGGCTACAGCGTCTTCGACCTCATGGCCGGCTGGAAGGCCACCGAGAACCTCGAGTTCACGATGGGCCTGAAGAACATCTTCGACCGGAAGTACCGCCGCGCCCACAGCCGGACCTGGGAGATGGGCCGCAGCTTCGAGCTCGGCGTGGACATCCGCTTCTGATCCCGGACGGGGAATCTGGTAGGATAGTGCGAACCACGCGACCGGCCGGCGCTCCGCAAAGAGGAGCGCCGGCCGGATTCATGGAGGGTTCTCGCCATGGGAACCGATGGAAGAACGCTCCGGGCCCGCCTGCTCCTCTTCGCAGGCCTCCTGGCGGCCTTGTTCGTCCCCGCCACGGCCTTCGGCGGGGAAGCCGGGGAGGAGGGCGAGAAGGAAGACGGCCCCGTGGCCACCGCCGCGCTGGAAACGCGCCTGGCCACGAGACTCCGCGAAACCGTGTCCAGGATCCGGCGGACGCGCGAGGACCGCTACCGTCTCGAGGCGCGCCACGAAGCCGAACGCCGCTCTCTCGAGGAGAGGATCGCCGAACTCGAGGCGCAGGAACACGCCCTCGACGTCCGGGCCCGCAAGCTGCGCGGCGAGGTCCGGGCCCGGACCTCGGAAACCGCCGCCGTCCGGCAGGAAACGGAGGAGACGCGCACGTTGCTGGAAAAGGTCCATGGCGTCCTCCGCGATGAGTGCAAGGATCTCCTGACCTTCATCGCGGCCTCCCTCCCCTTCCGCAAGAAGGAACGCATCGAGGCCGTCCGTTCCTTCCGGCAGGACCGCGATTCGACCCTGCCGGAAAAGTTCAGGACCCTCCAGGCCATCCTGGAATACGAGACGGCGCTCGGGGCCACCTCGGAAGCCTTCCGCGGCCGCGTGACGCTCGGCAAAGAGCGGCGGCCCCGGGCGCGGATCCTGCGCCTGGGCCACGCGACCATGGCCTTCATCACCGAGGACGGAAAGACGTCCGGCATCCTCGCCGGCATGAGGAATCGCATGCCTGTCTGGAAGACCGACCTCTCCTTCCGGGAACGGTGGGACGTGAAGAAAGCCATGGAAATCCTCGAGCGGCGCCGCCCGCCCGTGTTCATCCGCTACCCGATCATGGTGCTCGACGTCCCGAACACCGCGCCCGGCGAAAACCGCGAGGATCGCGAAAAGGAGGCCGGTCGATGAGGAACGCGCCCCCCTTCGCCCTCGCCCCCCCCCTTCTCTCGGGCGTCTTCCTTCTCCTCGCCTCCGCCGGAGGCGCCCGGGACGCCTCGGCCGGAGAACCCGGCACGCTGCAGCAAGCCCTCGAGAAGGCGCGCGCCGACCTCGAGGCGGAACAGGAGGCCCTGGCCGAAGACAGGCGCCGGTTCGAGAACCAGGAAGCGAAGCTCCGCGAGCGCATCGAAGCCATCCTCGCCCGCTGCGAAACAACCACCCGCGAGATCGAGCAGGCGAGAAAGGACCTCGAAACGGCGGACCAGAGGCACCGGGAGGCCGAAGCCGAACAACGCGAGGCGCGTTCGGACGAGGCGGATCTCAGGCGCCTGCTCTTCGAGAAGATCGAAGCCCTCCAGAACCGCGTCAAGGTCGGCGTCCCGCACGGCGAGCGCGGCGCGCGCCTGGAGGTCCTGGAGCGTCTCCGCGAGACCGTCTCCGAACCCGGATTCGACCTGCCCCACGCCATGGAGATCTACCTCCGCCAGGCGATCGAGGAGATCCGGCTGGGCGCGAGCCGCGAGCTCTACGACACCTCCGTCACCACGGACGAGGGCCGGCGCGTCGAGGCGACCTGCTTCCGCATCGGGAAGATCTTCCAGGCGTACCGAAGCGCCGGCGGCGACCACGCTGCGCTGCTCGTCCGCGGCGTGGGGGAAGAGGGCGGCTACACCTGGAAGGAATCCGGCGAGGCGGGCGACGTCGTGCAAAAGGCGATCCGCAGCGAGACGGGCGTCTACCGGCTTCCCATGGACGTGACGCTGGACATCTCCGCGGACCGGCTGTCTGTTTCCAAGGATCTCCTCTCGACGCTGGCCAGCGGCGGGCTCGTCATGATCCCCCTGGGCCTGGTGGCCCTGGCGGGGATCCTGCTGGTCCTCGAAAGGGCCCTGGTCCTCACCCTCGCCAGGCCCCGGACGCGCCAGCTGGAGCGGGAGGTGATCGGGAGGGTCCGCGAGGGCGATCCCGAAGGCGCGACGGAGGCCGCCGGGCGGATCCGGGGCCCGGCTGCTTCCGTTCTCCATGCGGGGCTTTCGGCGCGCGCCGGAGGCCGTACGGCCGTGGAAGAGGCGGTGGAGGAAAGGGCCGTCCGCGCCCTTCCCGGCCTCGAGCGTTTCCTCTCGGCGATCGCGGCCCTGGCGGCCATCGCCCCCCTGCTCGGGCTTCTCGGCACCGTGACCGGGATGATCGCCACTTTCGACGTCATCACGCTCTTCGGCACGGGCGACCCGCGCCTCCTCTCGGGGGGGATCTCGGAAGCGCTCATCACCACCCAGGTGGGGCTGATCATCGCCGTCCCCCTCCTGCTCCTGCACCGCATCCTCGCCGGCGCGGTGGAACGTTCCGTCACGTCCATGGAGACCCTCGGCGTCGCCCTGGTCAACGCGCTCTACCACGGCTCTCCGGCAGCGGCGCCCGAAGAGGCGGAGAAAGCGGAGGGCCCGAAGGCATGATGCTCGACGACCTCTACGCCAAGATCGCGGCCGGGGGCCCCTTGATGGCGCCCATCATGGTCCTGTCCGTGATCGCCTGGGCCCTGATCCTCCGCAAGTGGGTCCTGCTGTCCTTCTCGACCGATCCCGTGCGGCTTCTCGAGACGCTCTCGCCCCTGTTGAAACGCGGGGAGATCCGGGAGGCGTCCGCGCTCTGCGCCCGGAAACGGGGCCCGGCGTCCCGCGCCGCGCGGTTCCTTCTGGACCGGCTCGCAGGTTCCGGGAAGGAGGGGCGGGACGGCGTCCTCCGGGAAGCGGAACTGCGCGAGCTTCCGGCGCTGTCGCGGACCCTTCCGACCGTGGGGGTTCTCGCCGGCGCGGCGCCCCTGCTCGGGTTGCTCGGGACCGTCACGGGGATGATCGGGACCTTCGAGGCCATCACGGTCTACGGCACGGGCAATCCCCGGCCGCTGGCGGAGGGGATTTCCGAGGCCCTGATCACGACCCAGGCGGGGCTCATCGTCGCCCTGCCCACCCTGCTGGCCCACAACTACCTGGCCCGGCGCGCGGAGCGGAAACGGCGGGCCGCAACGGACGTGCTCAAGAGGATCATCCTGGACATGACCTACCGGGAGACAAAGAAATGAACTTCGGATTGGGGATTTCAGATTGCGGACAAACCGGCGGGGAAGCCGTTACGCGGTTTCATGCATTCGGCTCGCCGGGAGGCTCGCCCTCCAACCGGCATCTTGGAGGGCGAGGGTCCTCCCGAGCCCGTCTTGAGGCAGCATGATCGATCTCGACAAGTACCGGAAAACGAAAGGGGGCGCGCCCGAGCTGAACATCGCGCCCCTCATCGACATGATCTTCATCCTGCTCATCTTCTTCCTCGTGACCACGAGCTTCACCCGGGAGACCGGGGTGGAGGTCGACCGGCCCGCCGCTTCCTCCGCCGAGCAGATCGAGAAGGACAGCTTCCGCGTGGCCGTCACGCGCGACGGCACGATCTACGTGCACAACCGGATCGTCGACCTTCTGGAAGTGAGGGCCCTGGTGAAGGAAGCCCTGGAGTCGGATCCCGAGAAACCGGTCGTGATCCTGGCGGACAAGCAGTCCAGGACGGAAGCCCTGATCTCGGTCATGGACGCGTGCGCCATGGCCGGCGCCAGGCGCATCGCGGTGGCCGCGGCCGAGAAAAGGTGAGGAATGTGGATTGGAGATTTCAGATTGGAGATTTCAGTCATCAGCAGCAGAACGGGGCGCGGGCGTCCCGCCCGCAGCAGCGACTGAATATGTAACAATGATTGGGGACCCATGGAAAGAAGGACGTACGTGAGCGCGATTCACGAGACGGAACAGGAAGCGGGTCCCGTCGCGGAGCGCACACCCGATACGCCGCCCGTCCCGGCTTCCTCTCCCCGTCCAGGCCGGGTCCTGGGAAGCGCGTTGCTCTTTCTCGGGGCGGGCGTGCTGGCCACGGCCGCGCTCTTCGTCCTCATCCCGCTGATGAACCGGTCCTCCTACCGGACGCCCCAGCCCCGCCGCTATTCCCGGCTTCACTGGATGCGGATCAAGAAGTCCGAGCCGCCGCCGTCCCTTCCCGAGCCGCAAAAGACCGCCGAGGTCCGCAAGCCTCCCCCCCCCCCCCC
>CAZDSO010000140.1:0-13376 GCA_964508045.1 uncultured Planctomycetia bacterium | reverse complement strand
TACGAAAAGGAAGGGAGGGACATGACCTACGTACACCGCGAAACGCTCGTCTTCGGTCCGCCATTGCCGCCGCCGGATCCATGGCCTACGATAGGTTGTTCTTTCGAGGACCGGCCAGGCGCCATGAACCAGGAAGATGCGCATCCCGAAACGGACGCCGTCGCGGCGCCCCTTTCGCGCCCCCGCTTCGATCCCGACGCCGAGGAAGCGAGGGTCCGGAAGATCTGGGGAGGCCTGAAGGACTTCCGGCGTCCCGGCGGAAGCTCCCGCGGGACCCTGGCCGTCCTCCTGGAACCGCTGGGCCTCGAAGGGCCGATCCGCATGGGGACGTCCCTGGGGGCGGTCCGGGCGGACATCCTCACGCGCTTCAAGAGGATGCAGGGGCGCGACGTCCTGCTCGTGGCCGGCTTTCATCACGCCGGCATGCATCCCCGGCAGAGCCCCCCTCCCCTGCCCGCCGAGCCGCCGATCTCCGGCCAATCGTCGGAGGAAGCGGCTTCCCCCCGGCTGGACGGGCAGGGACGCGTGGCGGCCGACATCGCCGACCAGCTCAGGCGCCTCGGGATCACGTTCGACGCCCGGCGCGTCTATGATTCCATGGACCCCTCCACGGGACGCGTCGTAAACGAGGCCTTCCGCCGGTTTTTCGAGGAAGGCCTCATCTACCGGCAGAAGAAGCTCGTTACCTGGTGCCGCCACTGCAAGGCGATCCTCTCCGCGGGGGAGATCGACTCGGTCAAGGAAGAAGGGGACCTGTGGACCGTGCGGTACCCCATCGAAGGGGAGGTGGACAAGTATCTGACGGTGGCCACGAGCGAACCGGAGACCATCCCCGGCGACTGCGCCCTTCTCGTATCCCCGGAGGACGAAAAATACGAGGAAGTCCTCCAGGGGAAGGTGACCAATCCCTTGACGAGAGAGGAGATTCCCGTCGTCGGGGACGAAGAGGTGGATCCCCGTGGAGGCACGGGCGTCCGGCGGGTCACGCCGGGTCGAAGTCCGCGGGATTTCGAGAAGGCGAAAACGCTGGATCTGGAGGCCGCCACCCTCTACGGAACCGACGGGCGCATCGCGGAGGGGGCGAAGGCCTTCCAGGGCCTCGACGTCGGCGAGGCGAGACGGGAAGCGGTGGCGGCGCTGGAAAAGGGAGGCTTTCTCGAGCGGCATCAGAAACATCCCCTGGAGATCACGCGTTGCGCGCATTGCGGCCATCCGGTCTCCTATCTGACGGCGGTCCAGTGGTTTCTCCGCATGCGGCCCGTGGTCCGGCGGGCGGTGGAGGCGGTCCACAACGGCGCGATGGATTTCTCCCCCAAGCGATGGAAGAAATCCTTCCTGACGTGGTCGGAAGGCGTGTCGGACTGGTGCATCTCCCGCTACAACGTGCCCGGCCACCGCATTGCCGTCTCGTTCTGCCGGCGGTGCGGGAAGTCCAGACCCGGTCCCGCGGAAGGCCCCCCCTGCGAATCCTGCGGGGAAACGAGATTCCGGCCCGGAAAGGACGTGGTCGATCCCTGGTTCTCGGCGGTTCTCGCCCCGCTCGCCGCGCTGGGATGGCCCCGGGCCGGGCAGGAGGAAACGCTTCTTCCCGCCCACGCGCTGTTCTCGGGGCAAAGCCGTTTCTCGAGCTGGACGGCCCGCTTCCTCGCAGTGGCCACGGCCCTCACGACGATCCCCGCGGTTCGGACCATCCACATCCACGGCCGCATCGTTCCGGAAGGAGGCGCGACGCCGGACGCCGAGGCGAACGACGCGATCGATCCCCGCGACATCATCAAGCGCAGCGGAGCGGACGCGGTCCGGCTCGGCCTGGCGGAGCTTCCCAGCGGATTCCAGGATATCCACCTCATGCACGAGCGGTTCGACATCAGCCGCAATTTCGTGAACAAGTGCTGGAACGCCGCGCGGTTCACTGCGCGTCACTTCACGGCGACCGGGGGAGGCGATCTCGGGCGCGGCCCTGCGCCGGAAGACCGGTGGATCCTCCAGCAACTCGGGTCGGTCACCCGGACCATGACGCTCGCGCTGGAAGCCATGGACACGGGCGCGGCGGCGGAGGCGGCCGTGGATTTCCTGCGCCACGATTTCTCCGACTGGTACATCGAAATGGCCAAGCACCGGATGCGGGCGGGGCAGCGCGTCTCGCCGGCGCGCCAGACGCTGGGCCGTGTCCTCTTCACGCTGCTGCGGGTTCTACACCCCCTCGTTCCCTTCGTGACGGAATCCATCTGGCGGCAGCTCGTGGGGTCCGCGCAGCGGGGACGGAAGACCTACCCTCTCGTCTGGGCGCCCTGGCCCTCGGAGTCCGAGAACCCGCCTGATCCCCTCCTCGAGGAAAAAATCGAGATTCTCAAGGACGTGGCCCGCGCCGTGAGATCCATCCGTACGAAATACAGGCTCCCCAGGACCGACGCCATCTCCGTGGCTGTCTCTTTTCTCGATCGCGGCGGGAGAGACGCCCTCCACGGCATGGAGGGGCTATTGAAGAGCCTTCTGAACGCCGACGACGTGAATCTCGGCGTTCATCTCTCCAAACCCTCCTCCTGCGCCACCGAGGTGCTGGGCAATTTCCAGGTCTTCGTCCCGCTGGAAGACCGCCCCCATGACCGCTCTGAAATCCAGCGGCTTCGACGACGCAAGGAGAAACTCGAAGATGAACTCCTCCGGGTCCAGGGCCCCCTGAAATCCCTCGAGTTCGTCGGCAAGGCTCCCAAGGAAGTCCGGAACCGCCTGCAGAGGAAAAAAGATCTGCTCTCCGCCCAGATCGAGCACCTCCACGAAAACATCGAGGACCTCGAAAAACAGCTGGATCCGAAAAGTACGTAACATGATATTGCCAAATGTTTTGGTCAGCGGATCTTCCGCCTGTATAATAAGGAGGCTCCGAGAAGGCGGCGCGGGGAAACATTGACGAGGTGAACATGCAGGATGTCGAGGAAGGTTCCAGAAAAATCCTGATCGCGGAAAAAGACGAAGAGGTCCGCCACCTTGTGAGCGAGTTTCTTCGCCTCCAGGGATTCGACGTTTTCGAGATCGACGGGCCCGGAAGACTGGACATCGAGCGGATCACCACGCCGCCGGATCTCTTCCTTCTCGGACACGGACTCCACGACGAGGAACTCTTCGAGGCTCTCGACACCGTCCGCAACCGGAAACCCTTCGCCGGTGTGCCCGTCATCGTCATCGCCGTGGACCCCGACGAGCGTTTCATGCGGAAAGCCGTCTCCCGCGGCGCGGACAGCCTTCTCCCTTTCCCCTTTCCCATGGAAGTCCTCCACGAACGCGTCCAGGATCTGCTGGACGGCCGGCGCACCTCGCTCATGCCCTAACCGTCCGTTTTTGCACGAGCCCTTCGCGCTGTAGGCGGTGTTGGGATCCCCCATGACTTGCCGACAGCGCGAAACGCTCGTTTCCGGACTTTGCTTGCAGCGCGAGGGGGGGTGAGTACAATGGCGCGGTTCGATAAGCAACATCCTGGAGGCTGACATGGATTTCGCGCTGAACGAAGAGCAGCAGATGCTCCGCCAGACCGTGCGGGAGTTCGCCCAGGAAGTCGTCAAGCCGAGGGCCGCGGAGATCGACGAGAGCGGCGAGTTCCCCTTCGACATCGTCAAGCAGGCTTCCGAGCTGGGCCTGATGGGCGTGGCCGTGCCCGAGGAATACGGCGGGGCGGGCATGGACTACCTCAGCTACGCCATCGCCATCGAGGAGATCTCCAAGGCCTGCGGCACGACCGGTGTCATCCTCTCGGTGAACAACTCCCTGGTCTGCGACCCGCTGGTCAAGTTCGCCAGCGAGGAGCAGAAGAAGCGGATCCTCACCCCGCTGGCGGCCGGCGAGAAGATCGGCGCCCTCGCCCTGACCGAGGCCGGCGCCGGCACCGACGCCGCGGCCGTCACCACCACCGCGGTCCGCGACGGGGACGATTACGTGCTGAACGGAAGCAAGCTCTTCATCTCCAACGGGGGCGTGGCCGACTGGTTCATCGTCTCGACGACGGTGGACCGCTCGAAGAAGCACAAGGGCATGGTCTGCTTCGCCGTGGAGAAGGGGACGCCGGGCTTCACCGTGGGCAAGGAGGAGCAGAAGCTCGGCATCCACGCCAGTTCCTGCGTCGAACTCCACTTCGAGGACTGCCGCGTCCCGGCGACGGACCGGATCGGGGAGGAGAGCCAGGGATTCAAGGTCGCCATGTACACGCTCGACGGCGGGCGCATCGGCATCGCCGCGCAGGCGCTGGGCATCGCGGAGGGGGCGCTGGAGGAGGCCATTCCCTACGCCAAGCAGCGCGAGCAGTTCGGCAAGCCCATCGCCTCGTTCCAGGGCATCCAGTGGATGCTGGCCGAGATGAAGGCCAAGGTCGAGGGGGCCCGGTGGCTGGTCTACAACGCCGCGTGGGCCAAGCAGAACATGGCGCGCAGCTCGACCGAGTCGGCCATCGCCAAGCTCGTCGCGGCGCGCACCGCCACCGAGGTCACGCACGACGCGCTCCAGATCTTCGGCGGCTACGGCTACACCAAGGAGTTCCCCCTGGAGCGCTTCTACCGCGACGCGCGCATCACCGAGATCTACGAGGGCACCAACGAGGTCCAGAAGATCGTGATCGCGAAGGACCTGCTGCGGTGAGGGTGTCGGCCCCCTACTTCGGCCGTTTCTCCTGATCCTCCTTCATTTGACGGATCGTCTTCGCGACCTGATCGAAGTCGGTCTCCTCGTCGTCGCCGTGCTTGAACTTGTAGATGCCCCAGCTCCCGTCTTCGATGCGGAGCCAGAAGGACATCTCGGTCTCCTTCTCCTCGCCCTTGTCGATCTCCTCGACCCGCGCATGCACCTTCGCCTCGCTTCCATCGATCGCGACTTCGCGAATCTCGAAAGACACCACGCCGTCCCCGTCGTCTTCCTTTTCGGGCGCGTTTTCCAGTACGATCCACACGGATTTCGCGAAGGCGTATTTCGCCTTGAGTATGCCGGCGGCCCCCTCCTTCGCCGCCTCAAGGAAATAGGACACGGCGTCTCGAGGCGTTCGCATGATCCGGCCGGAAGGCTCGGCCTTCGTGGCCACGTAACGGATCGGCGCGCCTTCGCCCCAGAACGCGAGGATGCGGCGGTCCGGCGCGACCGCCACCACCAGCGGCTGCGCTTCGCCCTCCTTCTCGAACCGGACGAGGTGCGCCTTCACCACCTCGCCCGCATGCTGGTAGGACGAGGCTCCCGGCACCGTCATCTCGAGGGTCACGAAGATGTCCCGCCGCTCGAGCGTCTTTCCCATCTCCTCCGGCTCCAGGGAATTCGGCCACGTAATGCCTTGCAGCGTGAATCGTCCCGGCGACGAGAGGTCCGCCTTCCGCGCGAGGAGAAGCTGGGCGAGGACCTCGCCGTGGTTCTTCCCCCGGGCGGGTATCCTGCACCTCAGGTCCTCGGTGGAGAGCGCGTATCGCCAGAAACCTTCCCTCCGGACGGCTTTCTGCGTGCGCGCGGGCGAACCTTCCTTCTCGAGGACGAGGGTCGTCGAGATGCAGGCCAGGGTCTCGTCGAGCACGACGGTCTGATCCGATCGATGGTTCAAGGGCGCGCCGGCGTCGATCTCCATGCGGACGAGATAGACGCCGGGGCCGGGCGGCGCCTTGTCGACGACGATCGTCGCGTCCGCGATCTTGCGCCCGTCGCTCGAGTGGATCTCGAAGAGAAAGGTCCCGCACAGGGAGGCGTCGAAGCCTCGCAGGTTGCCGGGGAAGGCCTCGTCCACGATCGGCGGCTCTTCCCCCGCCTCCTCCCGCGCCCCGTCTCCGGCGCCGCGCGCCATCTCCTCGACGGCCTGCTTCAATTCCTTCTCGTACCACGCCGACATCTCCTTGACCAGATCCATCCAGGCCTGGGCGCCCATCTCCTGCACCGCCCGGTTGCAGAAGGCGTCCCAGTTCTCAAACCCCTGCTCCCGGGCCGCTTCCTGCTGCGCTCCGTCGGCGTCCACCGGCTCGCCCTTGCGGACGCCCTCGATCATCTTCGAGAAGAAGCCCTTCCACACCTTTCTCGCCCTCGCCTCGATGGCGGCTCCCGGGCCGCCGAACTTTTCCTGCTCCGCCTTGTACCAGCCGTGCGCCTCGTGAAGGGCCGCCAGCCAGTCCTCGGACGGCAGGACGTCCTTGGCCTTCTCGACGAAATCGTCCCAGTCCTCGAACCCGTTGTCCGTTGCGGCGCGGTCCCGGAATGCGCGGACGCTGTAGTCCCGCCCCTCCTTGTCGGCTTCCAGGCACAGGCCGTAGAAATCCCGCCAGACCTTGGCGGCCTTCTTCCGGGCTTCCTCCAGGTCGCACCCGGCGACGGACGAAAGGAGAAGAATGGTGACGCCCGCGTGAATGAAGTATTTCATGGCCCGTCTCCTACAGGGTTCCCGGGGGCACCCCCGGTTTCGTTCTGTCTTTCCATCGGGTCCAGAAGGATCTCGATCCGCTCTTGCAGGAAAACCGAAAGCGGATCTGAAATGGTAATACGAATCGATGGATTTAGGAATGGAGGAATTCGGGTATTTCCGGCGCTGGCCTGCTTGCGACGGGCCTCCGTGACAAGAGCCGCCTCAGCGCACCGCAGGCGGCTTGCGGTCGTATCGCTTCTCCCCGCAAGCGAAGGACGCGCAGCCGCGATTGAAGCGCCAGCATTCCTTGTGATGGGGCGTGTGGCAGCGGCGGCACCAGACCACCTTGCCGTCGAGGGGCGCGCCGCAGACCGGGCAGGCCCCCGCCTCTTCGACACCGGGATCGGCGACGATCTCGATCTCGAGCTTCCCCGTCCGCAACGCTTCCGCCTTCCCGTAGATCACCCCGGCGGCGTCGACGAGACGGCCCAGCGTCTTCGCGTACGGCGGGACGTTGTGCCGCCGGAGCTTCAACGAGGTGGGGTGGACGACCAGAAGGACCTCGCCGGGACGCCCCGCCGCGGCGGCGTCGAGCAGCGCGGCCCTGCCCTCGGCATCCATCACGGCGTCGGCCACGGCGGGATCCGGGGAGAGGAGGACGAAACGCCTGTCGAACGCCGGATCGTGGGTCCGGATCCGGCGCCCGCCGAACAGGGACAGGACGCCGGTATAGTACCCGTGCGCATGGGCGGTGAGCCGGCCGGGCCAGGGGTGGGCGGCCTTCACCTCGACCTCCACGTAGTTGGAGGAATACTGGCTCGCGTAGGCCCCCTTCACGAGCGCGGACGCGCCGTCCAGCGGAAGGGACGCGGTGGGGAAGCGCAGCAGGGGGGTCTCGGCCTGCCCGCCCCGATCGCGGGCGAGGGCGTGAAAGGCCTGGTTCGTGCGCTTGCCGTGGCGGCGGAGGCTCAAAAAAGCGCCGTAGAGCAGGACGAGCAGGACGCCAACGCCGATCGTATGGAGGATGGAGATGTCCGTCAACATGAACGCACCTCGAGGGGCATCATAGCAGGCTGGCCTGATTTTGCTTCCGCTGCATTGAAGATTGTAGAATTCGGATTGTGGATACCGGACGATAAAAATATCTGACTGCCGGCTTGCTGGCGGAGCCGCGGGCGCGAGCCCGCGGTGCTACGCAGGGGCAACTCTGCAATGCTTGGATCGTCTGGGGACGTTGTCAATCTGGAAAACGTGTAACGCTGCACATGAATACGAGGTGGGTGTTTTTCGTTTGCCAACAGCCGGCCGCCATTCGGCACCCGCGCGGCACTGCGGGCTCGCGCCCGCGGCTCCGCCATGTGCTCATCCGATCGTTTCGAGACCCGTATAAAACCACTGCCCCGCCATGACGACCCTTCTCCAACTCCGCGACGCGCAGAAACGGTACGGCGACCACGTCCTGCTCGACGACGCCTCCCTCACCCTGACCTCCGAGCACAAGGCGGGGCTCTTCGGCCGCAACGGGTGCGGCAAGTCGACGCTCTGCCGCATCCTGACCGGCGAGGAGGAACTCGACGCCGGCGAGATCGTCCGCGCGAAAGACCTGCGCCTCGGCCATCTGCGCCAGGACGATCCCTTCCGGCCCGGCGAGACGGTCCTGGATTTCCTCCGGCGCGATACCGGCCGTCCTGCCTGGCGCTGCGGGGAAGCGGCGGGACGGTTCGAGATCAAGGGGCCGCTTCTGGAATCGCCGGTGGAGGCGATCTCCGGAGGATGGAGGACGCGCGTGAAGGTGACGGCTCTGCTCCTCCATGAACCCAACCTCCTCGTCCTCGACGAGCCCACGAACTTCCTGGACCTGAGGACGCAGCTGCTCCTCGAGCGCATCCTGAGGGACGTGAACGCCGCGTGCCTGGTGGTCTCGCACGACAGGACCTTCCTGAAATCCGTCTGCCGGCAGACGATCGAGATGGCCCGCGGACGGCTGAAGCCGTTCCCCGGCGACGTGGACGCCTACCTCGACCACAGGCGCAAGCGCATCGAGCACGCGGAACGAACCCGCGTCTCCGTGGAAGCCCGGCGCCGGAAGCTGCAGGACTTCATCGACCGGAACCGGGCGCGGGCCGCGACCGCCGCCCAGGCCCGGTCCCGGGCCAAACAGCTCGAGCGCCTCCGTGCCGAGGAACCGGAAACCCCCGAGCCCGTCCCGCGCATCCGCCTGCCCGGGATCGCGGTCCGCAAGGGTTCGGCCCTGCGCTGCGAGGGCCTCTCCATCGGCTACCCCGGCCGGGTCGTGGTTCCGGACATCGACCTGGAGGTGGTACGGGGGACGCGCGTGGCGGTGGTGGGAGACAACGGCGAGGGCAAGACCACGTTCCTGCGCACGGTGGGCGGGACGCTTCCGCCGCTGAAGGGGGAGATCCTGTGGGGGCACGCGGTCCGCGCGGGCTGCTATGCCCAGGCCGTGTACGAGGAGATCCGGGGGGAGCATACGGTCCTGGACCATCTGGAAGGACTCGCGGCCGGCGGCACGGACACCAAGGATCTGCTGAACACGGCCGGGGGCTTTTTGTTCCGTGGTGCGGACGTGGACAAGCCCGTGTCCGTGCTGAGCGGCGGGGAACGCGCGCGGCTCTGCCTGGCCTCGCTTTTCGTCGCCGGCCACGACGTGCTGGTGCTGGACGAGCCCGGCAACCACCTCGACGTGGAGACTCTCGAGGCATTGGCGGAAGCCCTGCATTCCTTCCGGGGCACCGTCCTCTTCACGAGTCACGACCGGCATTTCCTTCAACGCGTGGCCACCGACGTCGTGGAGATCCGAAACGGGCGCCTCGCCGCGCATCCCGGCGGATACGGGGCCTACCGGTACGCCGTCGAGAAGGAGCTCGCGGAGGGGGAGGGGCGGGCGAAGCCCTCGGGAGGGCGGGGGAAGGCGGAAGCGCGCGCGCCGGAAAGCAAGGAGAAGGCGCGGGAGCGGTACGCGATGGCCCGCCGCGCCACGTCGCTGGAGCGGCAGATCGAGAACATGGGGGAGGCGAGGGAGAAGGCGCGGAAGCGCTTTCTCGTCGCGACCGACCCCGAGGAAGCCCGGCGTCTTCACGACGAGATGGCCTCGCTGCGCGACCGGATGGGCGCGCTGGAGGAGGAATGGATCGCCCTGCGCGAGGAACTGGGGGAGTGAAAGCGGGCCGCCGGAAAGAAGGGGAGAAGGGGGGGATGGGCCATTGAAGAATCGAGGAGTTGCGAATTCAGGAATTCCCCAAATCCTCGATTCCGGCGTCCTTCAATCGTCCGGTCATCTCCCTCACGTAGTCGGGGCGGATCTCGTCGCGCCAGCGCGGATGGCCGCCGCGCTCGACGTAGGCGACGAGGCGCAGGAATGCCTCTTCCCCGAAGACGGTTTCCCCGATGAAGAAATCAAAAGCACCCGCTGTCAGATCCTTTTGGGATTCGGGATTTGGGATTTGGGATTTCCCTTGCCGGGCCAGGGCGATGTTCTGGGGCTTGCCGAAGGGCCGGATCATCTCCTCCGCCGCCTCGCGGTTCCGAAAGCCCTCGGGCGACTGCTTGAAGTCCTCGGGCCGCGCCGGAAAGGGAAAGCGCCGGTAGGTCTCGCCGAGAAAGCCGGTCAGGCGGTCGCCGCGGATCGCCCCGTGGAGGTCGCCGACGTCGCGGGGGTCCTCGATGCGCCAGCCCGGAAGGCTCGCGGTCCCGGCGCCGTCCGCGAGCAGCGAGGCGGCGGCTTCGCAGAACCTATCGGCGAAGAAGAAGAGGTCCTGGAGCAGGAGCATGTCGATCTCGATGTTGAAGAAGCCGAAGGCCACCGTGCCGCGGTTGATGCTCTGGAAGGCGAGAGGCATGGGCGATCTCCGCTTCTGGCAAGGATCAAAGCATTACGAATTCTGGATTGAGAAAAGACGACCTATGCAAATCACAAATCCCAATGAGTAGCGGCAGATTTCATTCGGGTGCCGTGTAAGACCCAACATCGCCGCTATTTTCTAACCGCCTTGGGGCTGGTACTTGGGCCCGCCCCTACACTTCCCTGACGGCTGAAATCTGAAATCGATAATCCAAAATCTCGATTCTCATTTACGACCAACGACCAGTGACCAATGACCAGTGACCAGTGACCTCCCTACGATCCCAGGTCCGCCTTCGCCTGTTCGAGCCCCTTTTCGAACACGGCGAGGTTGGTCTCGCGGAAGCGTTCGGCGCCGGAGCGACCGAGCGCCTCGCGGAGCTCGTCCTTCGAGAACGGAGCGCCGGGCCAGGAGGCGAGGAGGCCCAGCATGGCGACGTTGGCGGCCTGGGGGGCGCCGAGGCGTCTCGCCACAGCGTCGGCGTCCAGGCGGAAGAAGGAAACGTCCATGGCCTCGAGGCCTTCGAGCACCTTGTCGGGAACGCCGTCCTCGTCGCGGATGTTGGCGAGGCAGGCGCCGCCCGGGCGGAGGAAGCGCAGCACCCGGAAGGTTTCCGTCCGCTCGAGCGAGAGGACGATGTGGGCCTCGCCGGCGGGCACGAGGGGGCCCGCGGCCCCGCCCAGCTTGAGGTGGCTGACGACCGAGCCGCCGCGCTGGGCCATGCCGTGCGTCTCGGAGCCGATCACGTCGTCCCCGCGGGCGAGGGCGGCCTTTTCCAGGACCGTCGTGGCGAAGAGGATGCCCTGGCCCCCGCGGCCGGCCAGGACGATATTCACGCGGTTCTCGTCGTTCATTCGGACACCTCGCGGATCGCCCCCTTGGGGCAGACGTTCAGGCAGAAGCCGCAGTCCACGCACCACAGGCGGTCGATGTAGGCCTTCTTCTTCTCCTCGTCGAACCCGATCCCGGGGCACTCGAAACGCCGGATGCAGACCTTGCAGCCGTCGCAGTCGTCGGTGATCTCCACCTTCGTGGTGAAGGTCTTGCGCACCGATCGGTCGTTGACGTGACAGGGGCGCCGGGCGATGAGCACGGCGATCCCGCCCTCCTCCTTCTTCACGTGCTCCCCGGCCTCCTTCAAGAGCGCCGCGAAGCGCTCGTGGTTGAAGGGATCCTCCGTGCGGATCCAGTCGATCCCGCATCCCCGGACCGCGCGCTCGAGGGGGACGCGCCCCCCCTGCGCGCCGTCCGCCTTCACGCCCGTGCCGGGGGTGGGCTGCATCCCGGTCATGGCCGTGGTCTCGTTGTCGAGGATCACCAGCAAGAAGCGGGCGCGGTTGTAGACGGCGCTCAACAGCCCCGGAAGACCGGCGTGGAAGAACGTGGAGTCCCCGATGGTGGCCACCACGGGCCGGTCGTCGCTGTCCTGGCGGTGGGCGTGGTAGAAGCCCGCGGCCATGGTGATCGCCGCGCCCATGTCCAGCACGGTGTCGACCGCGCCGAGATTGAGGCCGAGCGTATAGCAGCCGATGTCGCTGGTGAAGATCGCCCGGGGAAACGCCTTGCGGATGGCGAAGAACGCGGCGCGGTGCCCGCATCCCGGGCAGAGGGAGGGGCGGACCACGGGCAGGTCCAGATCCCGGACCGCGTCCGCGAGCCCCGCCTCCTCCTGCGCGGGCGGGAGGTCGCCGGCGCCCGTCTCCGAGGCGACCTTGCGGACGATCTCGTGGATGGTCTCCGGGAGGAGTTCCCCGGCCCGGGGAACGTGCCCGCTGAAGCGGCCGAGAACGCCCCGCGCGTCCCGAAGGAGCAGCTCGATCACCGGGTCGGTCTCCTCGATGACGAGGACCGTCTCGCACCGCTCGCGGAAGCGGTCCACGAGCCCGCGGGGAAAGGGATGGGGCGCGCCCAGCTTCAAGACGGGGATGCGTCCGGCCAGTCCCCCGGCCTCGAGCACGTCCTGCGCCGCGGCCCAGGGCACGCCGCCCGCGATGATCCCCAGCGGGGCTTTCCCTCCGCCGTCATCGAGGTCGTGCCGGTTGAAGGGGGCGAGGCTTTCGAACGCGGACGCGATCCGGTCCAGTTTCTCGTTCAGCTCGCGGTGGAGGATGAGGCGGAATGCCGGCGTCGCGGCCCACCGCCCGGGGTCCTTCTCGAAGGAGGCCTTGCGGTCGGAGCGCTCCGCCTCGCCGAAGGCGATCTTCTGCTTGGCGTGGCAGACCCGGATCGCGGCGCGGAAGAGGACCGGGATCCCGTGCTTCTCGGAGAGCGCGAACGCGGCGCGGATCATCCCGACGGCTTCCCGGGGCGAGGAGGGGTCGAAGACGGGGACCTTGGCGAAGTGGGCGAACAGGCGGGTGTCCTGCTCGGTCTGGGAGGAATGGGGGCCGGGGTCGTCGCACGAGATGATCACCATCCCGCCGGCGACGCCCGTGTAGGCCGCGCTCATCAGCGAATCCGCGGCGACGTTCAGCCCCACCTGTTTCATGACCACGGCCGCGCGCTTCCCCGTGAGGCTCGCGGCGTAGGCCGTGTCGAAGGCGACCTTCTCGTTGACCGACCACTCGATGTAGGTGTGAAGGCCTTCCTCCCGGCTGAACCGCACGGCTTCCGGCACGATCTCGGAGCTGGGGGTGCCAGGGTAGCCGGTGATGATGTCGCAGCCGGCCTCGATGAGGCCGCGGCCGATGGCTCCGTTGCCGAGCAGGACCTCGGCGCGTTTCGTCTCCGTCGCCAACGCTCACCTCCAACGTTCAAGTTTCAAACGGCCCATCATAGCGATCGAGGCACGCGAGGGGAAGGCAGGATAGAGAAAGAGCGTTCCGCGCTGCAAACAAGTCGTGGTCCTCCCTTCCTTTTCGTAGCGCCCCTTCATGGAAAGACCATAGAGCAGCAAAGCCGCAACCACAGCGGGCAAGTCTTCAACACGAAGGCACCAAGACACGAAGGCACGAAGGAAGAAGATTTGTGGGAGGCGAATCCTCCGGCGAAGCCGGAGGTTCGGCGATCCGCGTCCGCGGCATCGCCGTGGTCCCGGGCCGGGTGTCCGCGTGGCCCGGGACACACGCCTCCCACAAACGGCGACGGCACCGCGAGTCCCGCCACGCCGCCTCCGGCTCCGTGGCTCACGACGAGGTCACCGCGCAGGAGGGGCTTGACCT
>CAZDSO010000139.1:0-13641 GCA_964508045.1 uncultured Planctomycetia bacterium | reverse complement strand
AGATCATGTGCTTGCGGCGACCGCAGTAGTTTTCATGAATAATCCGGGCTAGGAGAGCCATTCGCGCTGCAGCCGGTTTCGGGCCGGCGTCACGCAGGGATTGGAGAGGTCAGCCAGAGGCGCAGGGATGCGCAGGGATTTCAGATTTCAGCCGTCAGGGCGGATCGCGGGCTTCCAGCCCGCAACATCTGCGTTATCATCGGAGCCGGCTCGGCGGCCTCGCCCTCTCGCTTTTCCGGGGAGACCCACCGTGGTCGACACCAGCGACAATCGGCGGCGCTTCCTCGACGGCCTGGCGGCCGTCGCCGTCATCGCCCTGGCCCTGATCGCCCTCAACCGCGCGTCGTTGTGGTGGGCCGTGCAAGAGGAGGCGACGTGCGCCGGCATCCTCGTCGCCCACGCCGCGCGGAACACGTCACCGTTCGTCTGGGAGATGGAACACGAGGCCGAGCTCGAACTCGGCCCCAGCGACAACATCGAGATCCTCACGCTCCGCGACGGCCGCCTCCGGCTCCGCACCACCACGCGCGACCCCTACCTCTTCCTCGACTTCGATCCCACGGCCATCCCCGCGTCCGACTATCCCCTCCTCGAAGCCGCGTGGCGCTTTCCGAACCCCTCGAAGATCCAGCTGCATTTCTGGGAACCCGGAGAGGAGGGCGCCATGGCCTCTCCCCTCGTCGAGATGCCCCCGGGAACCTTTTCCTTCCGGTGGGACCTCCGGCACGTCCTCTTCTCCCCCACCCGCCCCGACCCCGACGCCCACCCCGTCTGGGGCGGAAAGACCGGCGCCGTCGAACACTTCCGCGTCGATCTGGGAGAGCAAGCCGGGCAACGCGTGGAGATCCATCGGATCGCGCTCCTCCCGCCCCCCGGCCGGCCCCGCTGGACCCGCGCGCTCGCCTCCCTCGCCGACCGCCTGGCCTTCGGCCCCCCCCTGCCCGAGATCGAGGCCGAAGCCCTGCGGGAGGGCGGATCCCTGCCGGACGAGCCCTGGGTACGCGTGCTGTTCACCGGCGCCTCCCCCCCGCCTCCCCCGCCCGGAGAAGCCCGGGCGACCGGCCCGCTTCCCGGCGTCATCGGGACCTTTCGCCGGCGCGCCCCTTTCGCCTTCGAGCCGGCCGCGGACATCGCCCGCGCGTGGAAGGACCGCGTCGCCTTCTTCGAGGCGGACTTCCCCTGGGGATCGCCGGAGATGCTCGTCCTCTGGAAGCGCCGGTGGAACGAGGCCGGGGCTCCCGTCCTCTTCCCGCGGAGAGCGAAAGCCTCGGACCTCCCCGCCTCCGCGCCGCCCGCCCTGCCCGGGCGCGAGGAAAGACGGAGCGATCTCGAACCCCTCCGGTGGGCGATCCTTCCCGGCGGACTCCTCTTCTTCGCCCTCGCCCTCCTGCGCCGCCTCCGCCCCGGCTCCCGAACCGCCGACGCCCTCGAAGCCCTCGGCCTCACGGCCGTCGTCTTCGCCGTCCTGGCCCTCTTCCCGGCGCCCGGGGGGGACGCGCGGGCCGTGGCCCTCCTCGCCAGCGCCGGCCTCTTCGTGCTCCTCGCCGTCTGGAAACGCGAGGGGACAACCGCGGCGACCGGGCCGGGCGACCCGGCGACCGGACCGCTTTGGGCCCGGCTGCCGGCGTTCGGTCTCCACGACCCGCTGCACAAGCAGGCCGCCCTCACGGCCCTGGGCGTCACGCTGGCCGGCCTTCTCGGGCTCTGGATGGGGGGAAGCGCCTTCGAGGCCCTCCGCTTCAAGGCCGCCGCGCTCGCTTCCTTCCCCGCCTACGTGATCAAGGCGGCCCCCCAGCAGGTCGTCCTGGGCCCCTTTCTCGCCCGGCGGTTCGAGCGGATCACGGGCGGACGCCGGTACCTCGCCGCTTCCCTCGCGGCCGTCGCCCTCGCTTCCCTCCACCTTCCCAACTTCACCCTCGCGGCCTGCAGCCTCCTCATGGGCTTCCTCTGGGCCTCCCTCTTCCTCCTCCACCACAGGCTGTGGCCCCTCATCCTCTCCCACGCCATCCTCGGCACGGCCCTCTCCGCCTGCTGGACGAAGCCCCTGCTGATCACCCACCGCGTCGGCCTGATGTTCTTCATCCGCTGACCCGCGACCCCGCTTCGAGCGCCAGATCCGCGAGCGCCTGCAGGACCGCATCGGGGGGCGCCGAGCCGGGAGGCGCCGGGAAGGGGACGACCTCCGCCACGAGGGCCCGGTCGCCCGCCTTGCGGACGCGGACGGCGCCGGCCTCGAGGCCCAGGGCCTTCGTCGCTTCCGCCGCCAGAGCCGGGGCCTCCCCGAACGCCCGGCTTCCCACCACCGGAATCCACGCCTCGATTTCCCCTGCGGTCGCGGCGGGGGCGAGCAGGGCGCTCTCGTCCTCGCGCCAGACCAGGTCCATCACGGCTCGCACGGATCCCCGGTCCTCGAGGCGGCAGGTTTCCGCGCCGCCGCCGGGCAAGGGGAGGCGGAGCTCCAGCGGGAGGCCCAGGGTGTCGATCGCGGCGTCGATGCCGTGGGGCCGGCGCGCCCGGACGGCGGGCAGGGCGGGAAGGCCGAGCGCCGCGAGGCGGGCGAGGGGGAGGAGCGGGTCGCGGAAGTGCGCGAGCGCCTCGCGTGTGTTGATGAGGCGTGAGGGTCCGGGGAGGGCGGCGAGGCAGAGGAGGTCGTCGCGGGGGCGGAAGGGGTCGAGCAGGACGGTGACGGCGTCCGGATCGGGGGGCGGTGTCTTCTCGTGGAGAAGGCGGAGGCGCTTTCCGTCGGGGGCGAGGGCGACGTCGAGCGGGTCGAGGAGGACGGGCCCGGCGCCGCGCGCGCGCAAGGCGCTTGCGAGGGTTTCGGCGAAGGGGGGTGCGGCCCAGTCGCCGACGGGGCGGGATTCGAACCGCGCCAGGATCCAGATCGTCGCCTTCATGGCGTCATTCTACATCAACCATGCTGGAATTCTTCATGTCGGATCGCGGACATCCTGTCCGCGCACCTCGGCACGCATCCTTGCTCCTCCGGCTGAAATCTCCAATCTGGCATCCCTGATCCCTTCCCGGCCGGGGGACGGATCCCGCTCACTCGGCGGGGACGCGGATGCTCTCGGCGAGGGCATAGAGGGCTTTCGCGCGCTCGTTGACGTTCTTCGGGAGGTGGTCGGATCCGGCGAGCGTGTCGAGGGCTTCGAGGTCCTCGCGGTAGCCCAGGTGGGTCCGCTGCTCGAGCCGGTCCAGAAGGAGGGTGATGAGGTTCTTGCCTTCGGGGGACCGGTGGAGGGCGTGGGGGGCGGAGGCCACGCGCGCCGCGTAGAGGAGGTACCGTCCGGCCTCGTCGGCGGAGACGCTTTCCCCCTCGGAGACCACGGCCAGCAGTTGTTCTAGGATTTTCGTGGCGATGCGGCCGGTCTTCTGGAAGCGTCCCTCGAAGAGGGGGAGGGCGACGGCTTCGGCGAGGTTGTGTTCATGGGGCATGCGGAAGAACTGGCGAGTGAGGAAGAGGAAGATCTCCGCGGCCAGCGGGGGAGGGACCTGGGGGGAGGCGGCGATCTGCGCCAGGGCGAGCAGCATGGCCCGGCGGCTTTCGAGGCCCCAGACCTTGCGCCACCGCCGGATCTCGCCCCATTTCCGCATGAAGGTCCTGGCGATCATGTAGACGGAACCGGGTTCCTCGGGGGCGAGGGACAGGGCGGCTTCCTGGAGGGCGCGGATGGCGCAGGGGATCTGCTGCGTGTGGATTGTCGTGCCTTTTTCCATCTCGAGGACGAGGCCGTCCGGGCCGCGGACCTCGCGGGCGATCCGGGAATCGTCCCCCTCCTCGAGGATGCGCAGTACCCTGCGGATCATTCTCTGCTTGAGGCCGGCGCCCACCCTCGAGCACCGGGCCAGGAAGGGAAGGGCGCCCACGTCGCCCGGCGTGTAGTCGGCGCGGAGCGTTCGCACCAGCCGGGTCGCGATCCGCAGGGTTTCCTTGCGGGTGAGGGCGGGATGGAGGAGCGCGGCGCCCAGCAGGGGCGTGGCCTCGTTGCGCAGGGGGAAGTCGGGATCGGTGGACAGGGCTTCCAGGCGGGCCACGAGCTGGCGGACCTGTTTCTTGGGGGGGTCGGTTTCCCCGCTTTCGAGAAGCAGCCTCTGCAGAAGCGAGAGGCATTCCTTCCGGAGGCTCAGGTCGTTGGACGCCTCGGCGACGTGATCGAGGAGGGCGTCGGACGCGTGCCAGCCCAGCGCCCGGAAAGCGGACCAGATTTCCTGGTTGAGGCAGGGAAAGAACTCCGATTCCAGGAGGGAGAGAAAGAGGTAGGCGAGCCGCCGCATCAACGTGGCGGGGAGATCGTCGAGCTGGTGCAGCCTAGCGCGGAGGATCGCCCGGCGTGCCGATCCCCCCGAACGTTCGGCGAGGGCGATCAGGGCCTTGGCCCGGTGGGCGCGGGCGCCCGGCTTCAGGTCGGCGTGCGCCAGGGCTTCGCCGAGCAGGCGGAACACCAGCGCGCGTCTTTCCTCGCTCAGCGACCGGCTGTATTCCAGAAGCGGCGGGAAGACGGCGCGGATGCGCCTCACGACCAGGTAGAGGTAGGCGTTCAGGTCGAGCCCCAGCTCGATGCCCCGAGGGATCTCCTCCTCGATCAGCATGGCGTCGAGGCGCTCCATCTCCGCTTTCCGCGTCTCGAGCCGTCCGAGCAGCGTGAACAGGAAGGTCCTCTCGCCGCCCGGGGGCATGCCCTCGATCTCCTCCCACAGCGTGTCGCACAGCACGCCCGTGGCTCCCTTGCCGATGGACAGGAGGAGATCGCGGAGGATCAGCTGGGCCTCCTCCTTCTCCGGCGGCATGTTCCGCGTGAGAAGCCGTACGATCTCCCCCAGGTCGCGGGACGAGGTCTCCCGGCCCCGGAGAAAGACCCGCAGCACCTTCAAGAGATCCCCGCGCTGCTCGGCGAACCCCTCGTCCCTCACCAGGCGGGTGACCACCGCCAGAAGGATGTCCGCCTCCTTCGGTCCCGCCCCCGCGGCGGATCGCAGCAGGCGCTCGACGGCTTTCGCGCGCTCGGCGGCCGTCCCGCGGACGAACTCCACCAGCGCATCGATGACGGCCGAGGAGAATCCCATCCCCTTGAAGGACTTCACCGCTTCGCCGATGATGCGGTGGTCCTCGTCGCGCAGGGCGAAGAACAGCACGCCCGCCCGGTCCGCGTCCTGGCTGGCCAGCATCATGATCTTGCGGAGGGCCTCGATCCGTTCCCGCCAGAACGGACTCGTGAAGAACCTGAGTTTCTCTTCCTTGAGAGCCTCGTTGTCGGGCGAGGTCCGGAGCACGAGCTCGTTGATCAGCGAGAAGCTCTGGGCGGTTTCCTCCCCGTGGGGAACGGGAAGGCCCCGGCCCGACAGGGCGGGGGGCAGGACCCGTTCCGCCACCAGTTCCTCGGACAGGGCGATGACGGCCCCCTTGCGCCCCTCGGCCAGGGTGATCTCCTCCCGCCCCTCGAAGACCTTGCGAAGCGCCTTCCCCCCCTTCCGGGCGGCGCGGTAGAGCGCGTCGGACAGGAGGAAGTCCGCGTATTCCCGCTTCTTGGCCGCATCCTCGAGAACCGACGCCGTCACCTTCACGCCCATCCCGGTCAACGCCACCACCCGCACGGAGAGACGGTGCGGAATCCCGAACCGTTTCTCGAGGTTCTCCGGTGTGTCCTGGACGCCTTCGACCACGGGGACCTCCGCGCCCGATGGGGCGCACGTTTTCCACCACGCATGAAGTATAGCCCATGAGGGCGCCGGGATCGAAAGCCGAAAATCCGGGCCCGCGGGATTCGTTGCCCGAAATCTGGAAACTCCGGCCGTTTTCGTGTTGCTTTCGAAATCGCGGCCCCTATCCTATGAGGAATTCCATACGTGGTTCCGAGTTTGGCGGGAAGATGCCATGGGCTGGGAAACCCTCCTTCTGGGCATGATGGGCATGGGAGGCGTCTTCAGCGGCTTGACGCTGCTGACGCTGAGCCTCGTGGGCCTCCGGAAAACCGTCTCCTGGATGGGGCTCGACGAGGACGGACGCGGGAGGGAAGAGGAACCCGCGCCTTCCCCCGCCCCGGCGCCGGCGTCCCCGGCGCCCGCCCCCGATGCCCCCGCCGCCCCGCCGATCGAATCGACCGCCGCAACGGCCGGCTTCTCCGGTCCCTGGCGCCTGGCCTCCGGCACGCTCGCGGGACCCGGGGCCGCCGACTGGATCCGTCCGGCCTTTCGCGCGGCGTTCCGCCCGCCTACGGAAGCGGCGGCGTCGGGCGCCGAGACGGCGATGCGGGTGAACGGGCGGGACTTCGCCGTGCGGTTCCTCTCCCTGAAGGGATCGATTGCGCGGATGCGCGTGAACGGGAAGGACATCCTCGTCGATCTGGAGGATCTTCCCGAGGGCGCCGCGCTGACCGCCGCCCCGCTTCCCGCCGCGCCCCCGCCCGCGGCCGCCCCGACCCCCGCCGCACCGCCGCCGGCCCCCTCGAAGGCCTCGGCGCCGAAGCCCCCGCCACCGAAGCCGTCGGCGCCCGCGGCCGCGCCTCCCGCCGCCGCGGACGGCCACCTTCCCGTCGCGGCCCCCATCCCGGGCGTGGTGAAGACCGTCAACGTGAAGGAGGGGGAGGCCGTGAAGAAGGACCAGGTCCTCTTCATCCTGGAGGCGATGAAGATGGAGAACGAGATCTCGTCTCCGGCCGCGGGACGGATGAAGGAGGTCCGGGTGCAGGCCAGGGACGGGGTGAAGCAGGGGCAGGTTCTGGGGCGGGTGACACCCGAGTAGGAACGGCCGACCGTGTTCGAGAAATTCATTACGTCGACGGGGTTCGCGCACCTCCAGTTCGGGAACCTCCTCATGTTCGCGGTGGGGCTCTTCTTCATCTGGGCCGCCATCCACAAGAAGTGGGAGCCCCTGCTGCTGCTGCCCATCGGCTTCGGGATCCTCGCGGGCAACATCCCCTCCATCCCCGGATTCCTGCTGGGCGTGAACGACGAGGGCAGCGTCTTCTACTACCTCTATTTCGGGGTGCGCACGGGCATCTATCCGCCGTTGATCTTCCTCGGCATCGGGGCCATGACGGATTTCGCCTCCCTGCTGTCCAATCCCAAGCTCCTCCTGCTCGGCGCCGCGGCCCAGATCGGGATCTTCATCACCTTCGCCGGCGCCATGGCCGTGGGCATCTTCACCGTCAAGGAAGCCGGCGCCATCGCCATCATCGGCGGCGCCGACGGCCCGACGGCCATCTTCCTCTCCTCCATGCTGGCGCCCAACCTTTTGGGACCCATCGCGATCGCAGCCTACTCCTACATGGCCCTGGTCCCCCTGATCCAGCCGCCCATCATCCGCCTGTTGACCACCCAGGAGGAGAGGCGGATCCGCATGAAGGAGCCGAGAGCCGTGGGCAAGGTGGAGCGCATCATGTTCCCCATCTTCGGCTTCCTCCTCTGCTGCCTCATCGCCCCGGGAGCCATCTCCCTGCTCGGCATGCTCTTCTTCGGCAACCTCCTGCGGGAGGCCGTGGTCACCGAGCGGCTGGCCGAGACCGCCCGCACCTCCCTGGTGGACATCGTCACCATCCTCATCGGCTTCTGCGTCGGAGCCAGCGCGAGCGCGGACGTCTTCCTCCAGGTGAAATCGCTGGGCATCTTCGTGATGGGCGCGCTGGCCTTCTCCCTCGCCACGGCCGGAGGCGTGATCTTCGCCAAGATCATGAACCTGATCGCCCGCGAGAAGGTCAATCCCATCATCGGGGCCGCGGGCGTCAGCGCCGTCCCCGATTCGGCGCGCGTGGCCCACCACGTCGGCCTCCACGAGGACCCCGCCAACTTCCTCCTCATGCACGCCATGGGCCCCAACGTCGCCGGCGTCCTCGGGTCCGCCATCGCGGCCGGCATCCTCTGGTCCCTGATCGGCACCTGACAGGAAGTCTCTTCTCGATTGCAGAAGGGCTTGTGGTTGGGTGGTTGGGTCGTCGGGTACCTACGAGGTAGCTGGAGCTGAAATCGGAAATCCCGGACCCCGATCCCCGGCCGGGGAAAACGACTAGGCCTCTTCCTGCGTGCCCGTGGTGCGGCGGCGCACGGAAAGGACCAGGCGGAAGCCCACGCGGTCCCCCTCCAGGTTCTCCGCGTGGATCGAGCCGCCCAGGGCGAGGGCCGCCAGACGGCAGAAGGGAAGCCCGCGGTTCCGCCGCCCCCCTCCCTCCGGGAATTCGAGGTGGAAGAACGGGTCGAAGATGTTCTCGATGTGCTCCTCGGGGATGGATCGGCCCGGAAAGGAGACGGCGATCTCCACCTCGGCCTGCGTCGGCGCCGAGAGGCCCCCCGTCACGGTCCCCCCGTCCGGGCTCTGTTCCGCGGCGTTTCGAAACAGCGTCTCCAGCACCCAGGACAGGATCTTCCGGTCGGCCGAAACGCTGGGAATCTCCTCCGGCTCGGGTTCCAGCTCGATCCGGACGCGACGTCCCTGCGGCGTTTCCGACAAGACCCGGTGCGCCTCCGCCAGAAGCGGATAGGGATCCAGCACCTCCTTGCTCACCGGCAGGCCCGAGGCGTCCATCTGGCTCAAGAGGAGAAGGGATTGCACGGAGAGGTTCAGGTGGGACAGGCGGTCCGCGACCTTTTCGAGGTCCGGCTCGCCCTCCCCCGCCTCCCAGAGGCCGCGCACGCCCGCCAGCGGGGCGCGGATGTCGTGGAGAATCGTCTCGGTCAGGGCCTCGCACTGCGTCGCGCGCCGCTCCAGCATCTCCTGGCAGGTGCGAAGCTCGTCGGTCCTACGGACCAGCTGCGTGACGTCGTCCAGGAACGCCATCACCCGCCTCGCCCCCTCCTCCCCCGCCTCGCCGGAAAGCGCGTGGATGCTGATCTTCAGACTCTTGACCTCCACCACCTCCCCCGCCCGCACGGGAATGGACAGCGTCTCGCCGCGGACGGGCTCCCCGCCCGCCAGCACCTCGGACAACCCGTCGTACAGCCCGCAGGGACACCACGTGCCCTTGCCGCAACCGTGATCCTCGCTGTGCAGGCAGCCCACCGCCTCGCCCGGAAGGTTGCCCTCCATCTCGCCGGCGTCCTTGTGGAACATGGCGCGGCACGCGCGGTTCGTGTAGACGATCTCGAGATCCTCGTTCGCCACGAACAGCCCCTCGTGGAAGCTGTCCAGGAGGTCCGGCATCCGGGAGGCCGGGATCAATCGCTCGGGGGGGTCGGACATGCGCTTCTGTCTCCTGTTCACGGTCCCGTAGCATACACCAAGAGCCCGCCCCGGGGAAAGCGTCAACAGCCCTCGTACCGCATCGAGGCCGAGAGCCCCGCCGTCTCCAGGATCGCCTGCGCGTCGGCGGGCGCGCGCGTGGACAGGCGCAGGCCGCCCGGCGACGCGAGCCGGACCAGCGTGCGGGCCAGAAGGTCCGTTGCGGACCGGAGCGCCGCGACGTCCACCTTGTCGGGCGTGTCCGCCACGGTGTGCCCGAATCCCCGCCCCCCCTTGTACCCCGAGCCCGGCGCCGCGAAGTTGGCCACGGGCGCGCCCGCCCGGAAGAAGGGGAAATGGTCGGAATGGGGGTGGAGACCCGAGAGGATCGGCACCTCCCGCCTCCAGGCGCGCGCGAGAGGCTCGAACCAGGAAGCCGCTTCCGCGCCCCGCTGGAAGACGTACCCCAGCGGGCTTCGTTGCGGCGGGCTGTCCACGTTGATCATCAGCCGGATGTTCCCGACCTCCCCGCCGAGCCGTTCCACGTAGGCGGAAGAGCCGGCGAGCCCGATCTCCTCCGCGCCGAAGGCGAGGAAGCGGATCGTGTGAGCCGGACGGAATCCCGAGGCGAGAAGGGCGCGCGCCGCTTCCAGCACGACGCAGACGCCCGAGGTGTTGTCCCGGGCGCCGGGGCAGATGTCGTGCGTGTCGAGATGCCCCCCCACCGCGATCCATTCCTGCCCGTCGCCGCTTCCCGGGATCTCCCCGATCACGTTCTGCGAGCGCGCCGGCCGGACGGCGCCGCGCGTCACCAGCGCAAGGCGCACCTCGCCCCGGGCGTCGAGGCGCTCAAGCCGCTTCCCGTTCTCGAAGCTCAGGCCGGCGGCGGGGATCTCGGCCTCGCGCCCGAAGCGGGCGCATCCGGTGGGATCGAGCCCGCCGGGGTCGGGATGGGCGAAGAGGAAGCCGGCCGCGCCGGCCTCGACGGCGCGGCCGTACTTCTCGGCGCGGTGGACGGTGCGCGGGTAGTCGGGCGGGACGCCTTCGCGCGTGAGGACGATGCGCCCCTTCACCCGGTCTCCTGCGGCCTCGAACTCCTCGGGGGTGCCGTCGGGGAGTGCGAGCAGGGGGGCGGAGAGGCCCCCGGGTCCGGTGTCCGGGGAGAAGGGCAGGGCGGTGGCCGGGAAGGCGGAGCGGACGGGGCTCTCGATCCCGACGGAGGCGGGGCCCCCCCGCTCCCAGGTCGTCACGGGAAAGGGTTCTTGCCGGACGTTGGCCAGTCCCATCGTCTCGAGTTGCCCGGCGAGGTATCCGGCGGCCTCCTTCTCTTCCTTGGAGCCGGCGAAGCGGGGCCCGACGACGTCGCAGAGGTGGTGGAGGACCTCGGGGAGGAGGGGGGAGGCGTAGATCTCGCCCAGGATCTTTTTCTCGACGGTCTCGAGATCGGTCGACATGGGTTGAACTCCATCAGGAAACGTGTCAGCCGGAGCCGGCAGACGACCATACCATTTCGATCCTCGCGGGGCCAACGGGCGCGAGGGCCGAGGCTTTCGCGGTGTCAGCAAGTCGTGGCCCTCCCCTTCCTTCCGTAGCCCGTCTCCATGGACATACCCCGGGGTGAGCCTTGCCACCTTCCTCCTCAGAGGCTCAGAGAGGATCGAAGGTCGAAAGCCGGAAGTCGAAAGCCAAAAGCACCTTGGACCTTAGACTTCGGACTTCTTCTTGGAGCACGGAGCCCTGAAAGAGTGCGCTCACAAGGACCGCCGGCGGCTCCCCGCCAAACCCCTTGCCTGTGCAAGGCGGCGACGGCAGGCAGGGACATCCTGTCCGCGCACCCCGTCCCGCATGGCGCGCCACTCCGCAACCGCTACGTGGCTCACTACGAACGTCAGCCCGCGCCCAACAGAAACAGCCACAGCGCGAATGGCTCAGACCCGCGGTGAACGGTTGCGCGCGCCGCCGTTTTCCCGCTTGCTTTCCCTCCCGGAACGGTGCTACAGTCTGCATCACTTGTGAACCTGGAGCGGCGAAAGAGACCTCCTTCCCGACTCCCCCTTGCAGGTTGTTTTCCCTGTGCGTGCCCGTCTGAAGAGGTGGCTCATGAAGCATGCACGTCCCGTCCGAACGATCCTCCTCGCCTTCCTCTCCCTCGCCGTCGTCCTCCCCGCCTGCCGGCGCGAAACCATTCCCTGGGATCCCGTCCTGGTCATCTCCGGCATGACCCCCGGAGGAGGTCCCCCCGCGGGCGGAACCGTCGTCCGGATCTACGGCTTCCGGTTCCTGCAGGGCGCCTCGGTCTCCATCGGCGGAAACCAGGCGACCTGCGTCGTCGTCGTCTCCTCCACCGAGATCCGGTGCGTGACGCCCGCCGGTTCCCCCGGCGCCGCCGACGTCCTCGTCGCCAATCCCGACGGGGAAACCTACACCGCTTCCGGCTTCTTCCTCTACGCCGACCCCCCCGACCTCCTCTCCGTCACCCCGGCCGAAGGGCCGGCATCCGGCGGGACCGCGATCACCCTCGATGGATCGGGCTTCCAGGCGGGCGCCACCGTCACCGTCGGGGGCGTTCCCGCGACGATGTACGACTACACGGGCATTCCCACCCAGCTCGCGTGCGAGACCTGCGCCGGAGCGCCGGGAGAGGCCGACGTCGTCCTGACCAATCCCGACGGCCAGTCCGACACCCTCACGGCGGGGTTCACGATCCTCCACACCGGGATGATCGTTCTGGACACGTCGCCTGCCGACGGCGAGACGGACGTCCTCCGCAACCGGCCCGTGGTGATCACCTTTTCGCTCGACGTCGCGGCCTCCACGGCGGACGCCGTGACGATCCGGGACGGGGATCGAACGCATCCCGCCGGGACGTTCTCGGTCTCGGGGAAGGAGATCCGGTTCACGCCCTCGTCGTCTTCCGGGCTCCTCCCCATGGAGACGTACACCGTGACCGTGCAGGGCTCGCCCATGGTGCCGTCCGTGCAAGCGCAGGCGGGACCCCGGCTGGAGGCCCCCTTCCTCTTCACCTTCACGACCGGTTCGACCTGCACCGTGGACGATTCCCCCCCCTCGGTCGTGTCGTGCAACGTCGTGCCGGGCGCGACGGACGTCCCCCGGGACACGAACGTCTCGATCACGTTCAGCGAACCGGTGGATGCCACGACGGCGGGGGCGTCGTTCAGCCTCACCGATCTCTCCACGTCCTTGGAGGTGCCGGGGACCCTCACGCTGACCGACGGGCAGACGGTTCTCCGTTTCGACCCGGAACGAGGCCCCTTTCCCGGCTATCTCCAGGCGAGCACCCCGTACGAGATCCGTCTCACGTCCGGCATCCTGGACCTGGACGGGTTTTCCCTGCAGGATCCCGCGGCGTCGCCGAGCTACCCCCCCTGGGTCCTCACCTTCACCACCGGCACGACGCCCGCCTCCGCCACCGCCCGCGGCCCCTTCCTGGAGAACTTCGGAACGAATGACAACGAGGACGCCTCGGCCACGACGGCGGAATGGAACGGCCTCGTTCCGGCGGCGCTCGTCTCCGAGACGTTCCCCGATCCGATCCGGGCGCTCGATCCCGGGCCGTCCGGCAATCCGACCACGCTGTCGGAGCCCTTCAGCGGCTCCACCGGCTGGCGCGCGGCATCGCTGATTCTCGCCTCGGACATCTCCGCGGCGACCGGGCAGCCCCTGAGCGAGATCGCGAATCGGCCCGTGACGCGGCTTTTATGCAAGGCACCGGGCGGGATGCCCACGATCGGCGCGGCGTACGACCATGTGACCGTGCGTCTCGGCCTCACGACGAGCCCGAAATTCGAGATTGCCACGACGGCGTTTTCCGATCTCTACGAGCAGAATTCCGTCGTCGTCCCGCCGGTCGTGGTCGCGCGCTTTTCCCGGTTCGTCCTGATGCAGGGCACCACGGAGCCGTTGGGGTACTTCGCCATCCCCGTCGCTCCCAATTTCATCTATCCGGGGGGCGCGAACGACAACCTGATCGTGGACATCGAAATCCATTCCGCTTCGATCTCCAACCCCATCGAGGGGGACGACCAGGGCGCGGGATTGACGAATCGTCGGGCCCTGTGCCAGGATCCCGCAAGCAACCCGGACACGATTTCGTCCTTTGACGCGAGCGTTCCCTACTTCGTGCTGGAGTTCGGGGAGCGCCTGGCCGAAGGCGGAGAGGACGGAACCGGAAAATCCTGGACGACGTTGCCCGCGTCCCTGGGGTCCGGGTCGGACCTGCACGTCACCGGCGCGGCCACGCTGGACCCGGGCGACGCGAACCTGGGGTCCGGGCACCTCAAGTTGAAGAATTTCACGGTCGAGGCGGGAGGCGTGCTCACCATCCGGGCCGGTCCGCACACGCTCCAGGCCAACAACCCGTGCATCATCCGCGTGAAGGACACCGTCCGGATCGACGGAACGATCTTCGTCGACGGGGGGCCGGGCGGGGCGCCGTCGCCGACCTCGCTGGACGCCGGCGCCGGGGGCGC
>CAZDSO010000138.1:0-13719 GCA_964508045.1 uncultured Planctomycetia bacterium | reverse complement strand
GCGTCCACGTGGATCACGAAATGGGGGTTGCCCATCGAAATGGCCACCCCCTCGAACGTCGATCCCCCCGCCTCGACCGGGAAGACCGCCGGCCCCGGGCCGGGGGCGCCCACCGGAATCTCCCCGGGCTCGAGGATGGGCGCGCCCATGCCGACGCGGACGCGCCGGACCACGCCTCCCTCGCTTTGCGTCTCGGCGAGGCGCTTCCCCGCCTTCGTATCGATCGAGACCACGCGACCGTCCACGTGACCGTGATCCACCGCGTACTTGACCAGGCACCGGAGGCCGTTTCCGCACGCCTCGGCCTCGCTTCCGTCCGGATTGAACATCCGCATGCGGATGTCCTCCTCGTCCGATTTCTCGAGGAGGATCAGGCCGTCGGCGCCGGCGCCGAAACGACGATCGCAGAGGGACTTCGCGGCCCTCTCGGGCGCGTCCAGGCAGTCCCGGACGAGATCGACGAGGATGAAGTCGTTGCCGGTTCCCACCATCTTGATGAAACTCAGGCCCTGGAGATCGTCGCCTTCCTCGGGAGGATCGCCGAGGATGAGTTCCTTGGAGATGACGTCGAGATCCGCCTCATCGACACCCTTGGCCTCGGTCCCCTCCGGATCCCTGGGCACCCGGAGGGTGTTCCTGCACGACTTGCAGAGGAATCGTGACCCGGGCGGAATGCGGCCGACGTCGTATTTGGCGTGGCAGCTGCGGCAATAGATGATCCTTCGGTCCATCGTTCGGTCCGGCTCCAGGGAGGGGCGGAGGCATGAAAAGCATCCCCCGCGTGGTATCGGGAAAGCCCCGCCAGGCGAATTCTCCACACCCCTTGACGGAAAAAACTGGGGGTTTTTTCCTCCAGCAAGTCCTACAATTCTATGCCGTGGACCCGGGGCCGTCAAGACGGACGATGGTGGGAGCGTTGACGCGAGGGAGGTCGAGGATGAAAAGATATCTTCTTTTCGCCGCTGGAGTTATGGCGATGACGCTGCTGGCGGTCGGCCTTTGGCTCAAGCCGGCCGAGGGACGCGAGACCCAGGCGGTCGTCGACGCGTATTTTTCCCCCGAAGGGGGCGCCATGAAGGCGGTCTCGGAAGAGATCCGGGGGGCGCGCAGGACGCTGGACGTGGCCCTCTACATGATCACGGCGCCCCGGCTGGCCTGGGACCTCGTGTCCGCCCGGAAGCGCGGCGTGAAGGTCCGGGTCATCCTGGACAGCCGCCAGGTGCGCAAGTGGTCCCAGTTCGATACGCTGGACGAGAACGGCGTTCCCGTCTGGCGCCTCTACCTTGAGAAGGACCGCTCGGATCCGTCACCGCCCCAGTTCCACCATAAATTCGCCGTGGTGGACGGCCAAACCGTCATCACGGGAAGTTACAACTGGACCGTCATGGCGGACGAGAGAAACCACGAGAACCTCCTGGTGATCCGGAGCCGGCCGCTGGCCGCCCGGTACGCGGCCGCCTTCGAGAAGGCCCTGGCCCTGGCGAAGAAAGGGGAGAAGGAGGGGGAGGAGAAGGAGTAGGGGGACCGTTTCCGTGGTCGAACCTTCCACCGGAACGCTGCGCGTCGCCGTCACGGCGGATCTCCACTGGACGCTGTCTCCGGCGGGGGACCGCGCGACCCGTGCGCTGCTGGCCCACCTCGATGAGAACCTGCCCGACGTCTTGATCCTGGCGGGGGACACGGGGGTGCGGGACGCCCTGGAGGAGTGCCTGGGTCTCTTCCGGCACCTCCCCTGCGCGAAGCTCTTCACGGCGGGCAATCACGACATCTGGGCCGTCCAGGAAGGCATGGATTCTTTGGAGGTGTATTCCCACGACCTGGCCCAGGCGGGCGCGGCCGCCGGGTTCACCTACCTCGACGACGGGCCGTGGGTATCGGCGGACCGGCGCCTGGCCGTGGTCGGATCGGTCAACTGGTACGATTACACCCTGGCGCCGCGATCGATCCTTCAGAAGTACCCGAACGCGATGGAGATTTTCCGGCGGAAGTACTTCATCCGTTCCCGGCACAACGACGGGCGGTTCGTCCGCTTGGGGATGACGGACGAGGAATTCACGGGCCTGGTGGTGAGCCGGGTGGAGGAGCACCTTCGCGCGGCCTCGGAGAGGGCGGAGACCGTGCTTCTGGCGACACACCATCCGCCGGTCCCCGAACTCTTCAAACCGCTTTCCGCCGACCCGACGGATGACGAGCTCATCTGGGCGGCCTATTCCGGCAACGCGCGGATGCGGGATATCGTGTATGCCGCCGGCAAGGTTCGCTACGTCTTCTGCGGCCACACGCACGTGTACCGGCGGGAGCGTGTCGGCGGCAGGGAGATGGTGAACGTGGGTTCGGATTACGACCGGAAGAGCCTGGTCTTGCTGGATCATCCATCGGGCCGCATCACGGTGCAGTGGTTCGAGGGGGAACCGGCCTGATCTTGTTGGGGATGGAAGAGGCCCCGGGAAGCTGATAGGTTGATGGGCGGAGCGGGGCCCGTCCGGATGACCGATCACGGAGGAACCAAGGACCTGAGGCGAGGGGGGCTCAGGGAGAGAGGATGATGTCCGACCGACCCACCCAGAACGGCCTTCCGGGGAGCCGTCCCGCGGCGCAGCTTTCCCTGTTCGCGGGCGGGGAGATGCACGTGCTGTCGCTGGAAGACACCATCACGGTGGGACGGGGGAAGGGCAACAAGGTCCGTCTCCGGGACGACCTGATCTCCCGCCGCCACTGCCGGATCTTCCCCTCGGGCCAGGGGTTTTCGCTGGAGGATCTGGGGAGCCGGAACGGCACCTGGTTGAACGGCGCGCGCGTGGAGAATTCGCCCCTGAAACCGGGGGATGTGATCGACATCGGCCGGTGCACGCTGTTCTACTCCGTGACCGAGAAGCAGACCTCCTTCGACGTGAAGGTGGCGGCCCTGCGGGACGCGGCGCTGACGGGCGCGGGATCGCCCACGGTGATGGGCATCGAGACGGCCCGGGTCACGCGGGAGAGCTTCGTTCCGATGGACGAGCTCGCCGCGATCCTCCGGGACCGGAACAACTACATCCATCTCCAGCAGATCTCGAAGGTCATCAACTCGGAGACGGACCCCGGGAAGCTGTTCGAGAAGATCATCGATTCCGCGGTGGAACTGACGCGCGCGCGGCGGGGGTTCCTTCTCCGGCCGGAAGGAAGGGGCTACGGTATCGTGATCGCCCGCACGCGGGGGCTGGAGCCGGAACCCTCCGAGAAGGACCTGGACGCCGGCGTGGTGCAGAAGGCCCTCGGGGACGGCGCGGCGTTCCGCGGGACGATCCGGGTCAAGAAGAGCGACTTCAGCGTCCTGTGCGTGCCTTGCCTGTTCAACGAGGAGGTGGTGGGGGCCCTCTATCTCGACGCCCCCAAGCGGGAGACCACCTTCAGCGAGGAGGACGAGAAGATCATCACCACGTTCAGCGAGCAGGTGGCCATCGCCGTCGAGAACGTGCGCCACCGGCGGGAAATGAAGGAAAAGCGGGCGCTGGAAAAGGAGATCGAGATCGCGGGAACCATCCAGCGGCGCCTGTTCCCGCCCGGAGCCCCCGACGTCCCGGGGATCGAGGTGTTCGGCGAGAGCGTTCCCGCCACGGAGGTGGGAGGCGACTACTACGACTTCATCCCCAGCGAGGACGGACGGTCCCTGACGCTTTGCATCGCAGACGTCTCCGGCAAGGGCGTATCGGCCGGACTCATCATGGTCATGGCACGGTCGATCCTGCGATCCCTCACCGCCTCCTCCACCGATACGCGGGAGAACCTCATCTCCCTGAACCGGACCCTCAGCCCCGATCTGGAGAACGGCCGCTTCATCTCCATGATCCTCATGTACTGGGACGGGGACAGGAAAGTGCTCCGCTACACCGGCGCCGGCCACGAGCACCTGCTCCTCTACAAGGCCGCCACGCGACGCTGCGCCAAGACCCCCGCCGGCGGCGCCGTGCTGGGCATCCCCTGGCAGGAGGTCGGCGCCCACTTCGAGGAGAAGGAGATCGTTCTCGAACCCGGGGACCAGGTGCTGCTCTACACCGACGGCGTCACGGACGCCCGGAACGCGCGGGGGGAATTCTTCGGCCTCAAGCGGCTCCAGCGCATCGTGGAGACGCAAGGGTCCCTCCAGCCCGGGCAGCTCGTCTACACCATCCTCGAAAAGGTGGCGAGCTTCATGGGGGACACCGATCAGAACGACGACATCACCCTCCTGGCCCTCCAGAAAAAAACCGAATGAGGCGGTTCCACCCGCGAAACCATGCACGTTTTCCTCGAGAAGAAGACCCTGCAGGGCCGAACGCATCTCGAAGACGCGAAACCCGCCGGCGCCCGGCTTGCCTCCTTTCTCGAGATCCTCCACGGCCTCGACGGAGGTTCGCGGACCGTCTGGACCGACGTTCGCAGCGCCGGGGACCTCGAAGGCGCCGACGTCTATGTCGTGCCCACCCTGATCGAACCCCTTCCCCCGGAGGCGGTCGAGGCCGTCGACGGCTTCGTCGCCCGCGGCGGGGGCCTCTTCCTGCTCTCCAACCACGATCCCTATCACCAGCACGACGGGGCGCTGGCGCGACGCTTCGGCGTCACGCTCGAGAAGACCTTCTTCAGGACCCCCGGAGGAACGACCCCCCTCCGTGACGGGGACCTCCATGCCCATCCCCTGCTCGCCGGCGGCAGGGACCCGGTCTCGGTCCTCGTCACGAACACGACCTGCAGCATCCTCTCGCGAATCGGGCGCCCGTTGGCCGATCTGCCCCGGACCATGGAGGACAAGAGCGAGGGACGGTCGCCGGAAGGCCGCCTCTTCGGACTCGCCGTCGACGGCCAGCAAGAAGCATGGAAAGGACGGCGGGGACGGATGGTGGCCGTGGCCGACTCGGGGTTTCTCGGCGACCGGGAAAGCCGCAAGCCGGGGCCGGGCCTCATCGAGGAGGGGGACAACCGCGCGTTCCTGCGGCGGGCCGTACGCTGGCTCGCCGGCGGCGGCGATGCAGAAACGAAATGAGGAGGGTGGACGGGGCGTCGCGTCGTGGATTCGTGGATTCGATTCACATCATGAATGAGCCCGGAAGCGATCCTCCCCGCGCCTGGTGCTGCCCTTCCTGCGGCCGCGAAAACCCGCTGTTCGTGCTGAGCGTGCCCGGGCTCGCGCTCGCCCTGACCTTCGGCTACCTGTTCGGGATGTCGATGTCCCTCGAGCGGTTCGACCGCGGCATCTGAACGCGGACATCCTGGCTGCAGCATCCCCGTGCGGCGCTTGCACGGAGCGCCTTTTGAACATGCTGCCATCCGACGTCGGAAGGCCCCCTTCGTCCTCCGGGTTCTCGGCACTGGGCGTCCTCACGAACGGGTTTGGAAACGGACGGCTAGGGAAGCCTGCGGGTCTTGCGGGATCGCATGCGCTTCGAGAGCCCCGAGAGGAACCCGAAGAAGACGTAGGCGCCCACCGCGCAGAGGAGAACGGCGAAGTTCGTGTCCGACCCGACGGCGGATCCCCAGCGGAAGGAGGGATCGACCTCGTAGGCGATGCGAAAACCCAGGAGGACGGCCGCGGCCAGCCACAAGAGATGGACGATCCAGGCCGTGTAGAGGAAGGTCAGGACGGTGGCGGAGACGGGCCGGCGGTTGCCGCCGAGAAGGCGGTACATCGGCCGCACCGAGACCCGCACCAGCACCGGATTCCACCCCGACCAGAAGAACTCCACCGCGCGGAAGACATTCCCCCGGAACAGGTTCTTCACGGCGCGGCTCATGAACCCCTTCTTGAGGAGGAACCCTTCCTTGAAGGAATGCCGGAGGATGCGCCGCGCCGACCCGTAGTAGGGGGTGATCCACTCGAAGCAACGCCGGAAAGGCAGAAGGAGGCCCATCGAAAGGGTCGTGTACCAGGCCAGGACGCCGCCGGCCACCACCCGGATCTTCTCGCGGATCGGAAGACCGTCGAAGACGTTGCCGTTGAGAAAGGGGCGCCCGAAGGGGGACTCGGCGGGATCCTCCTCCTCCACGAAGGGCAGGCGGGAGAGGATGGGGACGAGAATCTCGCGGAACCCGGAACGGGGGTCCACCAGCCCGTCCAGCGTCTTCAGCACGCGGGGCAGGAAGAAGAGCGTGCGCTTGTGCTCGGTGAACAGCAAAAGGCACAGGCCGGCATCCTTCTTGAGCAGCGCCTTCTCCATCTCCGCGCTCCGGTCCTTCCCCTCCGGCAAACCCTCGTGCCGCAACGCGTGGCTCATGACCGTCTGGAGGAGAAGACGACGCAGGATGCGGTCCTCCACGCGGAACAGGGCCCGGTGCAGACCGAACCGGCCCGAGCGCCGGTGATCCTCGACCAGGTGGAAGGCCCGGTCCAGAAGGACCCCCGTAAGCGAGCGGCCCCGAAGCCCCGCCGCCAGACGGTCCCGGTCCGGGAGCCGCGCCATCGATGCACGCAGGAGCTCGGCGGGATCTTCGCCGATCGTCCGGAAGGCGGACGCGAGACGCCCGTCCAGCGCGAAGGAGACGGCGCCGTCGCCCTCGCCGAGACGGAACGTCATGGCGCCGCCCCCCGCGTCCTTCTCCTTCTCGAAGAGGGAGGCCAGGTCCTCCGACGGGCCCCGTTCCGGGTGCCCCTCGGGAAGGGGGAACGCGCCGAACTGCGGGTCCGTCTCGCTCATGCCGGGCTTCCCGTTTCATGAGGCGGCGTCGAGGCGCTGGCACGGCTCGTGACGCCGGCGATCCATGCAGAAAGCGGCAATGCCGCTGAAAAAACGCCTTCATCACGAATCCAAAAACTCATGACGCAGACCCCCCTTGCCTCCCGGCCGCCACCTCCCGGTAGACCGCGATCATCTCCTCCGTGTTCCGGGACAGGGGGTATTCCTCGGCCCGGGCGCGCGCCGCGATCCCGGCCTTTGCCTGGAAGTCCGGCTCGAGCGCCTTCAGGAGCCCCTCGGCCAGGGCCGCGTCGTCCGCGGCGTCGGGGAGGACGAAGCCCTGGACGCCGTCGTCGATGTAGCCCGAGGCCCCGTTGGTCTCGGTGGTCACGGCCGGCAGGCCGGAAGCGAGGGCTTCCAGCACGGAGAGGGAGCAGGCGTCGTAGAAGGTGGGGTGGGCGTAGACGTCGGCGGAGGCGTAGAAGCGCTCCGGCTTCTCGCGCCACCCGAGAAAGCGGACGGCCTCCCGGACGCCTAGCTTCGAGGCGAGGCGCGCGTAGGGCCGGCGCCGGCCCCGGCCGAGCACCCAGAGCTCCGCGCCCCGGCCGCGCGGATTCTCGCGCACGCGGCGAAGCGCGCGGACCAGCGGCTTGAGTCCCTTGAGGCGGAAGTTGTTGGTGACGTGGAAGACGACGGGGGCGCCCGAAGGCGTGCCGAGTTCCCGCCTCACGGCGTCGCGATGCCGGGCGCGGTTCGCCGGGGAGAAGGTCTCCGTGTCGACGCCGTTGTAGACGATGCGGAGCTTCTCCTCGGAAAGATCGTAGGTCTCGCGCATGTGCCGGGCCAGCATGTCGGAGATGGCCACGTAGCGGACGACGCCCGGATCGGTGTACTGGATGCGTTCCAGCCGGGCGATGAAGTGGTGGCGGAGGCTCAGATAGCGGCAGGTCTTCTTCCAGATCCGGTAGAGGGGCGACTCGATGGAGCGGAAGTTCTGGGCGAGCCAGCGCGCCTCGACGCCCCCGTGGGAATTGAACAGGTTCATGCCCAGCGCCTTGCCCACGGCGTGGACCACGTCGAGATCGAATGCGGAAACGGCCTTTTTCGACCGGAGCGCGAAGCGGATCATGGGAAGCGTCTTGCCGGGAGCGCGGGCGGGAACGCGGTGGTAGGCGACGCCCTCCGCCTCGTCCCAGCGATCCGCGAAGACGTGGACCTCGTGTCCGCGCCTCAGGAGCTCCTTCGCGAGACGAACGCAGTATCCTTCCCCCCCGCCGCGTTCCGGGGAGAAGACGTCGATGACCAGGCCGATGCGCAGTTTCCGCTCTTCGGACATGGAAGAGGATTATACCCCCTCGAGGCCCCGAGCCCACGGGCGAATACGGAGAGGTCCTTGCACGGGGCGCAGGGGCCGCCTGCATCCCGCACGGATTCGAGAACCGGCGCGGCCCCGCCCCGTCACCTGCGGTAGTGGATCGTTTGCACCCAGCGGAGCATGTCGGCCTCGACCTCCTCCAGGGGTTTCTCGAACAGTTCCTCGGCGAAGGTCGCGCCGGTGGGGTCCTCCTCGAACCGGTCGCGGTAGGCGCGGTAGAACCTCTCGAGCACGCCCTGGTCCTGCATGTACATGCAGAAGTACCGGGCCTGGGCGTAGTGGAGGGAGGACGCCTCGTCGAGGAATTCGTCGCGGGTGGTGGCCATGAGGCGGCGGAGGGGGAGGGTGCGATTCTCGGCGATGCCGCGCTTGAGAATGGGGAGCCTCCAGTTCTCCAGGCCGAAGATGCGCTCGTACTCGATGTGGCACTGCTCGAAGAGGGAGGCCATGCCCTCGTCGATCCACTTGGGGATGCCGGGGAAGTCGATCTCCGAGAGCGAGTGGAAGAGCTCGTGGACCAGGGTGCCCCCGCCGGTTTGGATGTTCATGATGAGGGACGTGCGCGAGGGGACGTAGTAGCCGTAGGGGGTGGAGGGATGATCGCCCCAGAGACGCTCGGCGTTGCGGCGGTAGGAGTCCCTTCCGTTGAACAGGTAGATCTTGAGGACGTGGTCCGGCCTTCGCTTGAAGAACTGGACGTTGAAGGCCTTGTAGGCGTTGAAGACGGTGTGGTCGAGAAAGATCTTCAGGCGCGCCTCGGGCAGGTCGCTTCCCACGGCGAAGGGGAAGCGGCCGGCGGTGTGAAAGCCATCGCCGAGGCGGGCCTGCATGGCCGTCAGGGCGAGGGAGAGCAGGGCCTGCTTGTCGGCGGGGACGTCCCCGCCGGGGCCTTCCATGGCTTCCACGGGGGGGGCGGTGGCGCTTTCCGGGACCGGTCCCGGCGGCGTCTCGGGGCGGTCGTTGGAGCCGCAGGAGGGAGGGAGCCAGAGAAGGGAAGCGAGCAGGAGCGTTGTGCGGGGGGAGGCCATGGAATCCTCCTCGATACGTCACCGGCCCCTGTTTGAAACGGAGGCGGCCGGAAAAGGTTCGAACAAACGGGGGAGAAAACCATGAGAATCGCTTGATTCGTATATGCAAATACAGGAATAGCGATACGCGGGCCGCCGCGAAGGCCGGCTTCCCTGCAGGAGGCGGGCTGGAAGCCCGCGGTCCCCGAAGGCTCTGCCAAGGCGTTGCGCGGGCAGGCGCACGCGCCCCTCCTACGCCCCCTTCACGCGAAGCGGTTTCGCGTGCGTCTTGATCTCCGCCTTCTCGGGTCCGATGATCACGTCGTTCTCGAGGCGGAAGCCGCCGTGCTCCTCGTGCACCACGCCGGGCTCCACCGCGAGCACCATCCCCGGCGCCAGGGCCGTGTCCCGGAACGTCGCGAGCGCCTGATCGTCCTTCGGTTTCGCGCGCAGCGCCGGGGCGTCGTGGCCGGTCAGGCCCAGGCCGTGGCCGAGGCCGCCCACCGGCCGGAGGCCGTTCGCCGCGAAGACGTCCTGGGCGCGGGACGCGATCTCGCCGACGGAGGCGCCGGGGATCAGCGCCTTCATCGTGTCGTCGTAGACGCCGAGGACCGTCTCCACGATCTGCTCCTGCGCTTTCGTCAGCGGCTCCACGAGAATGGGCACGGTGATGTCCGTGTAGTACTCCTCGTAGCGCATCCAGAAGTCGGTGAGCGCGAGTCCGGGCTTGAAGAGGGGGGCCGTTCCCGCCTGGGGGTGGGGGTGGACCAGGGCGGAACGGTCGGCGTTGGCCACGAGCAGCGCCTCGCGGGCGCCGTCCGTGCCGCGGTCGAGCATCTCCTTCTGGAGGAAGAGGGCGAGGTCCAGCTCGCGGGTCGTGCCGTTTTTGTTCTCTTCCAGCCAGGCGGGGAGGAGGGCGATCACCTCGTCGGCGATGGCGAAGCCTTCCGAGAGGATCCGGAGCTCCTCGCCGGACTTGACGGCGCGGGCCTCCGCGAGGATGCGGTCGATGCCGCCGGTCTCGCAGACGATCCGGAGCGACGGCAGGGCCTTTTCGTACTGCCGCACGGTCACGTAGGGCGTGGAAGCGGGAAAGGCGAGCGAGCGTCTCTTGTCGCCGGCGAGGTCGCGGATCGTCTCGACGACGGATCCCAGGTAGCCCTTTCTCGTGCGGTCCGGGTCGACGATCGCGACGTCGCGGGCCTTCTTCCGGGCCAGCGTGAGATCCCAGGGGAAGAGGAAGCGCTCGCCCGAGGCGGTGATGAGGGCGACGGCGTCGAAGGGGTGGCCGGTCAGGTAGGCGAGGTTCGGGTTGCGCGCGCCCTCGCGGTCGAGGAACACGGCCATGTCGAGGCCGGCCTCACGCATCGCCCGGCAGACGGTTTCGAGCTTGTCTTTGCTGATCATGCTTGATCTCCGACAGGGGTTCGAGGTTCCGATTTTTACCACTGTAAAGTTTTATGATACGCTTTGGAGCATGAAATCGGAGAGACGCGGCATGCGGAGGGGATCTGTTGCGGCGCTTTTTTTTCTGGCCGCCTTGTTTCCGGCCTGCAGCGGGACCGCGGAGACGAACGGCGGGGCGAAACGCTTCGACGGCAAGCGGGCCTTCGCCTATCTCGAACAGCTCACCCGGTTCGGACCCCGGGCGCCGGGGACGGCCACGGCGGCCGAGGCGAGGGCGTACCTGGTGAAGGAGCTGGAAAAGCGCGCGGCGGAGGTGAAGGAGCTCCCCTTCGTGGGGCGGAACCCGAAAACCGGCGAATCGCTGGATCTCGTGAACGTCTTCGCGCGCCTGCATCCCCAGGCGTCCCCGCGCGTCCTCCTGGTCGCCCACTGGGACACCCGCCCGTGGGCGGAGCGGGATCCCGACCCGGCCAGACGGGACCAACCCATGCCCGGCGTCAACGACGGGGGGTCCGGCGTGGCCGTGCTGCTCGAGCTGGCCCGGCTCTTCGCCGAACATCCGCCGGCGGTGGGCGTGGACATCCTGCTCACCGACGGGGAGGATCTGGGCAAGCCCGGGACCCACCAGGGCTACTGGCAGGGGTCGATCCACTTCGCCCGCAAGGGGGGCCCTTTCGCGGCGTACCGTCCCCGCTGGGCCGTGGTGGTCGACATGGTGGGCGACAAGGATCTCGGGATCGAGCGGGAGGCCTTCTCCCTGGCGTACGCGCCGGATCTCATGAACCGGATCTGGACGCTGGCGGAACAGATGGGCTACGGGGAGCATTTCATGAAGACCGAGGGGCGCCGCATCAAGGACGACCAGGTGCCGCTGCACGAAGGGCTCGGGATCCCGGCGGTGGTCCTCATCGATTTCCACTATGGTCCGGAGCACGCTTTCGAGGACACGCACCAGGACACGCTGGACAAGTGCTCGCCCCGCTCGCTGGAGGCGGTCGGGCGGGTGGTGGCGCGCCTGGTCTACGAGGAGAAGGGGGCATGAGCGAGGCGGATTCGAGAACGCCGCGCTGGATGGGCGGCCGCATCCGGCTGCTGGTCTTCACGGCCGGCGCGTCCCTCATGGCGCTCGAGATCGCCGGCTCGCGGGTTCTGGCGCCGCATTTCGGGTCCTCGCTCTTCATCTGGGGGGGGCTGATCAGCGTCTTCCTCCTGGCCCTGTCCGCCGGCTACTTCCTGGGGGGCTGGGCGGGAGACCGGTGGCCGGATCTCTTCACCCTCAACATGGCCGTGGGGGGCGCAGGGCTTCTCTTCCTGCTGATCCCCCACATCGGGATTCCCGTCTGCGTCGCCCTGGAGGACTGGGGGCCTCGCTGGGGCCCGCTCACCGCGGCCGTGATCGTCTTCGTCCTCCCCAGCGTCTTGCTCGGTACGGCCTCGCCGGTCGCGGTCCGTCTCTACACGAAAGAGATCAGCCGCAGCGGCCGGGCCGCCGGCTCCCTCTACGCGGTGTCGACGTTCGGCAGCCTGGCCGGCACCTTCCTGGCGACCTTCCTCCTCGTCCCGCTTCTGGGAACGCCGGAGCTGCTGCGCGCGATGGGGCTGATCCTCGTCGTCCTGCCGCTGCTCCTCCAGCCCAAGCAGCTGGGGCTGGTCTTCTACGTCGTTCCCGCGGCGGCCCTCACGCTGGCCTTTCTCACGTCCGCCCTTCCCGAGGTCCCCCTGGCGCCCGGCGGCGGGCGCGTCTACGGCCGCGTGATTCACGAGACCGAGACGCCCTACCACCGCATCTTCGTCATCGAGGGAAAGGAGGGGGGCGAGGACGTCCGGTATCTCCAGTTCGACCACTACCTCGAGTCCGGCATCGAGGTGGACGAGCCACACCATTCCGTGACGCACTACACGCACATGTTTCAGCTCTCCTCGGTCTTCTGCCCGGAACCGGCGTCCGCCCTCTTCATCGGCGGGGGCGGCATGGTCGGCCCCCGCGTCTACCGCGAGATCTACCCCTCGATGGAGCGCATCGACGTCGTGGAGATCGATCCGGAAGTGGTCCGGATCGCCAAGGAATACTTCGCCTTCGATCCGGGCGAGAAGACCCACATCACGGTGGGCGACGGGCGGATCTTCCTGGATCGCGCCGAGCGGACGTGGGCCGTGGTGGTCCTGGACGCCTACACGGCGGGCGGCCGGGTCCCCTTCCACCTGCTGACCCGGCAGTTCTTCGAGAAGGTGCGCGACCGCCTGTCCCCGGAGGGGGTGTGCCTGCTCAACATCATCGGCGCGCTGGAGGGCCCCAAGTCGAAGGTCTTCCGGAGCGCCTTCAAGACCATGGAAGCGGTGTTCCCGAGGGTCTACGCCTTTCCGCGGGTCCGCCCCTCCGGCGAGGGCGGGGAGGCCGCGGACGCCTTCCGGGCGGATTTCGAGGCCTACCGGCGCGCCCCGGCGTCCCTGGACGCCGAGAGCCGCAAGGAGGTGGAGCGGGTCCGGAACATCTTCATCGCGGCCACGCTCGACGAGGCGTCCATCGACGCGGAGACCTCGAAGGCGCGGGCGAAGCGCCTCGTGGCGTCGGGCGCCGTGCCCGAGCGCTTCCGGCTCGTCTCCCACGCCTCCTCCCTGATCGTCGACATCCGCACCGAAGATCTCTACGTCCTCACCGACGACTTCGCGCCGGTGGAGCAGTGGGAAACATGGTAGCGGCCGGCGCGGCCCCCCCCCCGGGCAGGCAGGCGGAAAGCCGCGATACGGACGATTGGATCCCTCCGCTCACCGGCGCCGGCGCCGGCGCCGGTGATGTCGCGAACCCGTGATGTGGCCGGTGGGGGAGACGAAGGCCGGTCCCAGCATCATGAAGGAGGGGGGATAGAAATAGGCGTATTCGTAGGAATAGGAATACGCGTACAGGTAGCGGTGCGAATACTTGGAGTCGGAACGACCCATGCGGGCGCCCGTTCCCTCCGAACGTCTCCTCGGTCCCGATCCGCGCGGCGCCTCGGCCATGCCGTCCATGGGTCCTCCTCCGCCGGCGCGTTTCGCCGGCTCCCTGAACCGTGTCCCGATGTCCCGGATGACAGCGTTGCATTATAGCACGAAGGGGGGAGGGCGCGAAGAGGGGGCGAGGGGGAGCCATTCGCGGTGTACGTAGGTCATGGCACTCCCTTCCTTTTCGTAGCTCCCCTTCATGGACATACCCCAAGGTGACCCTCGAATTCCAGGTCCTCACGGGGGTGCACGGGTTTTTTCGGGAAATTTCACCCCCGACCCATGGCAGGAGTGCAAGGGGGCTGCAGATTTTCGCATTGTC
>CAZDSO010000137.1:0-13728 GCA_964508045.1 uncultured Planctomycetia bacterium | reverse complement strand
CTCGGAAAGCTCGGGGGCGTCCTCGATCTCGAGGAACCCCAGGAGGATCCGGTCCCGGAAGACGGCGAACCGGAGCAGGCCGGCCATGCCGGCGCGTTTCTCGAGGCGGACGTTGTTGGGCAGCGTGATCGTGTAGCCGACGTCGCGGAAGGACCCGGCGACGACGTTCGCGTCGATCCGGGCCGGGCCGGCCATGCTGGAGAGGGCCGCCGAGGCCAGGAACACGGCGATGACGACGACGGCGGACAGTCCGATCAAGGCCCCTTTCGGTTCGATGAAGGATTCGTTGCCTTCGGAGGGCTCTTCCACGGTCTCCTCCTTCCTGTCGCGCGTTGAACGATTCTGGCGCAGGCGGTGCGCTGGACCGCCTGCAGATTGACGGCTCGAAAGACGAGACGTATAGTATCGCAATCGGGACCGGGTCTCAATCCGCTTTTCCGAGGCGGAGTGCAAGCCATGGAAGATTTCATCGGTCAGGAAATCGGCGGCTGCAAGATCGAGAAGAAGCTGGGCCAGGGCGGCATGGGGGCCGTCTACCAGGGGACGCAGGTCTCCCTGGGGCGTGAGGTGGCGGTCAAGGTCATCGCCGAGGCCTACATGACGAACGAGCAGGCGGTGGCGCGCTTCGAGCGGGAGGCGCGTTCCGTGGCGGTGCTGAACCATCCGAACATCGTCCAGGTCTATGACCTGGGCCGGACGGAGTCGGGGCAGTACTACATCGTCATGGAGTTCGTGGACGGCAAGAGCATCTCGGACATCCTGAAGACGACCGGCGCGTTCCCGGAACGGGAGTCGATGACGATGATCCGGCAGGCCGCCAAGGGGCTGGAGGCGGCGGCGGAGAAGCAGATCATCCACCGGGACATCAAGCCCGACAACCTCATGGTCACGACCAAGGGCGTGGTCAAGGTGGCGGACTTCGGCCTGGCCAAGGACGTGGGGTCCGCCTCCCAGCTCACGGCCACGGGGCACGTCATGGGCACGCCCGCCTACATCGCGCCCGAGCAGGGCGACGGGCGCCCCTCCGACCACCGCTCCGACATCTACTCGCTGGGGGCGACCTTCTTCGCCATGCTCACCGGCGACATGCCCTACACGGGGGAGACCCCCATCGCCATCGTCCTCCAGCACATCCAGGCGCCGGTGCCCGATCCCAAGGAGAAGAACCCGGAGCTCTCGGACGAGGTCTGCTCCATCGTGAAGAAGATGATGGCCAAGGAGCCCGATCAGCGGTACCAGAGCGTGCGGGAGCTGATCCACGACATCGACGTGGTGCTGGGGGTGGGCAAGGACGGCGACCGGCTCATCGCCGAGGGCGCCGCGATGGCGTTCGACGACCAGCCTACCCTGCTCGGGCAGAGCATCAACCTGCAGGACGGCAAGGCGGAGACCCTCCTGGAGGTCTCCTCGCCCACCCCCCAGACGATCGACGCGGGGAAGATCCGGGCCCCCGGCGCCGGGGCGCCCCCCGCTTCCCGCAAGGGGCTGTGGATCGGTCTGGGAGCGGGCGCGCTTCTCGTCGCGGCCGCGATCGTTCTGGGGCTGGTCTTCTTCGAGGACCTGTTCGGCGAGAAGCCCTCTTCAAACGGTGGGGCCGCGTCCACGCCCGGGACCCCCGAGCCCGGCGACGAGCCCGGCGACGAGCCCGGCGCGGAGGTCTCGACACCGGGCGACGGCCAGGGGGGGGACGACGCCTCCTCCGGGACGGGCGAGACCCCTTCGACGCCCGGGCCGAGCCGGCCGAGGATCGACGTCAACATCACCATGCCCGCCACGGGGTCCTTTCACCGGGCGAAGCGCATTCTCGTCAAGGGCCGGACCCGCGGGGCGGAGGCCGCCTCCCTGACCATCAACGGCGAGCCCGCTCCTCTCAGCGCCGGGGGCGCTTTCCGGAAGGCCGTCACCTTGAAGGAAGGCGTCACGGACCTCAAGGTCGTGGCCGAGGGCGAAAACGAGGCGTACGGCGAGGACGTTCTCACCGTGATCGTGGACACCGTCCGGCCGGTCCTCTCCTTCCCCGACGTGTCCGAAGGCGGCCTTCTCAGGACCAACCGACCGAGCCACACGGTCCGGGGGACGCTGGACGATTTGAACCCGAGCAAGGTGACGGTGGACGGCGTGACGGCGGCGTTGGAGGAGGGGGCCTTTTCCCACGAGGTGTTCCTGGAAGAGGGCCTGAACCGCATCCGGGTCACGGCCGAGGACAAGGCCGGCAACAGCACCACGAGGCTGATCAAGATCCTCCATGATCCCCATCCGCCGGAGATCCGCCTCGAAGGCGTTCCTTCCCGGGTCCAGCAGTCGGACCCGACGCTCGAGATCCGCGGGACGGTCAGCGAGACGCTGGAAGGCTTCGAGGCGGCGGGACGGGAGACCCCGGTCTCGGACGGCGCCTTCCGCATCGAGGTCTCCCTCTCCCCGGGGCCCAACCGCTTCACGTTCCGGGCGCGGGACCTGGCGGGCAACGAGAGCGAGAAGAGCGTCGAGATCGAGTACACCCCCCTGCCGGCGGGCCTGAAGGCCTCCGCGGAGGAGGGGATCTACCTCTTCGAGAAGGACGGGGCGCGCATGGCCAGCGTGCCGGCGGGAAACGTGACGATCGGCCGGGCGGAGGACCGCCCCGAGGAAGGCCCCCCGCACGCGGTGACGCTCTCCCCCTTCTACATGGATCTCACGGAGGTCACGAACGCGCAGTACGGGAAATTCCTGGAAGCGCTCGAGGCCGCGGGGAACCCGCGCGCGTTCAGCCATCCCGACGAGCCCGAGGGCAAGGACCACACGCCGGCCTTCTACGACGACCCGGAATTCAACGCGCCCGAGAAGCCCGTGGTGGGCGTGGACTGGTACGACGCCTACGCCTATGCGACGTGGGCGGGCAAGAGCCTTCCCACCGAGGCCCAGTGGGAGGCGGCCGCGAGGGCCGGGTTCGGGGGGGACGCGCCGACGTATCCCTGGGGCGACGAACCGCCGGCGGGGCGGGCGAACTTCGGCGACGAGATCGGAGCGACGGCGCCGGTGGGCTCGTGGCCGCGGGGCGCCACGAAGACGGGGCTTCTGGATATGGGGGGCAACGTGCAGGAATGGTGCCTCGACTGGTACGACCCCGCCTTCTACGCGTCGCCGGAAGCGACGGCTCCCGATCCCGTCAACGCGAAACCTTCCCGCACCAGGGTGATGCGGGGCGGGCACTGGCAGTCGCCCCCGGAGCGGCTCCGATGCGCGGCCCGGAGCTTCTTCTTCCCCGAGGGGCGTTACGACACGGTGGGGTTCCGTTGCGTGCTCGCGGTGAATCCGTAGCAGGTTGTCCAGGCTGGCATGGATGGGCAGGGATTTCAGATTTCAGCCCCCTGATTTCAGCGGTAGAGCGGGGCGCGGCCGTCTCCCCGCAATGGTCTTTGAAGGGGCAACTCATCCGGCGGCGGATCTCCCCCGCAGCACCTCGGTTTTCATCGGAGCCGGCCTGGAGGGCGAGGGTCCCCCCGAGCCGAAACGCCTGACATGACCAACATCCGAATCGGCATCCGACGCGAGGACAAGAACGAGTGGGAACGCCGCGTCCCCCTCGTGCCGGCAGACGTCGAAGAACTCGTCCGGCGGGAGGATCTCTCCTTCGTCGTGCAGCCGAGCGAGCGGCGCGCCTTCCCCGACGCGGACTTCGAGAAGGCCGGCGCCCGTCTCGGGGAGGACCTCTCCGCCTGCCGGCTCGTCCTCGGCGTCAAGGAAATGCCCGCCTCCTTCTTCCGCGAGGGAGGGGCGTACGCCTTCTTCGCCCACGTCATCAAGGGCCAGGCCGGCAACATGCCCATGCTCGCGGCCCTGCTCGACAAGAGATGCAGCCTCGTCGACTACGAGAAGATCACCGACGAGGCGGGCCGGCGGCTCGTCTTCTTCGGCCGGCACGCCGGGCTCGCCGGCATGATCGACACGCTCTGGGCGCTGGGCGACCGCCTCCGCCGCCAGGGCACGCGCACCCCGTTCGCGGCCCTCGAACCGGCGCACGCCTACGCCGATCTCGACGCCGCCAAGGACGCGGTGCGCGAGGCGGGGGAAGCCATCCGCCGGGACGGACTTCCCGAAGCCCTCTGCCCGCTCGTCTGCGCCTTCGCGGGCTATGGGCACGTCTCCCGGGGGGCCCAGGAGATCTTCGACCTCCTCCCGGTCGAGACGATCGATCCCGGCGCCGTGCCGCAGCTGGGAAACGGATCCCCCCGCAAGGTCTACAAGGCCGTCTACCGCGAGGAACACCTCGTCGCGCCCCGGGACGCCGGGGCCTCCTTCGCGCTGCAGGACTACTACGACCACCCCGAGCGGTACCATCCCGTCTTCGAGAAACACCTCCCCCGTCTCACGCTCGTGATCAACGCCGTCTACTGGGAGGAGAGGTACCCCCGACTGATCACGCGCAAGGCCCTGGAAGACCTCTTTGCCAAAGGGGAGACTCCCCGGCTCCAGGTCATCGGCGACATCTCCTGCGACGTCCGCGGCGCCTGCGAGGCCACGGTCTGCGCTGCCACGCCGGGCGAACCGGTCTACGTCTACGACCCCCGTGCCGACGAGACGGTCCCGGGGACCGCGGGGCCGGGGCCCGCCGTCCTCGCCGTCGACAACCTGCCCGCCGAGCTCCCCGTCGAGGCCTCCCGGGACTTCAGCGGGGTGCTCCGGGATTTCGTCCCCCCCCTGGCCCGGGCGGACTATGCGTCCGAGCGGCCGGATCTCCCCGGTCCGCTCCGCCGGGCGCTGATCGTGCGGCACGGCGCGCTGACGCCGGACTTCGCCTACCTGCGGAAACACCTGTAACAAGCAGGTCGCGTGAGTTCAGGTCCGGTGCTGCGGTGTTTTCTCGAGCCTGATTCACATGATCTTTTTCTGATCAACAGCGGACCTTGACGGCGCCGGCGGCGTGCGTGACGATGGAGAAGGCCCATGTCCCCGAGGTGAAGAGGAGGGACCTTCGATGCAACAGGCACGGATCCCGTTTTTCCCGGCGGCGTTCACGCTTTTTCTCGCGGTTTTCTTCGGCGCCTCCCCGGCCTCGGGGGGCGAGGAGGAGGGCGCCGGCGCTCAGAAGACGCTCCTTCAACGGCGGATCGAGCGGTCCGTGGAGAAGGCCGTGGAATGGTTCCGCGAGACCCAGAACCGGAAGGGGAAGGGCACGGAGGGGGCCTGGTCCTTCCGGGAGCCCTACTGGGAGTCCGGGGTGACGTCGCTGGTCCTGTTCGCCATGCTTCGTGCCGGCGTCGATCCCGGTGACCCCATGATCCGGGCGGGGTTCCAGTACCTCGCCGACAACGTGGAGCCGGAGGGCCGCACCAGCGAGATGTACACCTACAACGTGGCCACGCAGATGCTCGCCATCGAGGAGGCCTTCTCGGAGATGCTCCGCTCGGGCAAGCCGAAGGACCGGCTGGAGGCTTCCCTCAAGGCGATCTTCGAGGCGAACCTCGCGTACTGCAAGGAGGCCCTCAAGGACGGGGAGGCGGGCTACACGATCGACCAGACGGGGCTGGACCTGTCGAACACGCAGTTTCTGGTGATGGGGCTGGAGGCGGCGAACCGCGCGGGGTACGGGGTCGACCCCGCGCGTTGGCTCGAGATCCTCGAGAAGGGGATGGCCTTGCAGGCGAAGGACGGGCCCGAAGTGATGCGGGTGCACATCCTCAGCCGCAAGGCCGACGAGGTCGACAAGTACGGATACGTCATCAAGGAGCGGTACGGCTGGATCACGGGCAAGCCCGCCCGCGCCCGCGGATGGACGTATTCCGAGATGTTCCAGAAGGAGCAGACGTACGGCTCCATGACCTGCGCGGGGCTGGCCAACCTCCTCTCGTGCTACCTGGTCCTGGAGAAGAACGAGACGTTCCAGCGGAAGCACCGGGAGGTGTTCGAGCGGGCCGTCCGCGACGGGTTCGCCTGGCTGCAGAAGTATTACGCCGTCGCCGCGAACCCGGCCGAACCCAAGTTCTGGTCCATGGGGCGGCGCTACGACGGCGACACGTTCTGGACCTACTACTACCTGTTCACCCTCGCGCGGATCACCACGGCCACCAACATCCGCTTCATCGGACACCGGAACTGGTTCGCCGAGGGCGCGGACTTCCTGCTCAAGGCCCAGCAGCCCGACGGCTCCTGGGACCAGAAGGCCCACGAGACGCACAACTTCAAGTCGGACTGCATCCCCTTCGTGAACACGGCCTTCGCCCTGTGGTTCTTCTCGAGCCTGACGTTCGAGAAGGAGGAGGGGAAGACGACGGCGAAGGCGGCGCGCGAGGAGGGGAAGGAGCCGGGGAAGGACTTTCTCAAGAGGACCCTGCGCCTTCTCGAGGACGTTCACGAGGAGGCGGGGCACTGGGACGTGGGCCGGCCGGTGGACGTCACGGCGGACGTCCTCTGCGCCCTTTCCGTCCACGCCGGCTGCAAGGATTTCCGGGACAAGGCGTGCGTGGAGAACGCCGGACGGTACCTGATGTCCTCCATCATTCCGGACCGCACCGTGATGGAGAGGGCCCTGAAGAACGTGCGGGAGGAGAACGCCGCCGAAGAGATGTACGCCAAGCACCTGCTCTTCGAGCGGTGGCGGACCGGCACGCTCTGCCGGCAGCTGATCACCTGCGTCGCCCGGGCCATGGACGAGGAGGACTGGGGGACGCTGGCGAAGGGCGCGCGCAACCCGCGCGTGGCCGGCTCGGCGAAGAGGCCCGTCGCCCTCCTGGTGCGCCACCTCCTGGCGCACGGCGAGAAACGGGGCCGGAAGAAGCTGGGATGGAGCGATTCGTGCGGGCGTCCCACGACCCTGCAGCCCGACGCCCGGAACACGGCAACCGTCCTGCGCGCCCTGCACGCCGCGAGCCTGTGCGGCGTCAACAAACCCTCCACCGTCTGGGAGGCGGCGGGAAACTTCCTCCTCGACACGCAGGAAGAGGAGGGACCCGAAACCGAACTCCTCGGCCCCGACGGAACGCCCGCCGGGAAGAAGGCCCGCGCCCGCGGCTTCGCCCCCCTGCCCGGCGACCTCCCCGATCCCGCCACCACCCTGGACGTCCTCGCAGCCCTGCACCTCGTACGACGGCACGGCACCTTCCGGGGCAAGGAGAAGGAGAAACTGGACCGCGCCGTCGAGGACGGCCTGGCCTGGCTGCAGCGCCGTCTCCAAGGGTTCGAGTCCTTCGAGGACCTCGTGAGGATCAAGCGCCTCGGCGTGCTCCTCGAGCGCGACGTGGTCGGCACGATCCCCTGGAAGAAGGAAGGGTTGAAGTTCATCGGCTACCAGCACGTGCACCGCGCCTATCTCGGCCCTTTCTGCGCCCGGCACATCGCGAACACGCTCTACTTCCTGGCCGGGAGGTTCCTGGTCTGAGGCTGGGAGATCGCATGATCCTCCCGATGACGGCTTCGCCGGCAACCGGATCTCCCGGATTCAGAACCACGGGGCGCTGCAGGACTTCGCTTCAAACACCAAGGCTCCAAGACACGAAGGCTCCAGGTTCTTCCAGGGGAAGTTCAACCATCGGGCTCGAGGCGTTGACCCTACCAGGGTCTCCGCCGGTCGAAGAAGACGAGCGGGACCTCGAAGGGCGCGGGCCGGGCCCAGCGCGTCTGCATCGCCACGGCGTTCTCCTCCGCCTTGCCGGCGAACCAGACGAACAGGGCGATGAAGACCAGCATGAACATGGGCGGGTAGAGAACGCCCGCCACCGCCATCAGCACGGCGATCACGCGTCCCACCTTCGCCGCGATCCGCGTGGCGACGAGACGGTCGCGACGGAGGGCCAGGATGCCGCGCAACACCCTGCCGCCGTCCATGGGGAAGGCCGGCAGGAGGTTGAAACCCGCCAGCATCGCGTTCATGAAGAAGAGGATGCCCGCCAGGGCCGCCGGCGCCGGCGACCAGACCGAAAGCGGCACGGCCGCGATCACCAGCGGCAGGAGCAAAAGCGCGAGCGCCACGTTGACCGCCGGACCCGACAGCGCGATCAGGATCTCGTGCCCGGGGCGGGAGGGCTGGCTTTCCATCCGCGCGGCACCCCCGAACGGAAGCAGCGTGATGTCCCGCACCCGGTATCCCAGGCGCTGCGCCACCAGCGAATGGCCCAGCTCGTGCAGCACCACGAAACCGAACAGGAACCCGAGGTAGACCACGCCCATCAGGGCGCCCGTCGCCCCCCCGCCCAGGAGCCCGTCGAGTCCCACCCAGGCCACGAGGAGGAGGAAGAGCAGGTGCATCTTGATCTCGATCCCCGCGATCCTGCCCAGCCGAATCGAACCCAGCATGGAGGAATCCTTTTCAATCGTTCCAAGGGGGAGGCCGTCTTGAGCCGGCATCCCACCCGGCCTTCATTATTGCAATTTCGAGGCCGATACGCCGGGTTTGTCGCAAGGTTTTGTTTGACAACAGGTAAGGAAGGTTCGCTCTCTCTTTGGCGTGCCGTTCTGGCCGAAAGAAACCTTTCCATGTGCAGGAATTGCCGGTCCCGGGGGCACAGGAAGGGGAGGGCGAGGGTCTCCGAAGGACCCGCCACAGCCCTTGCACGGGCAAGACAGGCAGCGGCGGGCCTCCCGATCCAAAACCTGGCCGGCTCGCCGGCCCGTACTTCGCCGATCGGCTCATGCGAGGGCTACGTAGGGTCCTTCGTAGCTCTCGCAACCACCTGCAAGCGAAGGAGGAGAGGCTCGCCCTTCAATCACTGCCCGTACTCGGCGATGGCCTTGGCGTCGTTGTAGGCCCAGATGGCCGAGAGGGCCAACATGCCGAGGTGGCAAAGGGGCAGGGTGCAGATCCCGATGACGAACATGAAGAGAATGGCGTTGATGAAGAGGACGAACCAGTATCCGAACATGATGAGCAGTCCCCGTCCGACCCTGCCGAGGTAGAGGTGTCCGATGCCGAAGGTGCCCATGAACAGGCCGGGCAGGAGTTCGAGCAGCAGGGCGGTGTTGGGGTCCTTGATGTCGGGCGCGCCCTGAGGGGGGGGCGTTTGGCGGGGGGGCGGGCCGGGTCGCGGCGGGGGGCCTGACGGCCGGGCTTGGGGTCCGGCGGGCGGTGTTTCCTGCGGAAGTTCGGATCCGCAGCTCCCGCAGAACCTGGCGCCTTCGACCAGGGGCGTGCCGCAGTAGGGGCAGTTCATGGGCGGGTCCTCCATCGCATTCGTCGCGGGCGGGGTCAATTCAACGAGAAGCCGTGCCCGGGATCGAATCGCTTGTTTCGTTTGAGTCCGATTTTTCGCAGGTGATGTTCGAGCAGGGCGATGAAGCCTTCCGCCCGTCGTCCGGTATCGAGGGTTTCCAGGAGTTTCTGTCTCGCGTCGGTGTCGAGGGGAACGCAGGCCAGGGCGACGTCCACGACGCCTCCGAGGGGTTGGATGGCGTCGAGGTTCGCCTTGAGCCCCGCCACGTCGCCCTGGCAGTGGTCGAGGAAATCCTGAAAGACCTCGAGGACCCTTTCCCGCAGGCGCCGGGGGTCTTCGGGTTCGTCGTCCTCGAGCATCGAGACCTCGGCCACGGCGAAGGGTTCCTGCTGGAGGAGAGACGCCACGCGCATGCGGCGGGTCCCCTGGACCATGAGCGAGACTTCTCCTTTCGGGGAGCGCTTGTGCTGGATGATCCTGCCGAGCGTGCCGATGTCGCCGGTCGAAAGCCCCGTGTCCATCTCGCGCCGGGGGCTGTAGACGACGCCGAGGGCGAGTTCCTGGGACCGGCACACCTCGTCCACCAGGGCGAGGTCGTTTTCCTCGAAGAGCACGAGGGGAACGACTGCGCCGGGCAGGAGGACGGTATGGGTCACGGGCATCACGGGCACCCGGAGCGTGTCTTGCGTCTCGTCGTTCATGAAGGACCTCCCCGATGAGGATGCATTGTACAAGGAGAGAGGCGTTGCGGAAAAGGGCGGGGTGGAGGGAGGCTTTCGCGGTGTCAGCAAGTCTAGGGCCTTTCCCGCCTTCCAGAAAATACCCCAGGGTGACCCTCGTATTCCAGGTTCTCAGGGGGGGGGCAAGGGTTTTTCGGGCATTGTCACCCCCGATCCGTTGCTCGTAGCGCCCTGGGGGGGTGTCCCCTCCCAGGGCGCTACAAGCAATGTCGTTCCGGCAATCCTTCCTTTGTATGCAGACACCACTGCGGCCGCGGAGAACCGTGCTCAGCGAGGGCATGGAAATCCCGAAAACCGGCTACAGCGCGAATGGCTCGGCGTGTCCGTTAGGCGCTTTTCAAACGGAAGCGATGCCGTATAATGCCTCGCGTTGCGTTTGGAGACTCGTTATGGCGGAGACCGGTCCGACGCTGGAAGAAGTGATCGACACGCTGCATCCTCTGGAGGTGAAGGAGATCCTGGCGTTCCGGAAGACGCCGGGCATGGAATTTCCCGACGAGGCGCTGGCGGAGGAAGCGGGGATCACGGAGGCCCAGCATCGTCGTGCGGTGGAGCTGCTTCACAGCCGGGGATTCGTGGAGCGGAGCCGCGAGGCGGTGGCGCACCGGCTCGGTCTTTCCGAGGCGGGGGCGCACTTCGCGGAGGTGGGTTTGCCCGAGGTGCGGGTGCTGCGGGCCGTGAAGCAGGCGGGGGAGCTTTCCGTGAGCCGTCTCAAGTCGATGCCGGGGATCGAGGCGTCGGAGGCGGGTCCTGCGGTGGGGGCGCTGAAGAAAGCGGGCGCGGTCGAGATCGGGGAAGGCGGCGTCCTTCGCGTCGTTCCGGGCGGGGAGGCGTCCTTCGACCGTCTCCAGTCGTTGCTGGGGGATCTCGCGGGTGGCCGGGAGGTGACGCTTCAGGATCTGGACGCGTCGTTGCGGGGGATGGTGGAGGGCCGGGTGCGGCGCCGGGGCAAGGACAAGGGCCCGTTCAAGACGGGAAGCGCCACGCGGAGGTGGTACCGCCTCACGGGGGAGGGGAAGGCGGTGCTGGAGGAGCTGCAGCGGCACGGGATGACGGGGGAGGAGGTGTCGGCGCTCACGCCCGAGATGCTCAAGGACGGGTCCTGGCGGGGCAAGACCTTCCGTGCCTACAACATCCGGCTTGCGCCGCCCCGTGTCCACGCGGGGCGCAAGCACCCCTACCGGGCCTACCTGGACTGGGTGAAGGGGAAGCTGTTGTCCATGGGGTTCACGGAGATGACGGGTTCCCTGGTGGAGCCCGAGTTCTGGAACCTGGACGCCCTCTTCATGCCGCAGTTCCACGCCTCCCGCGAGATCCACGACATCTACCGGATCCGGGATCCCCGCAAGGCCGGGTCCATCCCCTCCCCGTTCCTGAAGCAGGTGGCGGCCACGCACCGCGACGGGTGGAAGACGGAGGGGCGCGGGTGGGGGTACCGGTTCGACGAGGAACAGGCCCGCCGGCTGGTGCTCCGCTCGCAGGGCACGGTGCTCTCGGTGCGGCAGCTGGCCTCCAAGCCCAAGGTGCCCGGCAAGTACTTCGCCATCGCGCGCTGTTTCCGCCCCGACAAGGTGGACGCGACGCATGCCGTGGATTTTTTCCAGGTGGAGGGGATCGTGCTGGGCGAGGACGTGACCTTCCGCAAGCTGCTGGGGCTTCTGGACCTTTTCGCCCGCGAGATCGCCCAGTCCGACATGGTCCGTTTCCGTCCGGACTACTTCCCCTTCACCGAACCGAGCGTGGAGGTGCACATGCGGCACCCGAAGCTCGGCTGGACGGAGCTGGGGGGCGCCGGCATCTTCCGCCGCGAGGTGACCGATCCCATGGGCGTCCGCGTTCCCGTCGCGGCCTGGGGGCTCGGTCTCGACCGGATGGCCATGGTGGCGCTCGGGATCGACGACATTCGCGACCTCTTCACGCGCGATCTCAACGTCCTCAGGGAGACCAAGGTGAGGGGATGATCGGAATACGGATTTCGGACAACACGGAATACGGAGGGTTGACGATGCCGACCATCACCGCGCAGCTGTTCGACATGGGACGCCTTGTCGGGGAGCCGCTGAGCGCGGAAACGCTGGAGGACGCCCTGCCGCTGGTGAAGGGGGAGTTGAAGTCCCACGACGCGTTCACGGGCGAGCTGAGGATCGAGCTGGCGGACGGGAACCGTCCCGACCTCTGGTCGCCCGAGGGCGTCGCCCGCCAGCTCCGCGCGGTGCGCGAGGGGAAAGGGAAGACCTATTCCTTCTTTTCGAAACGGAAGCGCAAGAACGTGGGCCGGATCGAAGTGGCGCCGGAACTGGAGACGATCCGGCCCTACATCGCAGGGTTCTCGGCCCGGAACCTCAAGGTCGGCGAAGACGGCCTGGTGGGCATGATCGAGGCCCAGGAGAAGCTGAGCGAGGTCTTCGGACGCCGGCGGAAGAGCATCGCCATCGGCATCTACAACGCCGGCAGGATCTCCTGGCCGGTGCGCTACCTCGCCGTGCGCCCCGGCGACCGGCGTTTCACGCCGCTGGGCGCCGAGGAAGAGATGGATCTCGCCGCGATCCTTTTCGACCATCCCAAGGGGGTCCAGTATGCCGGCCTTCTCCAGGGGTTTTCGCGCTACCCCTTTCTGGAGGACGCCGAGGGGCGCGTCCTCTCCTTTCCGCCGGTCATCAATTCGAGCGACGTCGGCCTGGTCGAGGTGGGAGACAACCACCTCTTCGTGGAAGTCACGGGGACGGACCTGGACACGGTCCTGCTGGCGGCCAACATCTTCGCGGTGAACCTGGCCGACCGCGGCGGGCGGATCGTCCCCTGCGACGTGATCTACCCCTACGACACCCCCCGGGGCCGCACCGTCCGCTGCCCTCACGACATCGCGACCGAGATCGAGGTCCCCTTCGCCGAGTTCGAGCGCGTCCTCGGCATCACCGCCGGGCGCGAGGACGTGAAATCCGTGCTTTCCCGGTTCGGCGTCCGCGTCCGCACGAAGGGATCCAGCGCGTTCGTCACCCCTCCGCCCTACCGGCGGGACTACATCCACCCCTTCGACGCCGTGGAGGACTTCGCCGTCTCCTACGGGTACGAGTCCTTCCCCCTCGACACCCTCACCAGCTTCACGCCCGGCGAGCTCGATCCCCTCACCGTCTTCGCCGACCGGGCGCGCGAGATCCTGACCGGCCTCGGGTTCGAGGAACTCGTCTCCAACGTCCTGACCTCGCCGGCATTCGTGCGGGAACACATGCGCCTTTCCGCCCGCGGCGATCTCGTGGAGATCGAGAACGTCTACGCCGAGACCTACTCGGTGGTCCGGGACCGGATCCTCCCCTCCCTGCTCGAGGCGGAGGCGGAATCCGTCAAGGCCATGTACCCCCATCTCCTGTTCGAGGAGGGGGAGTGCGCCCGCAAGGCGAACGGGAAGGTGATCTCGGAACGAAGGCTGGGCGGGGCGATCGCGCATGCGGAAGCGAACTTCTCCGAGGCCCACGGCCGGCTGAACCTGCTGCTCTACTACCTGGACGTGGATGCGTCCGTCGAGCCGGTGGACCACCCGGCCTACCTGGAAGGCCGGTGCGGGAACATCGTCGCGGGCGGGAAGGCCGTGGGCGTGATCGGGGAGGTGCACCCGGCGGTGCTGGAGGCCTGGGGCGTCAAGATGCCGGTGGCGGCCTTCGAGCTGAACCTCTCGGCGCTCTGCGAGACGCGGGCGCTCTCCTAACCCGGACGAGCCGGAACCAAAAAGGTTGAAGGCTCGTCCGGGTACTATGGACTTGACTCGCTTCGCTCGCAAGTCCCGAAGCCGGACCCAACAAACGCCTACATGTCGGGCGTACCTATTCGGTGAACCCAGGCTCTCTCGACACTGAGAACGCTGACGGGGA